>JBHHXO010000099.1:0-11682 GCA_046757125.1 Thiogranum sp.
ACACGCGGTGGAAGCCATCAACTTCCGCCAGAAACGCAAACTGCCGGAAAAAATCTCCGCCCACTACGACGGCGACCTGAAAGGCCGGACATTCGCCCTGTGGGGGCTGGCTTTCAAACCCAATACCGATGATATGCGTGAGGCATCCAGCCGGGTACTGATGGAGCACCTGTGGGAACAGGGGGCTTCAGTGCGCGCCTTCGACCCGGAGGCCGCCGGGGAAACACGCCGCATCTACGGCGAACGGGATGACCTGACCCTGTGCGAAACACCGGAGGCCGCATTGCAGGGAGCGGACGCCCTGGTGGTCATTACCGAGTGGAACCAGTTCCGCAGCCCGGATTTCGATCTGATCCGCGAGCAGCTGAAAGCCCCTGTGATTTTTGATGGCCGCAATCTGTACGACCCTGATTTCCTGTCTAAAAAAGGGTTCTGCTACTACTCGATCGGACGCGCACCGGTCACGCCCTGAGCCATGCGGCCTGCTGACCCGGCAGAAATCACCTGGTCAGTTTGCTTCCCTGGCCCGCACTTATCACCGTGGGACGAGGCGAGAAGCGCGGGTTAGAGATGCCGGCTGATACCGGAATGCTGGACATCACCCATCAGCGCCTCGAACGTTTCCGCACTGACATGGACCAGCTGTTCGTGATCACCGGCTTCGAAGTAGATATCCGATTCTTCCGCCAGACTGTCGTCCAGTATGGTCTCGACGTTGTAGACACTGCCGAACGGTGGTATCGCACCCGGCTCGCAATCCTCGAACAGCGCACCCAGCTCGTATTCGGTGGCAAGCCCCAGGTTGCGGTTGGTCTGCCGGTGTAACTCACCAAGATCCAGTTTGCTGCTGGCCGGTAACACCGCGAGCAGGTAACCCCGGTCATCCTCCAGCACGACCGATTTGGCGAGCAACGCGCCCGGCACGTGGGCGAGCTGTGCGGATTCCATGCTGGTGGAGGAATGCGGATGGCTGATGAGTTCAAAATCAGCATCCTGTTCAATCAGATAGTCCGCCAAGCGGCTTGCAATAGCCATAACAGCGCCCTCCTTTCCTGAATTCCTGCCGGTTAAGTATAGTTCAGGTATGAACTATCGCTACCGGGCAGCCGCCCGACCCCGACCCGGTCATCACGGAGACCCTGTGCAGCAAGCCGCCCCACCGGCAACGACATGCACATTCTGATCGGCGTAGTGCTGCTTCTGCTACTCCTGTTCGGACCCCAGTTGTGGGTGCAGGCGGTAATGAAACGCCACGGTCGGCCGCGGGGCGACTTCCCCGGCACCGGCGGTGAATTCGCGCGCCACCTGCTCGACCGGCTGCAACTCACTGATGTACGGCTGGAAGCAAGCAACAGCGGAGATCACTACGACCCTGCCGGCAAGGTGGTACGTCTGACACCCGATAAACTGAACGGCAGATCGCTGACGGCGATCACCGTGGCCGCCCACGAAGTAGGGCACGCATTGCAGGACCGGCTCGACTACAAACCCCTGCGCTGGCGGACCCGCCTGGCGCTGCTGGCACAGACGATACAACAGCTGGGAAACGGGCTGTTCATACTGGCCCCGCTGGTAACGGCTGCAACCCGCGCACCTTCATCGGCATTCATGATGCTGGCTGCCGGCGTAGCGAGTTTCGCTTCAGCGGCACTGGTTCACCTGGTCACGCTGCCGGTGGAATGGGACGCCAGCTTCCGGCGCGCCCTGCCGCTGCTCGAGGCAGGCGGCTACCTGTCCGCCGGGGACCAGCGTGCCGCGCGACAGATTCTCACGGCCGCCGCCTTTACCTACGTCGCCGGCTCCCTGGCGAGCCTGCTGAGCCTGTGGCGCTGGTTGCGCTGGCTGCGGGGCGCCTAAAGCGGGCGGTACGTTATGCCGATGCAGAACCTGAAACCAGGAAAATACTCATGAAACGGATGCCATTTTTCCCATTATTGCCTGTACTTCTGGCGGGCCTGATATACGCGCTCCCGGCCGCGGCCCGTGATATGGATGAGCAGTATGCGGTGTTCGGTGTCGGTAGCGACAACTGCGCCGCCTACCTGGTTGCGCGCGACCGCGCGGGGAGCATCGAGCGCTGGTATCACCACTGGCTGGCCGGTTACCTGTCCGCCGTCAATAATGCCGGCGCCAGCACCTACAATATCCTCGGCAAAAAAAGCATGGCCGACATACTTGACTGGCTGGAAGGTTATTGCGCAGCCAACCCGAACGTCAACTTTGCCAACGCAGTAGCAGACATGGTTACCGTGCTCTATGCAGACCGGCAGAACATGGCACCCGGGAAAGAAGGCGGCTGGAACAAGTTTACCGAGCAGTCGCCGCCTTCACCCTGACCGCCGCAAAATTCCCCAGCACCTCACGCACTTCCGCCAGGCGGATCGGTTGCGCCGATACCGCCATATCGAATGCCCCGGAACAGACCAGCGTCAACGTTCCCTGCTGCTGTGAACCGAGAGTGAAATGGAACTGGTAGGCGATTGGTGTGCGCTCACCACCGAACGCCAGCCCGGCGGCCGCCACCTTGACCGGCCGGCTGAAACTGACCGATGTTTCATCCAGCCACACCGAATCAATCACCAGCACACCCGGCCTGATCTGCTGCCCGGCCGGTAACGGGTCCTGCATCAGAAAGTAGCAGAACGGCGCATACTGATCCGTGCTGCCGTAGCTCATGGTCTTGCCGTGTTGCAGATAGATGCGCGCCAGCCCCGCCGGTATGGTGATGGTCTGCAGCACCTCGACTTCATCACCCGCTTGCAGCGGGCTGTCATAGAAACCGCTCCTGGAACCTGCCTGCTGGCAGGCCGCCAGCAACACGCACAACCCCGTCAATATCCACCGCTTTGTCCTGACCATCAGGTGACCTCTCGCAATATCAATCACAGCATGGCCCTTATCCTGGCCCGCACTTCTCACCGCGGGAAACACTCACACCCCGGCCAGATAGTCCGCCAGCTGCCGGTACGCGTTCACCAGATCGTCCATGGAAAACGCCGCGTTGGCCGGACTGGGATTGGGGGTTACGAAGATGCGCGTCGATCCGATGCTGTGCTTCTGTAATCCCCAGCCGGCATCATCGCCGGTCACGCCGCCGTAACGTGCGAAATACCCGTAGGCCACCTTGCCGTGAAACCAGGCACACCGGGGCTGGCAGCTTTCGACCAGCCTGCGCAGGCGTGGCGCCGCTTCCCGGTAATCGGCCGCTTTCAGGTCAGCAGCACCGCGCGTCGGGCGTTTCACCAGGTCGGTAAACCCCATGCGCTCGCGTTTCAGCAACACGTCCATTACGCCGGGACCCGGCTCGACCGGCTCGCCCAGCAGGCCGCTGCTGTTCAGCGCCTTCCAGAAACGGTTACGCGGATTGGCAAAGTAAAACCCGTGCTGTATCGACGGGAGCGAAGGGTTGAGCCCTATGGACAGCAGCCGCAGCCCGGGCCGCACAAAATCCGGCAGTGTCTTCACGCTTCGTCAGCGGGCATTTCATGCCCCTTGCACACCGGGCCGTAAGGGCCCTCGCGGTGTTTGTCGTGGTAGAACATCCGGTAGTGCAGAAAACGGCCGGGGTCGTCGAAATGCATGAAGGGGTTACCCTCGCGCTGCTCTTTCAGGGTCGACGTCGGTTTTTCCGCATAGTTGTGACCCGGCAGGATCACCGTGCTGTCGGGGAGGTTCCGTTCCATGTCTTTCAGCGTATTGAACATCTGCCCGGGATCGCCGCCGCGCAGGTCACAGCGGCCGCAACCGAATACAAACAGGGTATCGCCTGTTATCAGCCGGTCAGCGACCCGGTAGCAGGCCGAACCCGGGGTGTGGCCAGGCGTGTGCAGCACCTCGATTTCCGTATCCCCCAGCGCAATGCGGTCACCCCCGTGGTGCAGTGTCGGTAAATCAGGATACGAACCCCAGAATTGCGCTTCCTCCTTCAACAGGTGCAGCTGTGCATCCTGCGCCTGCAGAACTTCGTCTATGCCGTTGATGTGGTCATGATGACTGTGCGTCAACAGGATATCGGTAATGCGCACACCGTGTTGCCCGGCAAGGTCGAGTACCTGCGACACATCCCAGGCGGGGTCGACAACCGCTGCGCGGCCACTGGCCCTGTCCTCGATCAGGTAGACAAAATTTTCCATGGGCCCCAGTTCCAGGGCATGTATCGAAAAAGGTACGGACTCGGTCATTGATCTCTCCGGCGCTGCGAAATCCCGGGGCAACAAGTACCCGCAACCGAGAATAGCATAAAGCCCCGGCGCTACTGTTTCCCGCGCATACGCGCCCGCTATTACCGGGTCTGCACGCAACGACGGACATGGGGTAAAGTGCCGCAATGGACGCAAAAATACTGCACGGTCACGCGCTGGACGAATACTGGTTCCAGGAGGGTTGCCATATCCTGGAAGTCGCCAATCATGCCGACGCCCCGGATATATCGATTGCGCGCGCCCGGGTCGAGCCGGGTATAACCACACAGTGGCACTGTCTGCACCAAACCGCGGAACGCTACCTTATTGTCCAGGGACAGGGGCGGGCGGAAATTGGCGAACTGCCCCCGGCCCCGGTGGCTGCAGGCGATGTGGTGTGTATTCCCCCGGACACACGGCAGCGTATCTGCAATACAGGCCGTGACGACCTGGTGTTCTACGCAATCTGCTCACCACGCTTTACACCGGACTGTTACCGCAGCCTGGAGGACAGCGATAAAAGTTGAAGTTACCGCGCCGGGAAGTGCTTTCTGAGTTTGCGCACCGTGGCCGGCCCGACGCCGTGGATCTTGTATAACCGGGAATCGCTGATCGCGCACAGGTGATCGACTGAACGCACACCCGCTGTAAACAGTGTTCTGGCAATAGTGACGTTTACCCCGGCTGCACGCACACCGGAAAAAAATTCCTGGATCGCCTGCTGTTCGGAAACCGGGGTCTTGCGCCGCTCAGGTCCGGCCTTGCGGGCCGTGCGGCGTGCCGCCGACACCGCTTTCCGCGGCACCCTGAAACCAAGAAAGACCGCCAGGAAACGCAACCTCAGCGGCATTTCGATCTGCCTCGGCCAGGCATCCAGCGCCTGTTTGAACACCACCTGTGCGGCCAGCAGCGCAATCATCATGGTGACGGCCTGTGCCAGTGACTGGTTCAGCACGGTAACCGTGTCCCCGGCGAATCGCTGCTGCAGAAGAACCGCGAACACGACCATGGCGATCGACAGGAATACCAGGCCAAGCACGCCGAAGCCAATGGTCCAGGCATAGGGACACAGCTTCCCGAAGCGCGCGCAGAACCAGCCACCCGCTTCGTTCTGCAACTGGTCGAAAACTGTAGGATGTGCGTAAAAATCGTGCTTGAGCATGAACCTTTTCCCCGCTGCCGGACGGCCAGTGTGCGGCTTCCGCGTCACGATTGGTGTGACATTGTGCACATTTCCGGGCTTTCCGGTACCCCTGGAGCATATATCGACCGGCGCTAAAATCAGTTGAGCCCGCCGCGGGGCGCCTTTATGCTTCGCGCCCCATGTCCCTGCTTCGTATTCGCAATCTGCGCCTCGGTTTTGGCGGCCCGGCCCTGCTGGATGGCATTAACCTGACCATCGAAGCGGGTGAGCGGGTGTGTCTGGTGGGTCGCAACGGCTGCGGCAAATCCACGCTGCTGAAAGTCCTGGAAGGCCGCCTGAAAGCCGATGACGGCGATATCGACCACCGACAGGGCCTTGGAATCGCGTCCCTCGACCAGGAGTTACCCGGCAGTTTCGCGGGCAGTGTGTTTGATTGCGTCGCGCGCGGCCTGGGCGAGCTGGGTGAGCTGATCCGCCGCTTCCACCAGCTCAGCGCAGCGCTTACCCGGCACCAGGACGACAAACTGCTGGAACAGCTGGAAGCAACCCAGCACGAACTGGAAGCACAGGGTGGCTGGTCGCTGGAACAGCGCGTGGAAAGTGTCATTTCCAGGTTGTCGCTGCAACCCGATGCGCGCTTCGAACAATTGTCCGGCGGTATCCAGCGCCGTGTCCTGCTGGCCCGGGCGCTGGTTTCCGCCCCGGATCTGTTGCTGCTGGACGAGCCCACCAACCACCTGGACATCCAGTCGATCGAGTGGCTGGAGGACTTCCTGCTGAATTTTGACGGCACACTGCTGTTCATCACCCACGACCGCAGCTTCCTCACCCGGCTGGCGACGCGCATCATTGACCTCGACCGCGGCGTACTGACCGACTGGCCGGGCGACTACCCGACCTATCTCAGGCGCAAGCAGGAATGGCTGGATACCGAGGCCGGCCACCAGGCCGCCTTCGACAAAAAACTGGCTCGGGAGGAACGCTGGATACGCCAGGGCATCAAGGCCCGCCGCACCCGCAACGAGGGTCGGGTACGCCAGCTGGAGAAAATGCGTCAGCAACGCGGCCAGCGCCGTGCGCTGTCCGGCAAGGCCAGCATGCGCTCACAGGAGGCCGGCGCCTCCGGGAAACTGGTGGTCGAAACCGTCAACGCCGGCTACGCTGTTGGCGACCGCCTGCTCATCGACGGCCTCGACACACAGATCCTGCGTGGCGACAAGGTCGGCATCATCGGGCCCAACGGCGTTGGCAAAACCACCCTGCTGCGGCTGCTGCTCGGCGAGCTGCAACCGGACACGGGCACGGTCCGCCTCGGCACACGACTCGATATCGCCTATTTCGATCAACGCCGTGCCCAGCTGGATGGAGAGCGTTCCGTCATCGACAATATTGCCGACGGCCGGCAGTTTATCGAGATCGACAAGCAACAGCGCCACGTCATCAGCTACCTGCAGGACTTCCTGTTTGCGCCGGACCGCTGCCAGACCCCGGTCAGCGCATTGTCCGGCGGGGAACGCAATCGCCTGCTGCTGGCCAGGCTTTTCAGCAAACCTTCCAACCTGCTGGTGCTCGACGAACCCACCAATGACCTGGATATCGACACCCTCGATCTGCTGGAGGACCTGCTGGCAGACTATGCGGGCACGGTATTACTGGTCAGCCACGACCGCAGCTTTCTTGACCGCGTGGTCACCAGCACGCTGGTCTTCGAGGGCAACGGCACGGTCAGGGAATACGTCGGCGGTTACGCTGACTGGCTGCGCCAGCGCGCCGCTGTCAAACCGAAACAGGCGGTCACGGACGGCAAGCCGCTACGCAAACAGGCCGGACCGGACGCCCGACCGGCCAGACTGGGTTACAGGGACCAGCGCGAACTGGAACAACTGCCCCGGCAGATCGAAACGCTGGAAGCCGGGATAGAAGCCCTTCACGAACGCATGTCCGACCCCGCTTTCTACCAGCTGGAGGGCAACGAGATTGCCGCTGCCAGGAAACAGCTCGCCGATATCGAAGACGCGCTGCAGACCGCCTACCGGCGCTGGGAAGAACTGGAATCGTTAAAACCCGCCTGAACAAAGCGTGTATTGCGAATGCCGGCAGCGGCTGTGGCACAATACGCCGGGACGGCTTTAATACAATCGTGCCGGGGCACCGGGATGAGGAACAGGAATGAACGAACCGGAACTGACCACCGAAGAGCGCGTGCTGCGCATGATGAAAAACGTGCTGACCAGCGTCGCCAGGGACACGGCCCCGCACCCCGGCTTCCAGCACCCGCTTTCCGAGCAGACCATACAGAGCATCCGCGAATGCCTGATGGTGATCGTATCGCGCGAACAGGAACTGGGGGAACAGTACGGCCGCAACATGAATGCCCGGCCGCGTTATATTGACGAACCCGATTCGGAAGTCGTGGTATCGCTGGATGTCAAATCGACGCGGCGGGATAACGACAGGGACAGCAAGGACTAGTACTCCTTCAATCATCGCTTAATATCAGGGCTATGCCCGTACTGTCGCGGCGCACGACCCGTGCCGACAACACCGGGGCACCCTCCACGTCCAGCGCCCTGATTTCCACCCGCTCGCCAGGCGGCAGGTCGACACTGTCAGCAGTGAGCAGAAACACCCCGCCATCAGACAGATCACGCATCTTCACATCCAGCGTCCCGACACTCGCATGCACGAGTCTTACATCGGCGGTGAATGCAGTACGCACGTGCTTCCTTCTTTCCGGCGCGCTCATGAGGGCTTGCCACCCTTTGCAAGCTTCATCAGCAACAGCACCAGCGGCGCAGCGTGGAGAAACAGGTCGAATATATCGATGGGTTTGACAAGTGCACCGTCGGCCAGCATTTTCAGTTTCTGCCACAGGTGCGGTTCCGGCACGAAAGGCGCGAAGGTCAGAAACAGGGCCAGCGGCACAACGATGCTGTACGGAATACGGTCCAGCCAGTTCATAACAAGTTCGGCTCCCGGTAATCGGCGGGGGTTCTAACCCTGTTGCAACAACGCCCGCAAATCAATTACCGCTGCATTGGCGCGCGCAATGTAATTGGCCATGGTCAGCGAGTAATTGGCGAATATCCCGAAACCGCTGCCGTTGAGTATCACCGGGCTGAAGGTCGGCTGCTGTGACTCTTCCAGCTCGCGGATAATCTGGCGCAACGACACAAGGGCGTTTTTCTTTTTCAGTATTTCCTCAAAATCGTGCTCGACGGCTTGCAGTATGGCTCGCAACGCCCAGGTCGCACCGCGCGCCTCGTAGAATACGTTATCAAGTTCGAGCCAGGGTGTTTTAACCGACAGAATTTCCGGGGTATCGGTGGATTTCCGGGCACGGCTGTCACCCGCCAGATCGGTGTTGACACGAATCTGTCCGACGCTTGCACTAAGCCGTTGCGACAGGCTACCAAGACGTTTGCCAACGACTTCCAGGTACTGGCGCAGGTTATCCGCCCGCGCAAAGAATTGCGCCTGCTGCTTGTCCGGATCGCTCAGCTCCTGCAGGTACCTGTTCAGCGATTTGAGGCCTTTCCTGTACTCGCTTTCGGTGGCCGGCAACAACCACGAGTCGTTACGGAAATTGAAACGCGGGTCCGCGTCCGCCAGCGCTTCATCCTCGACCGACTGGGACTGGGAACGGGATATATTGTTACGCAATGCACCGGTCGCGTCACGCAACATGACCAGCGCGCCGTATTCCCAGTTCGGCATATTGTCCAGCCACACGCCGGGCGGCATTTTGTCGTTGGAGAGATAACCGCCACTTTTGTTCAGCAGCACTTCGCCGATGTGAATCAGCGTGCTGGTATAGGTCACGCCGGTCACCAGCCGACCGCCGTCCCCCTCGACACGCTGCAGGGCAACCTGGTGAACGTCAAAGGACCCGGGTTCCCGGCTCCAGTACCAGCCTACGACAAGGGCAATGAACAAAGCCGCCAGCAACAGCAGTGCCGCTGCGCCCACAAGGCCTTTCTGCCTGAGGTTCTTCGGGTGATAAAGCGCACCAAGCCGCCACAACCTGCCCTTGAGCGATTCCATCAACGTCCACCCTGCACCGCGCGCCTGCTCTTTCCAGTTCATGACGCTATGGTATCACCCGTTGCCGTGGAGCAGGAATCCGTTTCACCGAGTCGTAACAGGCTGGGCAACAGCAACAGGGTAAACAGGGTACTGACGGACAGGCCGCCGACGATGACAGCCGCCAGCCCGCGATACAGTTCAGTCCCCGCCCCCGGAACGAGCAACAGCGGCAACATGCCGAACAGGCTGGTCAGGGTGCTCATCAGGATCGGCCGCAGGCGCAACTGCACAGCCTGTTGTACTGCCAGCCGACGCCCCAGCCCTTCGCGCTCGGCACTGCGCGTCTGGTAGACCAGCAGAATGGCATTGTTGACTACCAGGCCCAGCAGGATCACGAAACCGATCATGGTCAACAGGTCCAGCGGCTGGAAAGCGAACAGGTTCACCAGTTGCAACGCCGCGGCACCGCCCACGGTAGCCAGCGGCAGCACCACCAGCACCAGCAGGCTGTCGACGAAAGAGCGGAACAGCGCCGTCATGAGCAGGTACAGGATCAATATTGCCAGCAGGAAACTGCCGCTCACGGCACTGAGTGCTTCGTCCAGCTTTTCGGCTGTGCCGGAGTAACGAATACCCCCGTCCTCGGGCAGCAGACTCAGCAGTTCCGGTTCGACCTCGGTACGCAGCACCTTCATCATGTGCTCCAGGGACATGCCTTCCGGGGCACGCAGCTGCAGGGTCACGGTACGACGACGGTCGAGCCGGCGAATCTGGACGGGGCCCGCGGTGCGCTCGATGCTGACCAGCTCGCCCAGCGGCAGCACACCGGCTTCCGGCGTCACCACCGGCAGGGCCTCGAGTTCCTCCGGGGTATTCCAGGATTCGGACCGTACCACGATGTCACGGCGCCGTTCCCCGTCGAAATACTCGCCTACGTACAGGCCGGACCCGAAAGCGCGCGCAACCCGGCCAAGCGTCTCCCTGTTCCAGCCGGCTTCGGCGATACGCCGTTCGTCCGGCACCAGCAGGATCTCCGCTTCGGCCATTTCCAGGCCGGGCAAGGGACGGATGGAGACACCGGGTATCGCTTTCTCAATCATGTCGTAGCCGAGGCTGGCGGTTTCCAGCAAGGCCTCCAGATGCCGCGACTGAAGATTGACATCGACGGCACCACCACCGCCCAGACCGCTGAACAGCGAATCCCGGCGCGCAAAGGCCAGCGTGTCCGGAAACCCGCTTACCATTTCGTTCAGCACCGGAACCAGCTCGTCTACCGTATCCGGATCGACTGGTCGCACACCCATGTGAGCACCGCCGCGGTAGACGACGAAGAAGTAGTGTTTCACCCGGGGCAGCTTTTCACCACTCAGGTACGGGTCCATGCGTTGCGCTATAACCCGGCCCATTTCCTTTTCGATGGTAGCCAGGTTTACACCCGGAGCGACGTTGATCGACACCGATACGCGGTTGCGATTCCCGGAAGGAAGGTAGTCCGCTTCCGGCAACAGCAAACTACTCAGTATCGCCGGCACACTGATCAGCACCAGTATCCAGCCACGGCGCCGCGCCGGTGTATCGGTCACCCGCATGATCCACGCGCCGGCCGACCGCCACCAGTGGGCGTGCCTGTCTTCGAGCTCCAGCCCGGTTAACCAGTGACTGGCCGCGACGGGCACCAGGAACACGGCGATCAACAGGGAGGCAACCACCGCCGCGGCAATGGCAATGGCGAGGTCGGCGAACAGCTGCCCGACCTGGTCATTGAGAAACACCACCGGCAGAAACACCGCCACCGTGGTTATGGTGGACGCCAGCAAGGCACCCCACACCTGGTCCACACCAAGCAACGCGGCCTGTTCAGCCGGCTTGCCCTGTTCGCGCAGGCGGACAATGTTCTCCAGCACCACGATGCCGGCATCCAGCACCATACCCACGGCAAACGCGAGGCCCGCCAGCGAAATGATATTCAGGGTATGGCCGGTTACATCGAGAATGATAAAGGCGAACACCAGGCACAGGGGAATGGCAACCGCCACTATCGCGGTCGCGCGCAAACGGTGCATGAACCACCAGAGAACGGCAACCGCCAGCAAAACTCCCGCGACCAGGTTGGCAGCGAGCATCCTGACAGACTGGTGAATATAGATCGTCTCGTCGTAGACCTGCTCGATACTCAGACCCGCCTGCTGCAACGGAGCTTCGAGTTCCCTGATCGCCTGCTGGATATTGCTCATCAGCCTCAACACATTGATACCGGGTTCCCGGTAGGCATTGACGGCGATAGCGCTTTCGCCCTGGTTGATAACGAAACTGTTGCGCTCGACCGGCCTG
>JBHHXO010000100.1:0-11551 GCA_046757125.1 Thiogranum sp.
CCCGACGTGGCCTCGAACCCGTTCAGGGCCTATGCGGCGATCCCGCCCGACTCGCGTTACCGTTTTTTGCTGGACGACGCGCGCTTCTTTATCGAGGGGTTTGTAAAGGGCCCTGTCTGCCGCGGACAGATTGCGCTCAACGTCATTGAAGACCAGTTCTGGGTATTCTTCTTTGACCCCGACCACAACCTGGAAACCGCCGATGCAAGTTTCCTTAACAACTTTTCCGGCAACCTGGAGATGCCGTCAGAGCGTGGCGACACACTGAAACTGTTTGCCGCCTGGACAGAGTACTGGGACAAACTGAACGTCTACATGAATGCCAAGCAGGATCTCTTCCGGCAGATGCCGCAACAGAACCTGGAACAGGCGCTGGACTACATCTGGGATGGCGACGGACACAACCCCAATGCCGCCCTGACCGTCTTCAGGCATTTTGACAGCGCCTCGGTCAGCCTCGGGCTCGCTGGCGATTACCCGGAAACGGCCTGGGTCATCGATTACCCGCTGCTGGAACGCATTCACTACCTGCTGGTAGCCGGTTTCAACGTATTCGGCAATGTCGGGCACCAGCTGAACACCCGGCTCTACATGGACTTTCTGCGCATGGAAGGTGAAGACTATTTCCTTGCCTTCCTGCCGGTCAGCAAGCGCAAGATGATACGGGATTCCTGGTACGCCGGGATACGCGCCGACCTGGAAAAATACCTGCACGCGCCCAGCAAATGGCTGGAAACCGAAGTGGTGACCGGCTACCGGAGCGACGACCCGCAGACCGAACTGTACCGGCATATCCAGCGCCGACTGGGCCCCATGGCCGGACGCACCGACGACCTGAGCCGCTGCCTGTCGCAGTCCTGCCAGTCATCTGCTACGGGCAGCGCCGAGCAGCAGGCTGACAGGGCCATGGCGCGGGTAGCGAATATCAGCGGGATCATCCTGAGAGTATTCCCTGACCTGACGTTTGTAAGAGTCAGGACCGCGGGCAAAACAGAACAGGATCTGGCCTACACGCTGATACACAACAAGGCCTACAAGAACATAAGCTCCATGTTCTCCAGCGAGGACGAGCGTGAACTGAACGACCGCCGCGACCTGGAGCATGACACCATGACGGTTGTCAGGGGACTGCAGGGCTCCTACCCCAACTTCTTCTTCGATATCGAACTGGCCCGGGTCGATGAATTCGCCGAACGCTATGCGGCCATCCGGAACCGCAAGGACTACGAACGCTTTGTCGGCCTGTTCGGTGTCCGGCGCACCCGTTACGATTTCTGGGATACCGCAGACTGGTTCCAGGATTACTATGCCAGGCAGCAACCGGTACTCTCCGGTTTATTCGACCTGAACCGGTACCGTAACCGCTAGCCCGCGGTGAGAAGCGCGGACCGGCCGCCTGATCTTTGACGCCCGGAAAACCTTGCGCTTCGAATTCCCCCAACTATACTTTTGTCCAGGTCACCGGTATCCGGGCGACAGGGCTGTGGCTGCGCGCCACCCGGAAGGAGGTCGAATTGTGATCGTGACCACGATTGATCCCGTCACCGGGAACAAGGTGCCGGACCCGAAACACCACCCCTTTGTCGTCGAAGGCAGCGGGGTGGCAGCAACGAAAATATATTTTGAGTCGGAGGAAACCCGGCGCGCCTACCTGATGGCCCTGCCGGACGACCCCAGTCTCTTTGCCAAAGGCGGCCCGCCGGAACATTCCTGACCATGCACTACCTGCTGCAACACATCGAACAGTACCTGATGTCCTGTCGCGAGCTGACCGCATTCTGCTCGCAGAACGGCTGGATCGACAAGGAAACCCTGTGCTACGAAATCCTTGAAGAAAACGATCACCACATCATAGCCTTTGTGCAGTTCGAGGAGATCATCATGGAAGGCTCCGGCCGCATTGCCGGCCGCATACCCTGCCAGGGCAGGCTGTGCCTGACACTGGACCGTTACGGACAGGTCAGCCACGCCGAACTATTGTGATAATCGGGGACAGACCACGTTTTCCCTGAAGGGAAAACGTGGTCTGTCCCCGATTATCCTTCACATGGAGATGTAGCCGTTTTCCAGCAGGCGCTCCACCTCACCGGGTCCGAAGGGCACCTGGCGCAGGAACGATGGAACCTGGTCGGCGGCAATCCCGTAGTTCTGCATCTGCGTCTGACAGATACTGATTTCCACTGCGCCGAGCGCGGCCAGCCCGGCGGCCCGGTTGACAAGCGCCTTGTACTTCACATAGTTGCGCAGCGCAAAAAACTCGACCTCCGGCCCATGCAGCACAATACTGACCAGCGGCGCTTCATTTTCACTGCGCGGGCGATCGAGCAGCTGCTCGACGCGCGAGAACAGGACCTCCAGTTCCTGTTCCGTGTGTACGTTGATATCGGCGACCAGGTTCGGCGCCTGTTGCGGGGCCGGTGGCGGCACAATCGGCTCCAGCGCCGGTTGCAGGTTCACCGCAGTCTCCGGCGGCGGCCCGGTATTCAGCACGACGTCGGCTGTAAACCAGAATACTGCCGCGGCGGATATCAGGATCAGCAGGTTACGTAACATGGAGCCGCACCGGGAATTTACAGGTACTGCATGGTGTCCCAGCCTGCAGCGCGGCGCAAGCACATCCGCTACAATAACCGCCCGCTAACGCAGAATGAGATCGATATGAACAAGTTACCGGCACAGCTGGACGATTCGGCACGCAGACAGGTCGCCGGCTGGCTGCTGGTGTGCTGCATCATGATATTTGCCATGGTGATTCTCGGCGGCGCCACGCGTCTGACCGGCTCGGGCCTGTCCATGGTGGAGTGGGACCCGATATTCGGCATCCTCCCGCCATTGAACGAGCATGCCTGGGAAGAGGTCTTCAGCAAGTACCGCGAGTCCCCCGAGTACCGGAAAATCAACCTCGGCATGGATCTGCACGGTTTCAAATCGATCTACTGGTACGAATACAGCCACCGCCTGCTGGGACGTTCCATCGGCACGGTTTTCCTGCTCCCGTTCCTGTATTTTCTCGCCCGCCGCATGCTGACACCGCGACTTGTCCCGCGCCTGGCGGTTGCCTTCGTACTGGGCGGCCTGCAGGGACTGCTGGGCTGGTACATGGTCAAGAGCGGCCTGGTCGACCGGCCACACGTAAGTCAGTACCGGCTCACGGCGCACCTGAGCCTGGCCCTGGTCATCTATGCCTACCTGCTGTGGCTGCTGTTCGGCATTCTATTCCCGTCGTCACAGGCGTCGGATCCACCGACGGGTGGCGCAGGGAAAGCGGCGCCCTGGCTGCTGGCGCTGGTAGCGACCACCATCGTATCCGGCGGTTTCGTGGCCGGCCTCAAGGCCGGTCTGGCCTACAACACATTCCCCAAAATGGGTGACCAGTGGTTGCCACCGGCCGGCTGGATGCTGCAGCCCGGCTGGCGCAACCTGTTCGAGAATATCGCCACGGTTCAGTTCGATCATCGTGTGCTGGCGCTGCTGACCTTTGTATCCATCGTCGCGTTCTGGAACTACGCAAGAACCCGCACCCTGTCACAAAGTACGCGCACGGGGATTCACCTGCTGCTGGTGATGGCCATCGTCCAGGTCGGCCTGGGCATTTCCACGCTGTTACTGCATGTACCGGTCGCGCTCGGCGTCACCCACCAGGCCGGCGCCCTGACCCTGCTGAGCGTTATGCTGTTTGTGACCCACCGTTTGCGCGACGCATAAAAAAAGCCCGGTAAAACCGGGCTTCCTGGCAAACACTTTCCAGCAGAAGATTTATTTCAGGCTGGAGAAGTGAGCCGCGAGATTATCGATGTCGGCATCACTAAGCGGTTTCGCCATGGGTGACATCATCGGATCGGAACGGGTGCCGTCACGAAAAGCCTTCAGCTGCTTGACGATGTAGGCATCTTTCTGCCCTGCCAGGTTCGGCCACAGCGGGTTAGCGCTGATGCCTGCGGCGCCGTGACAACCGGCACAGACAGCGGACTTCGCCTTGCCGGCAGCCGCATCACCGCCGGCCATGCTGATATTGGCGGAAACCAGCAACAGGCTGGCGAGGGTGCTTACGATCACTTTCTTCATCGATATTCTCCGTAATAATCACTCATCTGAAAACTGGCGCTATTCTCGCAGACGGGGCGAGGTCTGTAAATTATCCGGGACAAATTTATTAATCTTTTACTATCAACTGGTTGCAGACTTACCGAGGGGCCGGGGCACGTTCAAAGCCTTGCAGTTTTCCCTGACCGGCGTATTTTTACAGGCTGGCAGTACGAATTCAGTTGCCTGCTTCAGGCACTCAACCGGTTTGTCAGGACAGCAATATGGATATTGAAGTCAGACCTTACCTGTCGACTTCCGCGCAGCGGAATGCGGACCAGTGAACGCTGTGTCTGCGGACGCCAGCGCGCTGATAAGCGATACCGTCGAAGTCGCTTCGCTGCCCGCCGTGGTTACGAAAGCCATGGAGTTGCTCAACAACCCCGACACCTCGGCGTCGGACATCGGCCAGATCATCAGCCAGGATCCGGCGCTAAGTGTTCGACTCCTGAGAATAGTCAACAGTGCTTTCTACGGATTCCCGTCGCGCATCGAAACCATATCCCGCGCCATCACCATCATTGGCACGCTGGAACTGACCGACCTGATCCTGGGTTCGAGCGCTATCCATGCTTTTGAAAAAATACCCAACCAGCTTGTCGATATGGAGGAATTCTGGGCACACAGCCTGTATACCGGCATTGTCGCAAGGATCCTCGCCCGTTACCTGCGCGCCCCGAACACCGAGCGCTGCTTTGTCATGGGGCTGCTGCACGATGTCGGTGCACTGATCCTGTACCGGCAACAACCGGAGCAGTCCCGGCAGGCACTGGAGCTTTGCGTCGAACAGTCCATACCGCTGCATATTGCAGAGCGCGAGGTGTTCAACTTCGATCACGGGGAAGTGGGCGCTGCGCTGATGCATGCCTGGAAGCTGCCGGAAAGCTTTATCGAGGTCACCCGGCATCACCACCAGCCCTCGGCCGCTGAATGCTATCGCCTGGAAACAGCCGTTATCCACCTGTCAGACGTCATTACCGGCATGGCACACGGCGTCACCAGCCGCGACAGGCAGGCAACGCCGCTGGAGCCCGGCGCCTGGGAACTGACCGGACTGTCAGTGGACATCATGGAGCCCGTGATCGCCGAAGCCGATGCCCAGTTCGAGGAAGCACGCTCGGCCATCCTGCCGAGCCTGAAAGCGGCCTGAACAGGCCCTAGCCCAGCGCGTCGCGCACCTTTTCGAGCTTGGCGCGCACTTCGCCCGCCAGCTGCTCGACACCGTCCTGCTCAACCAGGCCGAGGACCGCATTGGGGTCCATAAATGCAACCGTAATGGCGCCGTCGTCTTCCTCGCGGACCACTACATTACAGGGTAGCAACAGGCCTATGTCGGGGTCGGCATTGAGCGCCTGATTTGCCAGCCCGGGATTGCAGGCGCCCAGAATCGTGTAGGGCCTGCGATCCACGTCGATCTTTTTCTTCAGGGTCGCCTTGACATCGATTTCCGTCAATACGCCGAAACCTTCTGTTTTCAGCGCTTCCGTAACCTTGTCGATGGCTTCATCGAATCCGCATGATAGCCGCGTACTAAATCCATACATCGCTGTTCTCCCGTTTGAGTCAGGTGCGAAATTGTACTCGATCCGGCAGATGTCTGTAGCGCGGCAATCGCGTACGATAACCGTGTGAATAATAAAAGTGCCCGTTACTGGAAAGACCCGCTGTTTATTGCGGCTATGGGCGCGGCGCTGCTGTACTGGGGCGTGCTCTACCTGGCCACCCAGCCCGCATCGGACCCGGCCTGGGTGCTGCGTGACCCGCTACGCTTTGTGTTCCCGGCCCTGCTCTACCCGATAATAGAAGAACTGGTTTTTCGCGGGTATGTCCAGGACCTCGCCCACCAGCGCCTGGCGCCCTGGCGAATCGGGCCGCTCAGTCACGCCAATATACTGACCAGCCTGCTGTTCACCGCGCTGCACTTCATCAATCATTCGCCGCTGTGGGCTGCCGCGGTGTTCGTTCCGTCCCTGCTGTTCGGTTTCTTCAAGGAACGCAGCGGACGTCTGGCGGCGCCGATGGTGCTGCATGTTTTCTACAACAGCGGCTATTTCCTGCTGTTCAGCCAATAAAAAAGGAGCCCGAAGGCTCCTTTTCCCGAAACGGGGATCGACTGCTACAACTCGCCCATCGGCCGGGTGAACGTGTATGCGGTCGGTTCTGCAACCAGTGTGGTCGCCGATTCGCCCACGTTGCCACCCATGGCGCTGAACGGCAGCGTGACAAGGAAGGTGACGGTGGTTACCACCGTGCTGACCAGCATGAACGGCCGCACCAGAAAAGCATCGGCCATCATCATGCCGCCAGACGGCTGTTCGCTGTCACCCATGTAATCGTAAGACGTCGCGTTGGCTGTCATCGGTAAGCTCAGTGACGTCATGGTCAACATGCAAACCATTAGATAACTGGCCAGTTTTTTAGTGATTGTCTGCATGATCTGTGTCTCCTGTTGAGCATGCCCCAGTCGGGTACATCAAGTATAGGTTAACCGGGCAGGGAAACTGGGGCTATGGTGCACCCGATCCGCCGCATCCCGCATCTTGGGACGTTATCGGCATAGTCACAGGAAATTTAATGAATTCAGTCACAAATCGACCGGCCCGGTGCAGGCGACCGGCCACAGCGCTGATTTACGCAGGATTTTCCGTCAGTCGCCTGAGCGCTTCACGATACTTGTCCGCGGTCTGGCGAATAATATTGTCCGGCAATGCCGGCCCCGGCGGGGTTTTGTCCCAGTCCAGGGTCTCCAGGTAATCGCGTACAAACTGCTTGTCAAAACTGGGCGGACTGACACCCACCCGGTATTCCGCTACGGGCCAGAAACGCGACGAATCCGGCGTCAGCGCTTCATCGATCAATACCGGTTCACCGCTATCATCCAGACCGAATTCGACCTTGGTATCGGCGATGATAATACCCCGCTCCCGGGCATAAACAGCCGCCTCGTTATAGAGCTGCAGGCTGATATCACGCACCCGGGCAGCGATGTCGGTACCCAGCAGGGATTCGGTATGGCCGAAGTCGACGTTTTCATCGTGCCCGCCCACCTCGGCCTTGGTGGACGGCGTATAGATGGCCTCGGGCAGGCGCTCGGCCAGCCGCAAACCGGCGGGCAGCCGGATACCGCACACGCAACCGCTGGCCTGGTAATCTTTCCAGCCGGAGCCAATCAGGTAACCACGCACAATGGCTTCCACCGGCAGGGCATTCAGCTTGCGCACCACAATGGCACGCCCCTCCACCTGCGCGCGCTCCTGCGCATCCGGCAACACCGATTCCAGCGCTATATCCGCCAGGTGGTTCGGTACCAGGTGGCGGGTACGTTCAAACCAGAAATTGGCGACCGCTGTCAGCACCGCACCCTTGCCCGGGATGGGGTCCGGCAATACCACGTCAAACGCTGACAGGCGGTCGGTGGTCACGATCAGCAGGTGGTCATCACCGACAGCATAGATGTCGCGCACCTTGCCACGCGCCAGCAGGGGCAGGCTGTTCAGTCGGGACTCGTACAGTATTTCCAGCATAGCGGTCTCCACGGGAGAAACGCATTGTACCGGTGCCACGGGCATGCTGTGAACCGGGCCGGACAGTCCGCGGGTGCGCGGAAACTGGCAGGCGCCCGATGCAGTGGTACAATGCGCGTTTCCTCAAATCCGGGGGCAGGTTATGGGATCCAGGAAAGTCGGCCTGGTAATGGGCAGCAACAGCGACTGGGACGTCATGCAGGCTGCAGTGGAGCAGCTGGAACACTTCGGGGTGGATTTCGAGGCGCGCGTTGTGTCGGCGCACCGCACACCCGACCTCCTGTTCGAATACGCCGCCGGCGCGCGGCAACGCGGTCTGGCCTGCATTATTGCCGGCGCGGGCGGCGCGGCGCACCTGCCGGGCATGCTGGCCGCCAAGACCACCCTGCCGGTGCTGGGCGTACCGGTTCCCTCGCGCCACCTGAAAGGCATGGATTCCCTGCTCTCGATCGTGCAGATGCCAAAGGGCGTCCCGGTCGCCACCTTCGCCATCGGCGCTTCGGGGGCGGCCAATGCCGCCCTGTTTGCGGTCGGCCTGCTGGCGCTCGACGATGCCGGGCTGGCCGCAAAGCTGGATGACTTCCGCACCGCCCAGACCGACATGGCGCTGAACATGGAACTGCCCCCGCAACCGTGATCTTCCCTGATGCGACCCTCGGCGTGCTGGGCGGCGGCCAGCTCGGACGCATGTTCTGCATGGCGGCTCACAGCATGGGCTACCGGGTATGGGTGCTCGACCCGGACCCGAACAGCCCGGCCGGCGGTCTCGCCGACCGGCACCTGCAGGCTGCCTACACTGACCACGCGGTCCTTGAAGACATGGCCGCACACTGCGCGGCCGTCACCACCGAGTTTGAAAATGTGCCCGCCGAGACGCTGGAATTTCTGGAATCCCGCACCCGGGTCAGGCCAGGTTCCCGCGCCGTCGCGATCGCCCGCGATCGCCTTCTCGAAAAAACCTTTATCCGCGAGCAGGGCCTGGCGACCGCGCCGTTCTTCGCTATAGAGACAGGCGACGACCTGCGCCCGGCCTGTGACGGTTTGAATATGCCGGCGCTGCTGAAAACCGCGCAACTCGGTTACGACGGCAAGGGCCAGTTCGCGGTCAACAACAACGAAGATGCCCTGCAGGGTTTCCGGCAATTACAGGAAGCACCCTGCGTTCTGGAAGAACGTGTCGACCTGGCACAGGAGTTCTCGGTGATACTGGCGCGCGGCGTTAACGGCGATATCGCTGTCTTTCCGCCCGGCGAAAACGTGCACGTCAACGGCATACTGGATACCACCTGTGTACCGGCGGCTATTGAGGAACAGACAGCGACGCAGGCCGAAGCCATGGCCGTCCAGCTCGCGCAGGCCATGCAATACTGTGGCGTACTGGCAGTCGAGTTTTTTCTTACCCGCAGCGGCGAACTGCTGATCAACGAAATGGCGCCGCGCCCGCATAACAGCGGGCACTACACGCTGGACGCCACGCTCACTTCCCAGTTTGAACAACAGGTGCGCACCCTGTGCGGCCTGCCGCCGGGTTCAACCGAACTGCTGTCGCCCGTGGTTATGGTGAATGTGCTCGGCGACCTGTGGGCAGGCGGCACGCCCGACTGGGATCGACTGTTTACACACCCCGGGGTGAAACTTCACCTGTACGGGAAACACCACGCGCGGCCCGGTCGCAAGATGGGGCACTACAACTGCCTGGCAAAAGACCTGTCCCGGGCCGAGGGAATTGCACGGGAAGTTCGCGCTGCGCTCGCGCGGAAAAAGTCCTCCTGAAAACCCTGCCGCGTTACTTGAGCCTTTCTATTTTCAGCGCCTTCAGTATGTATTTCTCGAACACCGGTTCGGATGTACCCTTCTTCATCTTGCGCAGAAAATATTTCTCGAAGGCAATTTTGGCCAGGTGAACCCACTTGCCCTTCTTGAACCAGTTGACGTTGCGCGGCGGAATCTGCGGACAGGCGACAAAGGCGGCACCGGTATCCCCCATGTCCGCGAGACAGATTGCGTTCCAGGTCCCGGTATGTGACGGCTGCTTTCCGGACAGTTCTTCCTTGATGTTTTGCACCAGCGCCGTAATCATGGTCTCGATCATGTAGCCGGTCTTCGGCGCACCGCTCGGCACCGGCGTCACTTCCACCGGCGGGATGGCAACACAGACACCCGCCGAATAGATGTTGGGATAGGTCGGGTTACGCTGGTTATCGTCGATAATGACGAAGCCACGCGGGTTACACAGCCCTTCCACATTCGCGACGGCGTCCACACCCTTGAATGCGGGCAACATCATGGAGTAGCTGAATTCAAGCTCGTGTGCTTTCTTTACTTCACCTTCGTCAGTGAGCTCGTCAAAAAACATCTTGCCGGCTTCGACCCGCGAAACCTTCGCATTGGTCACCCACTTGATATGGCGGCTGCGCAACTCGGATTCCAGCATGCCCCTGGAATCCCCGACACCGCCCAGACCCAGGTGTCCTATGTAGGGCTCTGCCGTCACAAAAGTCATGGGCACCTTGTCACGAATGCCGCGCTTGCGTAAATCCGTATCAAGGATAAAGGCAAACTCGTAGGCCGGACCGAAGCAACTGGCAAAGGGCATGGCGCCCACTACGATGTGGCCCGGATTTTTCACAAACTTCTGATAGGCTTCCCAGGCACGTTCTGCGTGCCCGACGGTACACACCGACAACGTATGGCCGTCCGGACCGGAACCCTCGACTTCTTCAAAGGCCAGCTTCGGTCCCGTAGTAATTACCAGGTAGTCGTAATTCACCGTGGCGCCACCGGCGAGCGTCATACTGTTTGCCTTTGCATCGATCCCGGTAACCGTATCGGCAATAAACTTTATGCCTTTCCTTTCGAGGCAGGGCCGTATCGGGAGCGTGGTGTCTTTGGCAGTGCGCCAGCCAACGGCCACCCATGGATTGGAAGGCACAAACTGGAATGTCTCACTGGCGTTTATCACAGTGATGGTGTGCTCCGCGCCCAGCGCTTCACGCATTTCGTATGCGCAGGGCATACCGCCGGTACCGGCACCAAGAATTACTATATCAGCCACGGGGATCCTCCTGAATTTCGATATCCTGAAAAGAAGACGTCAGCTGGATACCCGACTACATCCTCACCCAGGAAATAATCATTTATATAACGAGCGTCTGTAAACCGTAGATCCAAAGCGAATAACAGCATGAAACGCCGGACAGTACTAAAGTATAACCCAGACCGGCGGCCTGGCGGAGGATGTCCATGTGAACACATGTTTACAGATTCAGCGTTACGCCGAACCGGCGTTGCACCCTGAAATAATGTCAGGGTCCCGACATGTCAATATGGCGGAAACAGCAAAAAGCGGTATTCCCGGAACAGGCAGTCAGCCACGCATGTCCGGCAGGTGCGTGCGATTGTGAAACTCCAGTTTGCAGCCATAAGATCCTGACACGAAGCGCGTGAAGGAAGCATTATCCACGCGCGCCCGGTACCAGGCGACCGCTTCGGCGCGCAGGACATGGCCCAGTGCCGCACGTATAACACCGGCATGCGCAATCACCAGAACATGTTCACCGCTGCAATTCCGGAAAACCGATTCGAGCGCCTCCGCAACGCGCCCACCAAAGGATTCCAGGGGTTCTGAACCGCTCGGTCTGTTACGCTGCGGGTCCAGGTAAAAGGCGCGGTACTCCGCTTCGTTACGCGCCATGATCTCGTCCGCGCTCAACCCTTCCCAGCGGCCCAGCCCGACTTCACGAAAGCGCTCTTCCACCTCGACCGGCAAATCGTTCCGCTGCTGCAGGGCATTGGCAAATGCATGGCAGCGTTGCATGGGCGAGGTAACGATCCGGGTCCAGGGCGCGTTATCACCCACGGCATTCCACATCTGCTGCCAGCCGGCGTCACTCACCGGGTCATCGACACCATGACCACGAAAGCGACGCCCGCCGACCGGTGTG
>JBHHXO010000101.1:0-11503 GCA_046757125.1 Thiogranum sp.
GTCCTGACCGTTCTGGAGCCGCACGGCCGCCGGCAGTGCCTGTACTACGTCACCGAATACGTGCAGGGCAAGACACTGCGCCAGTGGATGCACGATAACCCGCAACCTTCGCTCGACGAGGTGCGCAATATCGTGGAGCAGGTCACGCGCGGGCTGCGCGCCATGCACCGGCAGGAAATGATCCACCAGGACCTGAAACCGGAAAACATCATGATCGACGCACACGGCGTGGTGAAGATCATCGACTTCGGCTCGACAAAAATAGGCGGCATCACGGAGATCACCACCCCCCTGGACCGCGACAATATCCTCGGCACCCGCCACTACACTGCCCCCGAGTACCTGCGCGGCCACGGCGGCAGCAACCGCTCCGACATCTACTCGCTGGGTGTCATCGCCTACGAAATGCTCAGTGGAAAACTGCCCTACCCGAAAGAACTCACCGAACGCAACATGAACAAGGTACGCTACGTCTCCATACGCGAACACAACCGGGCCGTTCCCGCCTGGGTCGACGGCGCGCTGATGAAGGCTGTCGCCATCAATCCGGAGCGCCGCCACGGCCTGCTGTCCGAATTCGTCTACGAACTCTCGCACCCGAACGAGAATTACACCCGCCTGGATCAGCAACCGCTGATCGAACGTAACCCGGTCGCCTTCTGGCGCACACTGGCAATATTCTTTTTTGTCACCACGGTTGCGGCATTCCTGATGTAGATTCTGTAAATATCATTTAACCTGTTTATATTAATAAATATTTTATACCTATCGATTAAACCCGGGGTGCTGAAGTCCTGGCGGCCCGGGCATTTCGCAGCCCCTCTGCGGGGCTGACTGTCGCCGTTGCAGATCGAGCTAAAATTATTGGTAAAACAGTCGCTAACAAGAACATGGGGTCTGTCGGATACAGGCCGGAGTGACGGCTGCGCTGGGTGACAACCTCAGGCCCGGCCGCGCTAGATGCTACATCACACTGAATTTAAAGGGACTTAACAACAATCTGTGAGTAATCAGGGCAACCCGCCGGCACCGCGAATGGACGCCGTTCCCCGCCGGTGCTGCGTAACACAAGCCCGCACAGACATAACGGCTCGCTATGGACAGCATCAAAACCGCCCATGCTCCCCTGAACGGTAACCGCTCATCCGAGCGCTACCACCGCTACTCGGCGCCGGTGCTGCTGCTTGCCGCAGTACTGGTTGTCGCCTGGCTGGGAAACACCGGGACCATACAGCTGTATACTGGCTGGCTGTACGATACGCTGGTACGGCATACCCCGGCGGAAGCTACGGCAAAATCCCGCATTCTGCTGATCCAGAGCAAAACCCCTGCGCCCGACCCGGCCCGGTGGCCGGGCCTCGTCACCCGCCTGTACGAGCTCGGCGCGGCGCGTGTCGCCTTTACATTCACGCCGACACCGTTCCCGGCTGAACTGCTGCCCGTGCTGCGCGAACACCCGGGCACGGTATTCGCCCGGGAACCGGTCCGCAATGCCGTGACAGGCGACATCGTCGGCCTCGAACCCTGGCCGGCGGGCGTGGAGGAAACCGGGGCAGCCGCATCGATACTGGTCATGCCGCCTGATGAACTCGGTATTCGTCGGCGCCAGCAATACCATATCGCGGTTGACGGGCAACCCGTCGCCACGCTGGCACAGCTGCTGGCCGACACCGGCGCCGGCAGCGATGACCCTTTCCTGGTCAACTTCCTCGATGGCGGCCTCGGGGTACCCATTATCGATCTGGACCGGGCACACTCGGACAACCTGGTACGTTCCCTGGTCGCTGACCGCATTGTGATTATCGGTTTTGCGAAGAATGTCCGCGAGACCGGTCTGCATACGCCGGCCACGGGTTCCTGGCAAAGCGTGTCGCTGCTCCAGTACACTGCCCAGGCGCTGGACACCCTGCTCGCCGACAGCGCCATCCGCGAACTGCCGGTTGCTGTCCAGTTGCTGCTCTACCTGCTGATCGTGGCGGCATTCCTCTACCTGTACCAGACCATGTCGGTAAAGACCGGCGTATGGCTGACGCTGGCAATGCTGCTGGTCTACGTCGCCATCGCCTGGCTGCTGCTGGGTTTTGCCGGCTACTGGCTGCCGATCGTGGAAATGGCCATCCTGCAGTGCGTGACCTTCGGCGCCGTGTTCATACGCAAGGCGTCACGCGAAGAACAACTCATCCATCGCACGCTGCTGGATACCACGGCAAAACTCCGCGACCGCGTCATCCCCACCAGCTTTTTTGCCTCCGAAGAACCCTGGGTGTACATCGCCAACCTGCTCAACCAGACGCTGGAACTGCACCGTCTGATTTTCCTGGAAAAGGTGGCAGGCGACCACCGCGTGCGCGAAGTGCATTCGCTCAACTGCGGGCTGGACGATATCCACGAAATGCGCCGCGACTATCACCGCACACCCTACAGCACGGCCATCGCCACCAACGCGCCGATCCGGGTCGAACGCGACTACCTGAAACGCATCGACGAGGAGGAGGTCCAGTACCTGGTACCGCTGACCTTCGCCGGCGAGGTGCTGGGCTTCTGGGCATTCGGTATACACCCGGGGAAAATCGCCCACGAGGAAAGCTTCATCAGCCTGGCCGGCGACTTCGCCGAACAGATCGCCGAAATGCTCTACCACCGCCAGCGCTGGCTGGAAGAACAGCAGCGTGATGAAAAGCGCCTGAACCGCTACCTGCGCGTGGAAGGCTGGGACGAAACCCACCGCTCCTTTAACCAGTCTCTGGCGCTGCTCGACCGACGCCTGACAGTGCTGGAACGCGTCTTCGACGGCATGGGTAGCGCCGCCATACTGTATGACCTGTTCGGCCGTGTGCTGCAGGTCAACCTGCAGATGGAAACCCTGATGAAACGCGCCGGGCTGCGTTTTTTCGACATGACCGCCATCGACATGATCAGCGCCATCAGCGGCCGCGACCTCACTACCGTGCGCGAATACATGCATTACATCGTCATGGAACGCGCGGTTGTTTCGCTGCCGGCGCCGGCCATCGACAACGACCGCTATACCTACATGCTGACCATCCGGCCGCTGATCCAGAAACAGCACAGCAACCACGAAGTCGACAACGACCTGACGCCCTTCCAGCTGGGCGGCATACTGATCGAGATTGTCGACATCAGCACCTTCAAGACGCTCAACAATCTGCAGGTCAACCTGGTCGACCAGCTGAACATGCGGCTGCGGGACGATCTGGAAGCCATGCTGCTGGCGGCGGATCTCCTGGTGCAGAACGATACCGGCGACAAACAGCAGTGGATCGCGGACATTCTCGCCAGCAAATCCGATCACGCCACGCAGATATTCGAGGATGTGCAGAAATACCTGTACTTCACCTTCGAGGACGCCAGCCTTGAGTGCTATCCCATCGATGCGCTGAAGCCGCTGGCGTCCAGTATCGACGAGATGTCGGAAATAGCCGCCAGGGCGGGCGTGCACCTGCACACCAACCTGCCCGAACTGCTGTGTTTCGTAATGGCCGCGCCGCAGAGCCTGGTAGAGGTGTTCAACGATGTCCTGCGCGTCCTGATCCACGACGCCGGCTCCGGCAGCAGGATCTTTATCGGCGCCACGTCCGGTAACGGTCGGGTGTGCTACCACTTCGTGAACAGCGGCTTTGGGTTACCACCGGAACGCCTGCACGAATACCTGCACGGCGACCTGTCCGTGTCCGTGGACGAATTCCGCGGCCTGCGCACCGCCAACCGCAAGGTACAGTCCTGGGGCGGCGAGTTCAGCGCCGAAACCGAACTGGGCAAGGGCATGAGTTTCGACATCTGCCTGAAGGGGTTCCTGTGACCGGGGCGCTTGCAGACAAGCGCCGCGTGCTGGTCGTCGAGGACGATGGCATGGTGCGCCGCCTGCTCGCCGCCATCCTGGAAAGGGGCGGTTACACGGTAGCGCAGGCGGCCAACGGTATCGAGGCGCTGGGGTGCATCGACAGCGACCCGGTCGATATCATCGTCCTCGACCTGCTGATGCCGGTCATGGACGGCCTGAAATTTCTCCACCAGCTGCGCCAGGTGCGCAAACTGGATATTCCGGTGCTGGTGCTGACGGCCGCGCTGAATCACGCCAACGGCGACGAGCAGCGCATCCTGGATGCCGGCGCCGAGCGCGTGGCGCGCAAACCCGTCAAGGCGCCGGAGCTGCTGGAATTGTTGCAACAGTTACTGAACGCATGATGGACATCTTCCCCATTCCGCTGTTTCCCGCAGGCGGACTGTCCGGTTCCGTCATTACCAGTGTCTGGGTGGGCGTGTTCGTCGTGGCCTTCTTCAACCTGCGTTTCGGCTGGGTACTGACCGGCCTGGTGGTACCCGGCTACCTGGTACCGCTGCTGCTGCTCAAACCCTGGGCCGTGGCCGCCATCGTGCTCGAAGGCGTCGTCACCTATTTCCTGGTGTGGCTGTTCTCGGAATCGCCCGGACACCGGGGACGCTGGAGCAGCCTGTTCGGGCGCGACCGCTTTTTCGCCCTGGTGGTCATGAGCGTAGTGGTGCGACTGGTGTTCGACGGGCTGGTGTTCCCCACCATCGGCGACTGGCTGAACCGTAATTACCACCTCAACTTCGATTACGTCAACAACCTGCACAGCTTCGGCCTGATCGTCATCGCGCTGATCGCGAACCAGCTCTGGAAACCCGGCTTCAGCCGCGGCATGCTCAGCCTGGTCGTCACGGTCGGCATCAGCTATATCATCGTGCGCTACGGCCTGATGGAACTGACCAACTTCAGTCTCGGCAACATCCAGTACGTCTACGAAGACCTCGCCAGCTCCATCCTGGCGAGCCCCAAGGCCTATATCATTATCATCTGTACCGCGCTCATCGCCTCGCGCATGAACCTGTACTACGGCTGGGAATACAACGGCATCCTGATCCCTTCGCTGCTGGCACTGCAGTGGTACGAGCCGAGCAAGATCGTGATCACTTTCGTGGAGGCTTTCATCATCCTCGGCCTGTCCACGCTGGTGATGCGACTGCCGCGCTTCGCACACGCCAACATCGAGGGCGCGCGCAAACTGCTGCTGTTCTTCAACGTCGGCTTTGCCTACAAGTGGCTGCTCAGCCTGGTGCTGGCGACCTGGTGGTCCGACGTCAAGGTATCGGATGCCTTTGCCTTTGGCTACCTGCTGTCCAGCCTGATGGCGATAAAGATGCACGACAAGATGATCGTCGGCATGCTGACCCGTTCCACGCTGCAGACCTCACTGGTATCGGTGCTGTTCGCCACCGTCATCGGCTATGCCCTGATCTGGCTGCCGACGCCGGAAAGCCTGTTCAGCGAAAAAGCCGCCGCCGGCATCAGCGCTCCCAACATCATCGAGGACGGCCACCTGGTGCCGTTGCTGCGACGCGAAAAGGTCGCGATCTACCAACGCCGCGACCCGGATACGCTGATACGTCCCGACCTGGCGGAGCTGCGTGCTTTCGAAACCGGGCTCAAGCTGCTGCAACGCTACCGCAACGGCCACGAGGCGGTACACCTGGCGGAAGCGGAATATGCGCTGAAGCAGGCCGGTTACACCCTCCACGTCGTACAGGGACGCTACCTCTACCTGCAGGAAAAGAATGGCGGACAGGGGCGCGGGATTTACATTATCGACCTCGGGGCGGGTACCGACCTGCTGCTGGAAGTCCCCGCTCCCGCCGAGGAACGCTGGGCGCTGGATGCCGGCGCCTGGCTGTTTACCCGTTTCAACGCCCGGGCGCTGGCCATTGCCGGGTCTTACCGCAATGCCGCAATCGGCGGTACCAATGACGTATTGCAAAGCCGGCAGACCTACTTCGCCGTGTTCCACCGCCTGCTCAGCCGCGGCTCGGTATTGCAGGTGCGCGGCCACACCGGCACCAGCCTGGAGAGGGAGCAGGACAGTCCTGAACCTGAAGTGCCATCCTCACTGTGGGTAAAAGGCACCCTGCCGGGCGGGCTGGACCTGGGCTTCCTGGAGCGCAGTATTGGCGAGATCGATATCAACTGGCACCAGCCGTTCGAGGTCAACCGGCTGCGTGACATGGAACACCAGGGGTTTGCCGAACTTTTCCTGACCCAGACCGACCAGCGCAAACTACTGGCACAGTCACTGGGTGAGGAGGAAACCCTCGAAACGCAGGTCAACGTGCAAAGGATCGACGGCTACCTGCAGCAATGGCTGCTGGAAAAAAAGGGACGCCTGGCGCGCCGCGGCACGGACCGCTACCGACCGCCCTCGCCGGAGGAACTGCTCTACTTTGATGAGGAAATAATAACCCCGTTGCTGCACCTGATCGACAGCCTGGCGGACATCGATGCACAGCAGCAGGATGCAGAACTGAACCGTATCGCCGCGGCAACCCGTGCCATCGACTACCGGCTGATCAAGTACCGCCACCAGCGCAGCGGACAGGAATACCTGATTATCGAGGAACGCGAAGATATCCGCCAACGCCGCTACTGGGGCACCATCGTACTGCGCTTCGGGCCGTCGGAAAAATACCTGGTGCAGGTGCCGCGCCCGCTGTACGAACTGAACAGCTTCGAGTATGCCGTCTCGCTGTTCGAACGCCTGCATGCGCGCGGCCTGGTGGTTGCCGGCGCGCATCCCTTTGCCAACCGCGACGGCAGCGCTGACACGGTACGCCTGGAAAACATCCCCAGTCTCTTCAACCTGGTATCACAGGTAACGCTGCGCGAAACACCGCCGGATGAAACCGAACTGGTGATTCACTGCCGCGCCTTCGGCCTGCGTCCCGTGGAGGAACAGACCGGCAGTGATGTCCTGCTGGCGTTCAGCGACGGCATTATCCATGAACGGCAACTGCCGATGCTGGGACTGCGCCTGCTGGATGCGTTGCGCGAAGACAGCCTGGCCTACCAGATCGTCAACGGCTCACCGGATACCGCCGGTTACGAAATAGGCGGTCTTCCCCAGTCCCTGTACGCGGCCAACCTGCCCGACAAGCATTTCCTGATCCTCTGGCTGTCGCCGCTGTCGCGCGACAGTTACCGGCAGCAGAGCGACAACCACCTGCAGGAAAAACAGTTCCGCGCGCTGAACATCCCCACGCTGAAAGACGACCTGATGGATTACCTGAAAACAGCGGCAGCGGCGCGCACCGATATCCCGGACGACCTGCTGGCAGCGGTGCTTCATTACCAGAACAATCACGATATCGTTAGCCTGCGCCGCCTGCAGGTGCAGTGGCCGCACTGGCGCCTGCAGCGCCTGATCGATCTGGATTCGCAACAGTCCTTCCTGACCGTAGCGGACAAACGCGGCGTATTCCTGGTCGGCAACCTCAATCCGAGGAAACCGGCCATGCAGATACAGGCCACGCTGGAACCCCTGTCCGAACAACGCATCACGGCCTTTATGGCGGCGCGCGCCGGGCGACTGGTATTCGGGGGGCAACCATGAGACTGCTGGGCCGTCTCGTCATCCTGTTACTGCTGCTGGCGGTGCTGTCCCCGCTGCTGCGCTATATCCCGGACGTGCCCTTGCCGCAACCGCAGCCGCTGCCGCAGGACGAACGCCTGCAGCAGTCCACTGCCGCCATCGTCTACCGCCTGCAGCGCAACGACTGGCTGACTTTTGAACTGCCGCTTTCCGGCGAGCCGCTCTACCGGGTACTCACCAATGCCGATGTCGACAAGGCCGCCGACGAAACCACGGCGCCCTGGGGCTATGCAATCGAGTACCGGATCCTGGATGAATCCGACACCGTACTGGAACTGCGCAGCTATTATCATCGTACCCGTGTCAGCCGCACTGTCGACGCCAACGGGCAGCCCGCCGACGTGCCGGCCTTCTACCTGGACGGAAACGAAAATCCGGCAGACGGTCGCATCATGCTGCTGCGCATGGATGAGTTCCCGACCGCCACCCGCATACAACTGCGCCTGCACCAGGCATCCGCACCCATCAGGGGCGCCATGCTGCGCCTGTACCAGCGCGAGCGTATCCCCGACCATAAACTGACCCACCGCTGGAACCGCATCAACGAGAACAAGAAGGCACGCCTGAGCCGCGGCAATGTCTACGGCAAGGAATGGCTGACACCGCGTGAGCAGCGGGCACTGCTGCGTTATCGCTGGGTGCCGCTGGCGCCGCAGGGTATTACCGGCGACGATGAACTGCGCCGTGTTCTGTACGTGCTGGGCGACGGCGACAGCGTGCAACCCAGCCAGTCGGTATTACCGGAAGGGCTGCTGGTCGAACCCGGTCACAACGGCACGCTCCCGGTGCCGTTGCACGGGGGGACGCTGCGCATGGCGCTGCACCGCATCGATAACCGCAGCGGCGGCGCCCTGGTATTGCGCTGGCAGGGTGAAAGCGACCGTTCACGTTTCGAGCGACGCATCAGCTTTGCCGATATCGAGGCCGGCCACACACTGACGTTACCCGCCGCCGGGCTGCTGGACATCAGCAGCGACCAGTCAGTTATCATCAACGCGGAACTGGCACAGCCGGACGGCACGCGACTCGATATCACGCCGGAAACCGCTTTCCTGCGCACCTACCGCGCCGATGCGCGGCAGTGGGTGGACTATCCGGTGGTGCATATCGGCAAACGCCGCACACCCCTGCGCATCGACTTCCGCGCGCTGATGACATGGCCCGGGGCTACATCTCTCACCCTGACATACCAGCTGCTGAACAGTGCCGGTGAAAACACCTTTGAAGGCAACTGCAAGGGTGAATCGGCTGCTTCACTCTATGACCGCCTGTACGGTGAAACCGATGCCTTCACGCTGGTATCCGACAGCCTGAGCTGCTACCTGCACGTCGCCGCGAATGTCGATACCGTCCGGGTGCGACTCTCCGCGCCCGGCCTGGTGGCAGGCTATTCCGTACCGCCGGACCTGGTGACCCGGGTGCGGGTACCGCAGGACTATTACAGTTACGACCCCGAACAACGCCGCCTGCCGGGCTGGTACGGTATTGCGCCGGCAAACGAGGAACAGTTGATCCGTGGCCTGCGTATGCAGCGCCTGGTCTGGCAACAGCGACCCGCCGAGGATGACCCGGAAGTGCTGGCCGGCCGGTATCTCTGGGAAGAGTTTCACCCGCGTGGCAACTGGCGCGCGCGTTACCTGCTCAATCCGCGCGACGACCAGCTGCCGCTGCCGGACCGCGCGCTGAAAGCCGTGTTCCACGAAATCGGCAACGACACGACGCTACCGGTCACGCTGGTTGCCGAACCCGGCAAGCGCGCCGTACGCCCCCGGCTGAGTTTCCTGCGCGACAGTGCGGCACCACTCGGCGTACAGCTTTTCCTCAACGACCGCCTGCTGCTGGAACGCGCTATACGCGGCCGCCGCGGAGAACTGCGCCTGCCGGACATGCCCGCCGGCGAACACCGGCTGCGCATCGTATCGGACACGCCGGTGCGCTGGTTCATGAACCGGATCAGGACCGACAGCCCGACCTGGATCAAACGCCTGGCCGTGCGCATCGATCAGCGCCCGCAAAGTTTTGTCTACCGGAAACAGCAGCATGACGAGGTGCTCACCGGGCACCTGCAGGTGCCCCGGGACAGGAAAACGCCGATTCGCCTGCGGGTGCGTATCAGCGGTCCACGCCGGGGCGGTATCATCGCCGCAGACGGCTGGTCGCTGACAGACCGGGTTTTCCTGGTGGAACCCGACAACAGCGAGGAAATCCCGGTACTCAACTCGCGCACTGAAACAGTCGATAAAGGTCAGCGCATCTATATACCACTGCGTTCGGACCTGGCCGCCGGTGACTACCGTATCAGCGTGTGGCTGGAAGACGCCGATGCCCGGGCTTATCTCAGCCTGTACCGGCTGACACCCGGTCTGCATGAACGCAGGCAGATGTTCCGCGAACGCGCCGCAGGCAGCAGCAATGGACCCGGGTAGGCAGCACATGGACCTGTTTCGATCACTCATAAGCGGACTCTTTACTATGTCGCTACTGACGGGCGTTAGCGCAGCCGGGCAAACCCGCGAACTGGATACCCTGTGGAAAGCGGCGCGCGCCGGGGACTACCGCACGCCCGGCCGTGTCGAACTGCAACGGGCCAGCGAGCTGTTCAGGCGCGAACTGGCGGCCGACCCGTCGCCACAGTTGCAACAGGACTGGCAGGCACTGGGTTGGCAACGCAGCTCCGTGCTGCTCGCTGGCATACCCTGCCATGCTGTGCACGAATCACCCGAACGCCGGGAAGGGCGCGGCTTTTACCTGTTCTGCCCGCAGGCCGACAGCCGTTCGGCGCTGCAGGCGCCGCACGCCTTCAAGGACCTGCACACCGGGCGTATCGCGCTGGCGCTGGCGCACAGGGCGCGTTTTCGCGCTGTCGCTTGGAACACGGTACCGCGTTACAGCGAAGATGCGCAGGGCCGCCACAGCGCTGACCTGGCGCACCTGCAGGAAAGTTACTTCACCGCGCTGACACGCGCACTGGCAACGGACAGCACTGTCGAGCACGTAATCCAGCTGCACGGATTTTCGCGCCAGAAGCGCAAGGGAAACGGCAGGGATGCGCATATCATCGTGAGTAACGGCACGCGCCGGCCCGACCGGGCCGTACTCGACCTGGCGACCCGCCTGCGTGCCGCGCTCGGCGTCGATACCCGCGTATTTCCCCATGACATCCGCGAACTGGGCGCACTGACCAACCGCCAGGGCAAGCTGCTGCGCGCCGCCGGCAGGCAAGCTTTCATTCATATCGAGCTGAGTACGGAAACGCGCAAACGGCTGCGTAACGACGCTGAGCGCCGCCGTGCTTTTGCCGACAGTCTGCCTGGCGCCCGGAGCAAGACACCATGAAGCACCGGCTTTCCCTGCTCCTGCTCCTGCTCCTGCTCCTGCTCCTGCTGTTACCCGTACTGGCCGGCGCCGGCACGCCGGACCTGCGCGAAGTAGAGCTGCACAAGGCCTATGGCGTCACCCAGCGCTGGGACAACGTGGAGCGGGCGCCGGCCTGGGTAGCGGGCGCCAGACCGAAAAAACGCCTCGGCGAAAAACTGCATAACATAAACCTGTCACCCGGCCAGTGGGTCGAGGTGCAGCTGCCCGCAAGCACCGCGCTGCGACTGCATCCTGTCGATACCGGCACTGCGCAGCCCCTCCTGCAGTTTGAAGTATCGTCCGGCTCCGGCCTCTATGCACGGCAACAGCCGCAAAGCCTGCCCGACGGTGACCTGGTACTGGATGCCGACAGCACCGCACCGTGGCTGGCGCGTATCAGTCTGGCTACAGAGGCTGAACACGAATTTGTGTTTTCGCTGTTCAGTGCGCGCCTGGTCGAACCGCCCGCCACCGAGCCCTACCGTTACCGGGAATACCTCGATGGTGCGGACGCACATCTCCGCTATGCCGGTGATCCCGGCGCACAGCTGTTCCGGCGTGTCAGCAGCGGCGAAACCATCGAACTGCCGGTCGAAGGCCCGGTGCGTTACCGGTTGCAACAGCGGCTGCTGCTGGCAGACAAAAACCATGGCCCGCGCAATTACCAGCTTTACTACCGGCTCGAC
>JBHHXO010000102.1:0-11364 GCA_046757125.1 Thiogranum sp.
CTGTTCACAGAACGCCGATTGATTTCGTTAAGAGGAACGTGATTTGAACGACATGGCGAAAAATATTCTTCTCTGGGTGATCATCGCGGTCGTCCTGATGTCGGTGTTCAATAATTTCGGGCCGCCGGCGCCCCGCTTGCAGCCGATTGCCTATTCCGACTTCATCGCCGATGTAAAGGCCGGTCGGGTACAGAGCGTGGTAATCGACGGTCGTACCGTGAAAGGTGAACTGACCAGCGGCGAAAAGTTTTCCAGTTACACTCCCGACGACCCGGAAATGATCAACGATCTGCTGGGTAACGGTGTGCAGGTCAAGGCCCAGGCGCCGGAGCAGGATTCGCTGCTGATGCAGATCTTTATCTCCTGGTTCCCGATGTTGTTGCTGATCGGTGTGTGGATTTTCTTCATGCGCCAGATGCAGGGCGGTGGCGGTGGCCGCGGGGCCATGTCCTTCGGCAAGAGCCGCGCGCGCATGCTGGGCGAGGACCAGGTCAAGATCACCTTCAATGACGTGGCCGGTGTCGAGGAAGCCAAGGAAGAAGTGGCCGAGCTGGTCGAATTCCTGCGCGACCCGGGCAAGTTCCAGAAACTGGGTGGCAAGATTCCGCAGGGCGTGCTGATGGTCGGTTCGCCGGGTACCGGCAAGACGCTGCTGGCCAAGGCCATCGCCGGCGAGGCGAAAGTGCCGTTCTTTACCATTTCCGGTTCCGACTTCGTGGAGATGTTCGTCGGTGTCGGTGCATCACGTGTGCGTGACATGTTCGAGCAGGCCAAGAAGCACGCGCCCTGCATTATCTTTATCGATGAAATCGACGCCGTCGGTCGCCATCGTGGCGCTGGACTGGGCGGCGGTCACGACGAGCGCGAACAGACGCTCAACCAGTTGCTGGTGGAGATGGACGGTTTCGAAGGTAACGAAGGCGTCATCGTCATTGCCGCGACCAACCGCCCTGACGTACTCGATCCCGCGCTGTTGCGCCCGGGTCGTTTTGACCGCCAGGTGGTGGTGCCGCTGCCCGATATTCGCGGTCGTGAACAGATCCTGAAGGTTCACCTGCGCAAGGTGCCGGGTGCGGACAACCTCAATCCCAGCGTCATTGCGCGCGGCACGCCCGGATTCTCCGGCGCCGATCTTGCCAACCTGGTCAACGAGGCGGCCCTGTTTGCCGCACGCGCCGGCAAGCGCCTGGTCGATATGGAAGACCTGGACAAGGCCAAGGACAAGATCATGATGGGCGCCGAGCGCCGCTCCATGGTGATGAGCGAGGATGAGAAAAAACTCACCGCGTACCACGAAGCGGGGCATGCTATCGTCGGGCGCCTGGTGCCGTCGCACGATCCGGTCTACAAGGTCACCCTTATTCCGCGCGGCCGCGCACTGGGTGTGACCATGTTCCTGCCTGAAGAGGACCGCTACAGTTTCAGTATGCAGCGGCTGGAGAGTCAGATCTCCAGCCTGTTCGGTGGCCGCATCGCGGAAGAGATGGTTTTCGGTAAGGAGATGGTAACCACCGGCGCGTCCAACGATATCCAGCGTGCCACCGAACTGGCGCGCAACATGGTAACCAAGTGGGGCCTGTCCGAGCGGCTGGGTCCGCTGACCTACAGCGAAGAGGAGGGCGAGGTTTTCCTCGGTCACTCCGTTACCCAGCACAAGAACGTGTCGGACGAAACGGCGCACGCGATCGACGGCGAAATCCGCAACATCATCGACCGCAACTATGAACGTGCGCGTCGCCTGCTCACCGAGAACGTCGACAAGCTGCACACGATGGCGGAAGCGCTGATCAAGTACGAGACGATCGATTCGGACCAGATCGACGACATCATGGAAGGCAAGGTGCCACGTGAACCCCGCGACTGGGATGACAGTCAGTCCAGCGGTGGGGGTACGTCGACCGGCACAGCTTCCAGTTCGGACGACAGGACCAGCAAGGATGGCGGCGACCCGATCGGAGGACCGGCCGGGCAGCACTAAGTGATTTGACGAGGCTCCGGCACTGGTCGTGATCGACTGCAATGGCAAAGCGCTCGACCTGTCATGCCCCCGGGTAATGGGGGTGCTGAATGTCACCCCCGATTCCTTTTCGGACGGGGGTGATTTTTTTGCGCCCGAAAAAGCCGTGCAGCACGCCCTGGAGATGGAAGCCGCGGGCGCGGCGGTTATCGACATTGGCGGCGAATCCACCCGCCCCGGCGCGCAGCCGGTAGCGGAAGCCGATGAGATTGCGCGTGTGGTGCCGGTTATCGAAGCGCTACAGTCCCGGCTCAGGGTGCCGATTTCTATCGATACACAGAAACCCGCGGTGATGCGGGCGGCAGTCAGGGCCGGCGCGGGATTTATTAACGATGTGAATGCCTTGCGTGAGCCCGGCGCGCTCGAAGCGGCTGCCGAATGCGGTGTCCCGGTGTGTTTGATGCATATGCAGGGCGATCCGCGTACCATGCAGGGCGATCCACGGTACAGTGACGTGGTGGATGAGGTGAAGGCGTTCCTGGAGCAGCGCCTTGCCGCCTGTGAGCAGGCAGGCATCCGCAGCGAGCGGATTCTGCTGGATCCGGGCTTCGGGTTCGGTAAAACCGTTCAGCACAACCTGCAATTGCTGGCGCGGCTGGACGAGATTGCAAGGCTGGGACAGCCGCTGGTCGTGGGTTTGTCGAGAAAATCCATGATCGGTAAATTACTGGGGCTTGAAGTCGGCGAACGCCTGCCGGCCAGCATAGCCCTCGCGGTACTCGCCGTAGAGCGGGGTGCCGGTCTGGTGCGCTCGCACGATGTGGCGGCGACCTGGCAGGCCTTGCAGATGCACGCGGCGCTGCAGGGGCAGGCACCGTGAATTGGAGAACTGGAATGTCCAGAAAATATTTTGGTACGGATGGTATTCGTGGTCGTGTAGGGGAGTACCCCATCAACGCCGAGTTCATGCTCAAGCTGGGTTGGGCCACCGGCCGGGTGCTGGGGAACAATTCCGCGACCCGCGTGGTTATCGGCAAGGATACGCGCATATCCGGTTATATGTTCGAGTCGGCACTGGAAGCCGGCCTGTCGGCTGCCGGCGTCGATATTCGTCTGCTGGGCCCCATGCCGACACCCGCCATCGCCTACCTGACGCGCACCATGCATGCCTGTGCCGGGATCGTTATCAGCGCCTCCCACAACCCGCATAGCGATAACGGTATCAAGTTTTTCTCGGCACAGGGCACCAAGCTGCCCGACGAGATCGAGGCCGCCATAGAAGCGGAGCTGGACAAACCGATGGTGACGGTTTCATCCGAGCGGCTGGGCAAGGCAGAACGCATGGACGATGCCCGCGGCCGTTATATCGAATTCTGCAAGAGCACCATTCCCTCGCGCATCAGTCTTGGCGACCTGAAAATTGTCATCGATTGCGCCAATGGCGCGACCTATCACGTGGCGCCCAGTGTGCTGGATGAAATGGGCGCCGATGTGATCGCCATGAACGTCGATCCGGACGGCCTCAATATCAATTCAGAATGTGGCTCGACCAACCCCGGTTTGTTGCGTAAGCGGGTTCTGGAAGAGGGCGCCGATCTCGGTATCGCGCTGGACGGGGACGGTGATCGCGTCATCATGGTCGACCACAAGGGTGAACTGGTGGACGGCGACGAGTTGCTGTTTATCATTGCGCTGTCGCGCCAGGAGAATAACCAGCTGTTCGGTCCCGTGGTCGGAACGCTTATGACCAACCTGGGTATGGAGCACGCGCTGCAGGCACGGGAGATTGATTTCGCGCGCGCCCGGGTGGGTGACCGTTACGTGATGGAGTTACTCAGGAAGTACGATGGTGTGCTGGGTGGGGAATCTTCCGGCCATATCATCTGCCTGGACAGGACCTCGACCGGGGACGGCATGGTATCCGCGTTGCAGGTGCTGGCGACCATGGTGCAGAAGCAGGCAGGCCTGCACGAACTGAAGCAGGGGATGAAGAAATATCCCCAGCTCATGATCAATGTTCCGCTGGCGCGTCGCGTCGATATCGACAGTTGCGAGCCGGTTCAGTCTGCTGTCAGGGCCGTGGAAAAACGGCTGAACGGTAAAGGTCGCGTGTTGCTGCGTCCGTCCGGCACCGAGCCGCTGATACGCGTCATGGTGGAAGGTGAAGACAAGGTGCTGGTGGATGAGCAGGCCCGGCAGTTGGCCGAGGTTGTCGAGCAGGCAGTCGGGACCCGGGTTGAAATGGCATAAGCCGTTTTCTCATTGCTGAGTCGCAATGCGCAAACTGTTCTGGGGCACATCGCTGACCGTACTGGTCCTGTTCGGGATTTCCGCCCTGCTGCTGTTCACGAATATCTACACCTTCAACCGCCTTACCGACGAAGCCCCCATAGCAAAACTGCGTTTCACGCAGCTGGCGCCGCAGAAATACGCTGTCGAACTGCGCAGCGGAGACTTCTGCAATCCACAAACGTTCGTGCTGTATGGCGATGAATGGCGTATCGATGCCCGCTTTCTGAAGTGGAAGCCGCTCGCCAACCTGGTGGGTCTGGATGCCATGTACCGGCTGGAACGCCTGAGCGGGCGCTACCGCGCGGTCAGTGACGAGAACAGCAACAGGCACCAGGCCTGGCGCATCGGCAAGCAACCGGAATTCGACCTTTTCAGTTATGCGGAACGCGACTGGAAGTACTGGTCGCCGGTCGATACTTTCTATGGCAGCTCGGTGTACGAGAGCGTGGATCCCGCCCGGGAATACACCGTATACCGTTCCCAGTCCGGCCTGCTGGTACGCAAGACCTCAGCCGCACCCGCCCACTACGAAGACGGAGCGCTGGTGATTCACATCGAGAAGGGCTGTCCCTGACCCCCGTCTCCGGACATGACGCAGCTGGCGGCGCGGAGCCATTTGCAGGGGAATGTAACGCCGGCCCCGTTTTATCGAAATTACAGTATATTAGGGCCTGTTAATGCTCACCTGATGGGTGAGTATTAACAGGCCCTGGCGTGAATTGCGTTGACCGTGGCCGGAGTCCGGGCTCCGGCGCTGTCTTTTGCTACTCCGGGGGGGTTCAGGGATTCAGACCGCTGTCCGATACAAGGCTTGTATTCAATGAGCTTTATATAAAGGTGTTCGGACAACCCCTCAACCCGACATTACTCTCGCCCTGGCTGGACCTGCAGTGTCGCATGATCGGCGGCACCGTGCGGGGCGTTGTGCTGCTGCCGGTGAAAGGCAAGGGCGGCATGGGTGCGGCTGCCTGCTGGCCCGAGACGCAGGCTGGTGATCTGCTGCTCGCGGCGGCCCTCGGCGGGCATATCGAGTCCACTGGCCAGATCGAGGCGCTTCCTGCACAGGGCCAGCGCGCCACACACCACATGGTTGCCTGTCCCATTCACCTGGGCCGCGACGCGGTCGGGGTGGTGGCGATCGAGGTGGCGCAGGAAGACCGTGCCGGACTGGAAGCCGCGTTGCAGTTGCTGCAGTGGGGCGGTCACTGGCTGGAACTGCTGGTCAGGCAACACGGTCGCCAGCAGGATGCCGGCAAGGCGCGCCTGCTGAAGCAACTGGCGCTATTGCTGGGCGGGCAGGACCGGCAGGTCTGGATCGATAACCTGGCGGACAGTCTGCATTGTGTTCATGTGGCGCTTGCGCGCCGGCAGGGCCGCCGCTGGCGACTGGAGAAGCTGTCCGGAAAACGGGATTTCGATGCGCGCAGCCAACAGGCGCGGCTGCTGGCGGAACAGATTGCGGCCGGCCTGGCCGGTCCCGCCTCCGTACGGAAGGAACACCTGCTTGTCGCCCTCAAGGATAATAACGGCCGGGCAAGTGCCGGCCTGTTGCTCGTGCGGCCGGTGGATAAACCGTTCAGCAGCGCCGAACGCAACTGGTGTGAGCAACTGGCATTGTTTGCCGGGCCGGTGCTGGCGCTTGCACGCGCCGCCGAACCCGGCTTGTTTGGCAGGTTTGCACAGCGGGCCGGTCGTGGTATGCGGCTGTTGCTGGGTGCCGGTCACGTGCGCTTCAAGGCGACGGCCATAGCGCTGACAGTGGTAGCCGCTCTGGCGTTACTTGTCCCGGTCAGTTACCGCATCAGCGCGCCGGCAAGCCTTGAAGGGCGTATCCAGCGCGCCGTAGTGGCGCCGCGCGACGGGTTTATCAAAAGCGCACAGGCGCGTCCCGGCGACACGGTGCTAAGCGGCCAGCCTGTGGCGCTTCTGGAGACGCGCGAGCTGGAACTGGAGCAGGACAAGTGGCGTAACCAGCTTGCGCAATTCCGCAAGGCCTACCGCCAGGCACGTGCCGACCACGCGCGTGCCGACGCACGCATCATGCACGCCAGAATGGCGCAGGCCGAGGCAGAACTGGCATTGACCCGGGCGCATCTGCAACGCAGTGAACTGCAGGCACCGATCGATGGCATCGTGGTCAGCGGTGATCTTACCCAGGCACTGGGCGCGCCGGTGACGCGTGGCGATGTGTTGTTCGAGATTGCGCCGCTGGACGACTACCGTGTGGTGTTGCGCATCGATGATCGCGACATTGCCACTGTGGCTGAAGGGCAACGCGGTGTGCTGGCGCTGAACGGTCTGCCGGATCAGCAACTGGCTTTTACGGTTGCGCGTATCACTCCGGTATCCGAAGTTGTAAACGGCCGTAACAGTTTTCGTGTCGAGGCTGTGCTGGAAACCCGCCTGCCGGCACTGCGGCCGGGAATGACCGGTACCGGCAAGGTGGAAGCCGGACAACGCAGCCTGCTGTGGATGCTCAGTCATCGCATGATCGACTGGCTGCGCCTGCAAGCCTGGGTGCTCTGGTTCTGAAGCATGAATCAATTCAGTGACATCTGGGAACAGGTATCAGCCCTCAAACCGCGTCTGAAAGACGGGCTGGAAGCGCAGGCTCAATCACACGCCGGTAAAACCTGGTATGTGCTGGGCGACCCGCTCAATGGCCGGCACTATCGCTTCAGTCCCGCCGCGCAGCGTGTGCTGGAGATGATGGATGGCGAACAGACACTGGCATCGATCTGTACCCGGCTCGGCGGTGCCGGCGAAGCTGTTGCATACCGCGAACAACTGTTGCAATTGCTGGCGCGTCTGCACGCCGCCGAGTTGCTGGACTGGACATTGACAGCGCAATTGCGTGACAGGCTCGACCGTCTGTCCGGTAAACCCGCCGGACAGAAGCCGCCGCGGCCGTTCAATCCACTGGCAATCCGCTTGCCTGTGGCCGACCCGGATGCCTGGCTGCAGCGCCTGTTGCCCTGGGTGCGCCCGTTGTTTTCTCCGCTGTGGCTGCTGGCCTGGTGCCTGCTGGTCGGCTGGGGTCTGGTGCAGGTGGGGATGAACCGGGAGGCGCTGGCGGGAGAACTCGGTGACCGGCTGCTGACATCCTCCAACCTGTTGTTGCTGTGGCTCAGCTATCCACTGGTCAAACTGTTGCACGAACTGGGGCACGCCTTTGCCGTCAAGGTGCGCGGCGGCGAAGTGCACGAAATGGGCATCATATTACTGGCGCTGGTGCCGGTCCCCTACGTCGATGCGTCGGCCGCCAGCGGTTTTCCGGAGCGCCGCTGGCGCCTGCTGGTCGGCGCCGCGGGTGTGATGGTGGATCTGGCCGTTGCTGTCATCGCACTGGCGGTCTGGCTGTCGGTTACCCCGGACAGCTGGCTGCACGCACTGTGTTATAACATCATGCTGATCGCCGGCGTGTCGACACTGCTGTTCAACCTCAACCCGCTGATGCGTTATGACGGTTATTACATGCTGGTCGACCTGAGCGGCATGGCCAACCTGTCGACGCGTTCCAGCCGCTATCTTTTGTACCTGTTGCAACGCCACGCGTTCGGACTCAGGGCCGGGCGATCGCCGGCAGCCAGTCGTTATGAAGCGCGCTGGCTGCTGTTCTATGGCATAGCCGCCTTTGTCTATCGAGTGTTGGTGCTGGCCGTGATTCTATGGCTGGTGTCCGATAAATATTTTCTGCTCGGGCTGGTGGTCGCCGCGTGGGGGGGATGGATGTTGTTCGGTGCGCCACTGCTGCGCGGTATGCGCGCCCTGCTGCGTGGACCTGACCTGGCGCCGGTACGTACTCGTGCCATCGGCGTCAGTGCCGCGACCCTGTTGCTGGCCGGCTTGTTGCTATTTGCCGTGCCCGTGCCGTCGTGGACCCAGGCCGAAGCCGTGGTATGGCTGCCGGAGCGGGCGGTGCTGCGCGCCGGCGCCGACGGGTTTGTCAGCGAGTTTCTGGCCGAGCCCGGTGAGCAGGTGCGCGTCGGCAGCGCGTTGATACGCTGTGAAGATCCGCTGGCGCTGGCGCGTATCGAGCGCCTGCAGGCCCGTGTTGAGGAACTGCGTTATCGCCATGCCGCTGCACGCAGCCGCGATCGTAACGAGATGGCGCGCGTCAGGGACGAACTGGATACCGCCGGCGCCGACCTGCGCAGGGCGCGCAAGCGGCACGCTGAGCTTACGCTGTACAGTACAGCGGACGGTCGCTTCGAGCCGCTTCGCGGCAGTGATATCAAGGGACGGTTTGTGCGCCAGGGGCAGGTGCTCGGCTATGTGGTGGGGCGTGTACAGCCGACCCTGCGCGCTGTCGTCGGTCAGGATGCCATCGCTCAGGTGCGCAGTGATACCGGCACTATCCGCGCGCGCCTGAGCGAACGTACCGATCACTTGTTACCGCTACGCCTGGTACGGACGGTGCCGGCGGCCAGCCAGTATTTGCCCAGCGCTGTGCTGGGAACGGCGGGCGGGGGTTCTGTACCGGCCGATCCTGCCGATGCTTCCGGGCGTACTGCGTTGACACAGGTATTCGAGGTCGAACTGGAATTGCCGCCAGGTGTCCGGGCGCACCCGGGCGCACGCGCACGCGTACGTTTTGACCACAGCGCCGCCCCGCTGGGGCAGCGTTGGTACCGCCTGCTGATGACGGCAATTGACAGGCGCCTGGCCAGTTGAGTCAACAAATGGAAAAGAAGATGCGCAATAAAAAATTCACCCCGGCCTGGTGTTCAGGTGTATGGCTTGCAGCGCTCGGGCTGCTGTTTGGTCTCCAGGCCGGAGCGACCGATCTGGCCGAAGACTACGATTGTCTGATCGAACCGGACAAGGTCGTGTTACTGAGTCTGGCGGTCGAGGGTGTGCTGGCGGAAGTTGCTGTCGACCGTGGCGATGCGGTGCAGACCGGTCAGGTGATTGCCAGCCTGGAATCCTCGGTTGAGCAGGCCGTTGTGGCGCAGATACGCATGCAGGCTGAACAGGGCAGTGAAGTCAGCCTGCGCAAGGCTGAGCTGGCACTGGCGCGGCGCAAGGCCGGCCGGATCGAAGACCTGTTCAAACACAGGAATGCCTCCGCCCAGGAACGTGATGAGGCGCGCACGGACGTGGACATCGCTGTCGCCCGGCTCGGTCAGGCGCGCGAAGCGAAACGCCTGGCGGAACTGGAGCTGGCGCGTGCCGAAGCCGCGCTGGCACGGCGCAGTCTGCGCAGCCCGTTCGATGGCGTGGTGGTGGAGCGTTACCACGTCGCGGGCGAGTACGTGGAAAACGAAGCGGTGGTGAAAATTGCCCGTATCGACCCGCTGCGTGTTGAGGCCATTTTGCCCGCCGAGCGCTTTGGCGCGGTTTCACCCGGGCAGACGGCCAGCCTGAGTCTGGTATTGGGTGGCAGGGAAGTCGTGCGCAGTGCGCGGGTGGAACGGGTGGACCCGGTGCTGGATGCGGCCAGCGGTACCTTTGCCGTGCGTTTGCAGTTGCCCAACAGTGATGGGGCGGTTCCGAGCGGTCTGGAATGTCAGATGCGTTTAACTCGTTGATTAATATGGATGCCCTTCTGTTTAAATTGCGAGAACAGGCTCAAGAAATCGACCCGCTGGCCGATAAAAGTGTGACGCAGCTCACAAAAAAGCATGACCGGCGTCCGTCCAAACTATCCTGTAATCATTTGAAATATAAAAAGAATGACAGGGATGACTCACTACTGATGGAACAGCTCGAACCACGCCTGCTATTGTCGGCCGGCGTGGCGGGGATTGTTATGTCCGCCGATGCCGTGGACTTTGCAGACCCGGGGACCGATCCTGACTTGTCGGTCGCGCCCGATGCGGTTCCGCCGGTCCCCGATATGCAGGTCACGGCACGCGAACTTGTTATCGTCGACCCGCATACCCCGGACTACCGAATCCTGGTCGACAGTCTGAAAGACATGCCCGGACGCGCAGTCGAGGTTGTGGTACTCGAGGCCGGGCAGGACGGTATTGCCCAGGTCAGCCGCGCACTTTCCGGACAACAGGCACTGTCGGCCGTGCATATCATCTCGCACGGCAGCGACGGACGCATTCAGCTGGGTAATACCTGGCTGGACAATGAAATGCTGCAAACCCACAAAACAGCCATCGCGGTGTGGGGCGATGCCCTGGCCAGCGATGGTGATCTGCTGTTTTACGGGTGCAACCTGGCAGCCGGCGGTGAAGGCCAGCAGCTCCTGCAGGCCTTGCAGGTTCTGACCGGTGCCGATATCGCGGCCAGCGACGACCTTACAGGAAACGCTGCACTGGGTGGTGACTGGGATCTCGAGTTTCGCGTTGGTCGGATTGAGACAGCGATTGTCACCGACGGGAAACTCGGGGATCAATGGACTGCGACACTCTCAATGATGGGGGGCCCCACAGTGGTCAACAACACCGGCAGCACGGTGCTTGAAGGTGGTACGGATGTGATTACCACCAGTGAACTGCAATATTCCAGTTCACATGGTGGCGGTGACATCATCTATACCCTTACAACGGGCGCCTCCTACGGGCAGCTGGAATTGACGACCAATCCGGGAGTCGCCATCAACAGCTTCAGCCAGTCCGACATCGATGCCAACCGTTTGCTCTATGTCCACAACGGCAGCAGCAGTTCAACGACAGACAGTATTGTGTTCGATGTCCGTAGGCAGTGGGAGGGGGGCATTAATTATAATGAGGTATTCAATTTTACGATTACGCCTGTCAATGATGCGCCGACAATCAATGCCCAGAGTTTTGCAGTCGATGAGAACAGTGCTAATGGTTCAACCGTAGGTACCGTGTCTGCCAGTGATGAAGATCCAGGGGACACGCTGAGCTACAGCATCACCGCCGGCAACACCGGCAACGCCTTTGCGATCGATGCCTCGACCGGCGAGATCACGGTCAACGATGCCACCCAGCTGGATTTCGAGACCACCCCGAGCTTCGGTCTGACGGTGCAGGTGCAGGACAACGGCACCGGCACGCTGACGGATACCGCCACGGTGACCATCAACCTGAACGACCTCAACGAAGCACCGGTGGTCAACAACCAGGGTTTTGCAGTCAACGAGAACAGCGCCAACGGCACCAGTGTCGGTACAGTATTGGCGAATGACCAGGACA
>JBHHXO010000103.1:0-11200 GCA_046757125.1 Thiogranum sp.
TATTGGCGGCGGCAGCACCGAGCTGATTATTGGCGAGGGCTACAGCCCGGTCTATCTGGAAAGCCTGTATATGGGCTGCGTCAATATGACCCGGCGCTTCTTTGCAAAAGGCGTCATCAGCAAAAAAGCCATGAAAGAAGCCATCCTGGCCGCACGCCTGGAACTGCAGACCTGCAAGGCAATCCTGCGCAAACTGGGCTGGACAATGGCGGCCGGCTCCTCCGGTACCATTCGCACCGTGCGCGAGGTGGTGCGGGAATCCGGCTGGAGCGAAAGTGGCATCAGCGCCGAGTCCCTGAAACAGTTGCGCCATGCCCTGATAGATATCGGGGAGGCGGAACTGATTGATTTTCCCGCCGTGAGCGAAGACCGCAAGCCGGTATTCGCCGCGGGTGTCGCCGTACTGAGCGCCGTGTTCCAGGCGCTCAAAATAGACCGCATGGTGTACTCTTCGGGCGCGTTGCGCGAAGGCCTGTTGTACGACCTGCTGGGCCGCATCCAGCACCATGACATCCGCGAGGCCACGGTGCACTCGCTCACACAACGCTACCACGCGGATATGGAACAGGCGCAGCGTGTGGAAAAAACCGCTATCGCCCTTGCGGAACAACTCGTCGAACCATGGCAATTATCCCGCGAGGATATAGACCAGTGGCTGCACTGGGCCGCCCTGCTGCATGAAACAGGCCTGGTGATTGCACACAACCAGTACCACAAACACGGCGCCTACCTGCTGGAATACTCGGACCTGGCCGGCTTCTCGCTCCTCGACCAGCGTTTCCTGTCGACCCTGGTGCGCTGCCACCGCCGCAAGTTCCGCAAATTGCTGGTGGAGACACTGCCCGTGAACCTGCAGCAGCAAGCCATCCGCCTCGCCATCCTGCTGCGGCTGTCGGTGCTGCTGCACCGCAACCGCGCCCAGGCCGAGGATCCGGATATCCGCGTATCGGCAGATGAACAATCGCTGCAACTGAAATTCCCGCCGGGCTGGCTGGAAGAACACCCGCTGACGCTGGCTGATCTTGACCAGGAAAGGAAATACCTGAAACCGGTCTCCGTCAAGCTGGAATACAGCTAGCGCTCCATCAGGCTGCGCTGCGCACTGCGCAAACGCTGCTTGCCGCTCGGCGAGCGGCGCCGGTATTCACCGTCTTTCTGCAACACCCAGGCCTCGCAGTTGTCCGACAGGTATAACTCCAGCCCGTCCTTGAGGATACGTTGCCGGAGCTTCTTGTCTTCGACCGGGAACGCAATCTCCACGCGCTGAAAAAAATTGCGTCCCATCCAGTCGGCACTGGACAGGTACAGATCACTGTCGCCATCGTTGTGGAAATAGAACACACGCGTGTGTTCCAGGAAACGGCCCACTACAGAACGCACGTGGATGTTTTCCGAGACACCCGGCACACCCGGACGCAGGCAGCATATCCCGCGGATAATACAATCGACCTTTACCCCCGCCCGGGACGCTTTATACAACGCCTTGATAGCCTCAGGCTCGATCAGGGCATTGCACTTGACAATAATGCGGGCGCTCTTGCCGGCACGCGCATGCTCGGCTTCACGCTCGATTTTCTCGATAATCTTTTTGTGCAGGGTAAACGGCGACTGCAATATTCTGGACAGCGTCTTCACCTTGCCCAGGCTGGTCAACAGCTGGAAGACCCGGCTGACGTCGCGGCCCAGTGCCGTATTGCAACTCAGCAAACCGTAGTCCGTGTACAGGCGCGCCGTCCTGGCGTGATAGTTCCCGGTACCCAGGTGCACGTAATGCCTCAGCTTCCTGGATTCCCTGCGCGTTACCAGCAACATCTTGGCGTGGGTCTTGTAGCCCACCACACCGTACACAACGTGCGCCCCGGCTTCCTGCAGGCGGTTCGCGAGCTGGATATTCGCCTCTTCGTCAAAGCGTGCGCGCAATTCGATCACGACCGTGACCTCCTTGCCGGCCCGCGCTGCATCCACCAGTGCGTTGACGATCGCCGAATCCGGCCCGGTACGGTACAGGGTCTGCTTGATGGCCAGCACCCGGGTATCGGAGGCCGCCTGTTTCAGCAGGTCGATAACCGGGAGAAAGGAGTCGAAGGGGTGGTGCAGGAGGATGTCGCCCGCCTGTATGGATTCAAAAATATTCTGGTCGATCGCCAGCCCTTTGGGCCGCCGGGGCGAAAACGGCGGGTATTTCAGATCCGGCCGGTCGACCAGGTCGTAGATCGCCAGCAGGCGGTTGAGGTTGACCGGGCCGTTGTCCCGGTACAGGTCATCCTTGTTGAGATGAAATATGTTCAGCAGGAAGTCTTCCATATCCGCCGAACAGTTATCCGCCACCTCGAGACGCACCCCGTCACCATAGCGCCGTGACAGCAGCTCGCCTTCCACGGCGTGCAGCAGGTCATCGATCTCTTCCTCGTCGACAAACAGGTCGCTGTTGCGTGTCACGCGGAACTGGGAACAGCCCGTCACTTCCATCCCGGAGAACAGGTCCCCCACGTGCGCATGGATAATGGAAGACAGAAACACAAAGTCGTAGGGACCGTCGCTGCACTCTTCCGGCAAGCGTATCAGGCGCGGCAACGCCCGCGGCGCCTGCACGACAGCGGTACCACTGGAACGACCGAAGGCGTCCTTGCCTTCCAGCGAAACTATGAAATTCAGGCTTTTATTCAGGATGCGCGGGAACGGGTGGGCCGGATCCAGCCCCAGCGGGCTGAGCACCGGCGACAGTTCATGACTGAAGTAATCAGCCACCCACGCTTCCTGTTGCTCGCTCCACTGGCCGCGTTTCAGAAAACGGATATGCTCGTTTTCCAGCGCGGGTATCAGTTCCTCGTTAAGCACGCGATATTGTTCATCGACCAGCCGGTGCGCCTCGGCGCTGATCTGGCCCATCACCTCCGCGGGCGAGAAATTATCCGGCCCGGCCTGTACCGAACCGGAAGCAATGCGCTGTTTCAGGCCCGATACGCGGATCTCGAAAAACTCATCCAGATTGGTACTGGCAATACACAGGAACTTGAGCCGCTCAAGCAGGGGCACGTTCGGCTCCCGGGCCTGTTCCAGCACGCGCCGGTTGAACTGCAGCAGGCTCAGTTCACGGTTGATATAAAGTTCCGGCTGGGAAAGGTTGATACTGTCCATAACACCTGCTCACGTGGCACTCATGTCCCTCTACTGTAGCGGACACAGGGCGGAAAAAGTGATGAATATTATTGCCGTTCCAGCAAAAGACATCCACTTGCATGCCGCAGCACCGACCAGCCGGGCGCGATCCAGGTGCTTGCCACGTCGTCAACGATCAACAGCGGGCCACTGAAGCGTTTATCGCCCGCCAGTTCATCGCGTTTCCAGACCGGGGCCGGCCGGTCGATGCCCGCCACTTCAGCATATTCGAGCACTTGCCCGGGGGGCGCAGCGGTGGCATCACACACTGACAGGTCGCTGCCGCTGGCGGACAGCCCCACGCGCAGGTTCACCAGCTCCACTTCCGCGTCCAGCCGGTGGCCGAAGCGCTGCCGGTGCGCCGCGTGGAAATCGTTTTCGGCCTGTGAAATCTGCCGAAACGGCACATTCAGGGTAAAGCTCTGGCCCCGATAACGCAGATCGAGACTGAATTCCGGGCGGATATCGGCGCGCGCTACACCTTCAGCCAGAAGCTCGGATTGCCCCTGCTCCGCCAGCGACCGGAAACGCGCCCCGAGCTGATCGTCGCATTGCCCGCCCAGCGGACAATTCAGGGTGTGCGACAGTTGCCGCCCCCTGGGGGCGGCCAGCATACCCAGCGCCGACAGCACCCCGGCGTGCACAGGCACCAGCGCATGGCGCATATCCAGCGCCTCGGCCAGCGCACAGACGTGCAGGCCGCCGGCACCGCCAAACGCCACCAGCGTGTAACGGGACGGATCGATTCCGCGCTGGATGGAGATAACCCGCAACGCCTGCGCCATATGCTCATTCGCCAGATCGATGACCCCCTGCGCGGCCTGCTGAACGGACAGGCCCGCCCTGTCGGCAAACTGCTCCAGCACACCCCGGGCCGCCATCGTATCCAGCAGCATGTTGCCGCCCAGAAAAGCGCTCGGCCGCAAGCGCCCCAGTACCAGATTGGCGTCGGTAACGGTTGGCGAACACCCACCCCGCCCATAACAGGCCGGCCCCGGGTCAGCCCCGGCCGATTCCGGGCCCACCACCAGCATACCGCCTTCATCCACCCGCGCAATCGAGCCGCCACCGGCGCCAATGGTATGCATATCCACCATCGGCACCGCCACCGGGTAGGGTCCGACCCGTCCTTCCGATGTCAGGCTTACCACACCGTCCAGCAGGGCCACGTCGGTGGAGGTACCCCCCATATCAAAGGTCAGCAATTGCCGGCGCCCCACCATCGCGCCGATATGCAGGGCCCCCATCAAGCCACCGGCCGGTCCGGACAACAGCAGATTGACAGCACGCCTGGCCGCCTGCTGTGCCGCGATGGTCAGCGCCGAACTCTGCATGACGTGGACCGGCGCCGGTTGCACGGCCTGCTGCAGGCGCCGCACATAGCCTTCGACTTTTGGCCCCACCCACGCGTTCAGCCAGGTGGCGACGCCACGCTCGTATTCACCCTGCTCGGGCAGAACATCCGAGGACCGGGAAATGAACAAGGTATCCGGCAGCCGCGCCTCGATCTGTCGTTCAAAGCGATCGTCCAGGTAGGAGAACAGCAAATTGATCGCCACGGCCTGCGGCGCCAGTTCCGCTACGCGCGCAGCGAGTTCCTCGATTTCCGCTTCGCTGAGCTCCTCGACAACCGAGCCATCCGCGCCCAGACGGCCACCGGTTTCAAGACACAAGGCGGCGGGGACCGGTGGCGGTACCGGCCGGGGCTGCAGGTTATACAGTTCACGGCGCGCCTGCCGCCCAATGGTAAGCACATCGCCCAGGCCATGGTTGGCAATATACACCGTGCGCACACCCTTGCCTTCGAGTACCGCGTTGGTGGCGACTGTCGACCCATGCACCAGGTGATACGCCTGCCCGGCCAGGCCCAGCTCCCGGATCCCCTGCAGAATAGCCCGCTCGGGCGCTTCCGGCGTAGACAGCACCTTGTGTATCTTCAGGCGCTCGCCGTCAAACCATACAAAGTCGGTAAAGGTACCGCCGGTATCAACGCCGAGCAGCATGAGAAATGTCTAGTCTGCAACGATGCAGTTACGCCCGGCATCCTTGGCGGCATACATGGCCTGGTCGGCACGCTTCAGCAGGGCCTGGCTGTCATCGCCTTTCGCGCACATGGCGAGCCCCTGGCTGATGGTGATCTCGACCTGCTGGCCGGCGGTGCTCACGGGCTGCGAACCGATACGCTGGCGAATACGTTCGGCAATCTGGTGGGCGGTATGGGGCGAGGTATTTTCCAGCAGGATGACGAACTCCTCGCCGCCGTAGCGGCCGACCAGGTCGAATTCGCGCAGCGCGGCCTTGATGCGCGCCGCCACTTCGGCGAGCACCTGATCACCCACCAGGTGCCCCTGCGTATCGTTTACCACCTTGAAATTGTCCAGGTCCGCCATGATGACCGCCAGCGGTTGCCCGGTTTTTTCACAATGGGCAATCGCACCCTGCAATTCACGTAACAGGCTGGTACGGCTGGACACGCCGGTCAGGGCATCCTGCTCGAGCTGGGTACGCAGGATATTCTGCTCCAGCTTGAGGTGTTTGACAGAGCGGTCCAGGTCCTGGATCTGCGAGCGGTGGTAGACCTCGGTGGCCAGCGCAATATCCAGCGTGGTCAGCTTCAGAACCAGGCAGGTCAGGGTCTCACGCTGGGCCCGGTCGCCGACCTCGCTGAGCAGGAATTCCAGGATCAGGCACTGCAGCAGGCCAAAGGACTCGAGGTACAGGCTCAACGGCACACCCACGCGCGCGTGCGCCACACCAACCCGCGCCCGGCTCTCGAAATACCGTGCCTCGCTGAAACGGACACCGAACTCGCTCAGATAGTCGGCCTGTCTCGCCTTCAGGTGTCCGAGGTCAAAACTGGACAGCAGATCGGCGGCCTGCCGGTTGCGCAGCAACTGCGCATAGAAACGGTCGATAATCTGCTCGGAAGCCGAGCGTGACAGCAACTTGTCGTGCAGCAGGCGAACATCATCACGCGTATGGCCGGCCAGACCGATCAGGGTCAGCTGGGCTTCCCGCCATGCGGCATCGAATCCAAATTGTTCACATAAGGGCGTAGCGGGCTTTCCGGCTGCCATAGGGCTATCCAAATCCGCGATGCTTTCAGTTATGCTTGCACGGCACTCGGACCCTGCACAGCACCCAGGCATTTAATCATAAAGTATATGGATACCAAAATCCTGATCAGCGTTGAGCAACTCTACCGGTACTATGGTCACACCCTGGCTGTCGAGGGCATCAGCTTTGAACTGGCGCAGGGCGAGGTACTGGGGTTCCTGGGGCCTAACGGTGCGGGCAAGTCCACCACCATGCAGATGATCACCGGCAACCTGGCGCCCGGCTCCGGGCGGGTGCGGATCAACGGCATCGACCTGCTCGACGAACCCAGGCGTGCCAAGGCTGAAATCGGCTATTTGCCCGAACAACCACCGGTCTACCAGGACCTCACCGTAGACGAATACCTTGCTTACTGTGCAAGGCTGCATCGTATCAGCAAGGGCCGGCGCAGCCAGGCGCTGACACGCGCCAAGGAGCGCTGCGGCCTGGTGGACGTGAGCCGGCGCCTGATCGGCAACCTGTCCAAGGGCTTCCAGCAGCGCGTGGGTATTGCCCAGGCCATATTGCACAGCCCGCCGGTAGTCATACTGGATGAACCCACGGTGGGCCTGGATCCCAACCAGATACGCGAGATTCGCGCGCTGATTCGCGAGCTGGGCGAAAGCCACGGCATTATCCTCTCGACCCATATCCTGCCGGAGGTCCAGGCCACCTGCTCACGCGTGCAGATTATCCACCGCGGCAAGCTGGTCTTCAGCGAAACCATGCAGGAACTGGAACAGCGCCTCGGCAGCCACGCGCTGCTGCTGGAGACACGCACGGCGCTGGATCCCTCCGAACTGGAGCAGGTGGCAGGCGTGACGCAGGTGGAAGCACTGGGCGACACGCGGGCACGGCTGCTGTTCGGGGACAGCAACCCGGCCGACGCGGTCGCGGCCTGTGTCGCCGGCCGCGGCTGGGGACTGGTCGAACTGGCGCTCGACCGGCAGACACTGGAACAGGTATTCGTCGACCTGACCTGCAGCGATGCATCGACCGGAGTCGCCGCCTGATGATCCTTACCATTGCCCTGCGCGAACTGAAAAACCTGTTCCTGTCACCGCTGGCCTGGGCCATCATGGCCGTGCTGCAGCTGATCGTGGCCTACCTGTTCCTGATCCAGCTGGACACCTTCATGCTGCTGGAGCCGCGCCTGGCCGGCGTCGAGGGCGCCCCGGGCGTCACCGATATCGTAGTGGCGCCGCTGCTGCAGACCACCGGCTTCCTGCTGCTGCTGATCTCGCCCGCAATCACCATGCGCGTATTCAGCGACGAGCGGCGCAACCGCACACTGAGCCTGCTGCTGTCCGCCCCGATATCCATGACCGAAATCGTGCTTGGCAAGTTCCTGGGCGTCACCCTGTTCTTCCTGTTGCTGCTGGCCATGCTGCTCGCCATGCCCCTGTCGCTGTATGCGGGCACCACGCTGGATGCCGGCAAACTGGCCGCGGGAGTACTGGGCCTGTCGCTGGTACTGTCGGCCTTTGCGGCAATCGGCGTATTCATGTCCTCGCTGACCGAACAGCCCGTGGTAGCGGCCATCAGCACCCTCGGCCTGCTGATCCTGCTGTGGATCGTCGACTGGAGCAGCAGCAGCCAGGAGCAGGTATCCACCCTGTTTCAGTACCTGTCGCTGAAATCACATTTCGAATCGTTCCTGAAAGGCCTGTTCAGTACTGCTGACGTGGGCTACTACCTGTTACTCATAGCCACCTTCCTGATCCTGAGCATCAGGCGCCTCGACCAGCAGCGGCTGACCGGTTAGACACATGCAGGTAACCCGTTCGTCAAGACGCCAGCTGCAGATCCAGAACCTGATATTCCTGGTCGGCCTGCTGGTACTCGTGGGGCTGCTGGCCTCACTCAGCCTGCGCTATGTATATGAAGCCGACTGGACCAGCAGTGGCCGTAACACCCTCTCGGTCGACAGCCGTCAACTGCTCGATGAAATGCCCGGCACCATTCATATCACCGCGTTCGCAACAGAAAACACGCTGGCGCGTCCGCATATCAAGGATCTGGTTGCGCGTTACCAGCGCTACAAGCCGGATGTCGAACTGAAGTTCGTGAACCCTGACGCCGAACCGGAGCGTGTGCGCGAACTCGGCATTACCATGGATGGCGAACTGCTGCTGGCCTACCAGGGGCGCAGCGAAAAACTGCAGTCGCTTTCCGAGCAAAGCCTGACCAACGCCCTGCTGCGCATCGCGCGCCCGCAGCAGCGCAAGGTGGTCTTTTTAAGCGGTCACGGCGAACGCGACCCGCGTGGCCAGGCCAACCATTATTATGGCGGCTTCGGCAACCTGCTGGAGAAGAAAGGCATCAAGCTGGAACAGCTGACGCTGGCCGAAACGCCGGAAATCCCCGCAGACACCAACCTGCTGGTCATCGCCGACCCGCGCACCCCGCTGCTCACCGGTGAAGTCCAGATTATCAACCGCTACGTAAAGGGCGGCGGCAACCTTCTGTGGCTGGCCGAACCCGACAGCAATACCGCACTCGACCCGCTCGCCGAAACCCTTGGCATCGAGTTTCTTCCTGGCACCATCGTGGACGCGACCACCCGGCTGTTCGGCATCGACAATCCGGCCTTCGCGCTGATCACCAACTACCCGATGCACCAGATCACCCGCGAACTGGGCAGCCTGACACTGTTCCCGCAGGCCGCGGCGCTGGAGGTTTCCGCGCCGGACGAATGGCAGGCGGAACCGCTGCTGACCACGCTGGATCGCGCCTGGACGGAAATAGGTCCGATCAGCGGCACCATCCGTTTCGATGAAGACAGTGATGAACGCATGGGGCCGCTGGATATCGCCTATGTATTCACCCGCGCAGTGAAGAAAGACGGCGCGGATGATGAAGCCGGCGGCGAACAGCGTATCGTTGTCGTCGGTGACGCCGACTTCCTGTCCAACGCCTATCTCGGCAACGGCGGTAATGTCGAGCTCGGCCTCAACCTGTTCAACTGGCTGAACCACGACGACCAGTTTATTACCATAACCGCACGCACTGCCGGCGATACCAATCTCGAGCTCGGCAAGACCGCGCAGATATTCATCGGCTTCGGCTTCCTGTTCGGTTTGCCCGCGCTGTTACTCGGCGCCGGCGTGGGCATCTGGTGGCGGCGGCGCAATCGCTAGGTCCGTATGAAATCCCGCTGGATTATAAATTTTCTGCTACTGGTGGCGATTGTCATCCTGAGCCTGGTCGCGCACTTCAAACCCGGCATCGACCGGCAGACGGAAAGCACCGCCATTACCAGCCTGGGAAAAGACCGGTTGCACCGCATCCATATCAACCGCCCGGTCAGGGAAGACCTGGTGCTGCTGAAAAATTCTGCGGGCAACTGGGACATAGAACGTACGCCCGTACTGCCTGCCGACAGGCTGCAGGTGAACGCGCTGCTGAGACTGGCCGAACAGGATGCCGTGCGCAGTTACCCCGCCGGCGAACTGGACCTGGACCAGCTACAACTCGACCCGCCCTACGCCACGGTCATCCTGAACAATACCGCGGTGGAGTTCGGCAATCTCGAACCGATAGAAGGCTTGCGCTACGTGCGTGTGGCAGACCGCGTGCACCTGATCCCGGATATCTACATGCAACTCATCGAGTTGAGCTACACCCAGTTTGTACGGCGCGACCTGTTTGCAAAAGGCACCCGCATCGCGGCTGTCACACTACCCGGTTTATCTGTCCGCAGGGCAGACCAGGGCTGGGAAATCGAACCGGAGCAGCAGGTCTCCGCTGACGACCTGCAGGCATTTGTCGAACGCTGGCAGCACGCCAGCAGTATCAGCACCCGGGCGGCCGATCCGGTGGAAAGCAGCGATGTTGTCAAAGTCACGCTCGCTGACAATGCGGGCGACGTGGAATTCACGATTGCAGCGCGCAAACCGGAACTGGTGCTGGTACGCAAGGACCTTGGTATCCAGTATCGCATGGGCGACACCGCCGGCACGCTGCTGGCGCTCGTTCCACCCGCAGCGGCAGAACAGGAGTAATCCGGCGCAGCCGCAACCAGCCTGCCGCTGCAGGAAATTCCCTTATGCCGGAACTCCCCGAAGTAGAAACCACCCGCCGCGGCATCGAACCCCACCTGCGTGGCCGGACCATACAGAAACTCGTTGTACGACAGCCCCGCCTGCGCTGGCCGGTCGCCACCACACTCGCCACAAGCATCCGGCACAGCCGGATCGAACAGGTCTCCCGCCGCGCCAAATACCTGCTGATCGGCACAGACAGGGGGACACTCATTATCCACCTGGGCATGTCGGGCAGCCTGCGTATCGTCAGGGACAACACCGCACCCGGCCCGCACGACCACATTGACATGCTGATGGATAACGATATAACGCTGCGCTACACAGACCCGAGGCGGTTCGGCGCCTGGCTGTGGACGAAAAACAGCAGTGCATCACACCCGCTGCTTTGCAGCCTGGGCCCGGAGCCGCTGGGCGATGGCTTCAACACCGACCATTTTTTTACCCGCTCACGCGGTCGCAGGCTGGCTATCAAGTCTTTCCTGATGGACAGTCACAACGTAGTCGGCGTCGGCAATATCTACGCCAGCGAAGCCCTGTTCCGTGCCGGCATCCATCCCGCGCGTGCCGCCGGACGCATCAGCCGGCAGCGTTATGCAAAACTGGTCAATGCGGTAAAACAGGTATTGACCGAAGCCATCCGCCAGGGCGGCACCACGCTGCGCGATTTCAGCAATGGCGAAGGCAAGCCCGGTTATTTCCAGCAATCGTTAAATGTCTACGGCCGGTCAGGCAAACCCTGCCCCGTCTGCACAACACCCATACGCGAGGCCCGCACCGGCCAGCGCTCGACCTTTTATTGCCCACGCTGCCAGCGATAGTCCACCAACAAAAACTTGCCCCGGACAAACAAGAACCGCGCTGGAGCGGATGCTGGAAGCTTCCCCCCTGGGCATTTGGGG
>JBHHXO010000104.1:0-11180 GCA_046757125.1 Thiogranum sp.
GTGCGATATGGATAACCAACTGAATTTGTTCAATGATTTAACGGGACAGTAGTGAAGCTGCACAACGGTTTCACGGAGTTCAGGCGTTGCGGACAGAAAACTCTCTGCACCGGCTTCCCTGGTCATGCTGTCAATATATGACACCAGCCAGTGATACTCGGGTATCCAGCCACTGTCGGCAGATACGGCAAAGGCAACAAGCTCGCCGAGATCCTCGCGGTCCTGCTGTGCAAGATCCTGTCCGAACAGGGCGCCGATAAAACCTACCAGCGTATTACCCAGCTGTGTTTCAAGGGTTTCATCGGTTTCCGGACCCGGTACGTGCCGGGCGGAAAGAACCCGGGCCCGGTAGCGCCTCAGGGACGGCAGGCCCGCACCTGCAGCCAGCACGCCGACAACGCCAATTGCGAGAAATTTTCGACGGGATAGCATGCGGGCGATAACAGTAAGTCCGGCGGCGTTTCTTTGCTTTTTTCTGTGGAAATGGCGGAGAGGGAGGGATTCGAACCCTCGGAGGGCGTAAACCCTCGCCGGTTTTCAAGACCGGTACTTTCAACCGCTCAGTCACCTCTCCGTGTGGTAAGCCGCTAAGGATAAACGAAGTTGCACCGAATACGGAAGCGCAGATGCCGGTTCCGGGGAACTTTAGTGCATGATTGCTCGTCAAAGCGCGCGGAACTGGTATAATTCCCGTTATCTGTATGCAAAGAGGATCAAGACGATATGAATAGACTGGCAAGCACGGTTACCCGCTCACAGCCTTCGGTGCTGTCGACCAACAAGGTAATCCGTAACACCTATATTCTTCTGTCAATGACACTGCTGTTCAGTGCGCTGACCGCCGGCGTATCGATGGCGATGAACCTGCCCTACCCGGGTATGCTGATTACCTTTGCAGGTTATTTCGGGCTGCTGTTCCTGACCACGCGCTTTCGCGACAGCGCCATGGGACTGGTGTTCGTCTTCGCGCTGACCGGCTTCATGGGCTACACGCTCGGGCCTATCCTGAACATGTACGCCAGTCTCCCCAACGGTGACCAGATCATCATGACTGCACTGGGCGGAACCGGCGTCATCTTCCTCAGCCTGTCCGGCTATGCCCTGACCAGCCGCAAGGATTTCAGCTTTATGGGCGCCTTCCTGATGGTCGGTATCCTGGTGGCCTTCCTGGCCGGTATCGCGGCGGCACTGTTCTCCATGCCGGGGCTGTCGCTGGCCGTGTCCGCCATGTTCATCCTGTTGATGTCAGGCCTGATCCTGTACCAGACCAGCGCCATCATCCACGGCGGCGAAACCAACTACATCATGGCGACCATCACCCTGTACGTCAGCATCTACAACCTGTTTCTCAGCCTGCTGCAGCTGCTGGCCGCATTCAGTGGCGATGACTGACTGATACCGGGACCACTCCCGTACTACGAAAAAGCCCCGGTTTTCGGGGCTTTTTCATGTCCGGCGACGGCGATATGCTAGCACGCCAAACAAACCGTCGATCCCGGGACAAACCCCATGGTGCAAAAAACAGCCTACACCGAACACCCGTTTGCCGAATATGTCCGCATCCTCGGCAAAGGCAAAAACGGCTCGCGTCCGCTGACTGAAGACGAAGCGTATGCCGCCATGAAAATGATCCTGAACGAAGAGGTCGAACCGGTTCAGCTCGGGGCATTTCTGATGCTGATGCGCGTCAAGGAAGAATCAGCGCCGGAACTGGCCGGGTTTGTCCGCGCCGCGCGTGACTGGATAGACATTCCGGACGACGCGCCACGGGTTGATCTCGACTGGTCATCCTATGCCGGCAAACGCCGCCACCTGCCCTGGTTCATACTGTCCACGCTGCTACTGGCCGGGAATGGCACGACAGTATTCATGCATGGCGCCAGCGGCCACACCAACGGCCGCATCTATACCCGGGACGTGCTTGCTGAACTCGGCATCCAGCCCTGCCGGTCGATTGCAGAAGCGTGCGAACGGATGCGCCGAGAACACTTCGCCTACCTGGATATCGAATTCCTGTGCCCGCGCCTGCACGACATCATCGAGTTGCGACCGCTGCTGGGTCTGCGTTCCCCCGTGCATACCCTCGCCCGCAGCATCAACCCGTTCAATGCCCCGTTCGTCATGCAGGGCATTTTTCACCCCGGCTATCGCCCGGTGCACCAGGAAGCGGCGCAACTGCTCAATGAATCGAACGTTGCGGTAATCAAGGGTGAAGGCGGCGAAATCGAACGGGATCCGGACAGCCCCTGCCTGGTTCAGCGCGTGCACCGTGACGAGCTGGTCGAGGAGGAATGGCCGGCACTGTTCCCACACCGGCATACGAAAGAACCCGGCCTCGACATCAAGCGTCTGGCGCAGCTCTGGCGTGGCGAGATCGACGACGAATACGGCATTGCGGCGACCATCGGCACCGCCGCCATCGCGTTGCAGCTGATGGGAAAGGCAGACAAGCCCGAACAGGCGCTGGCACTGGCCCGCGGCCTGTGGGAAGAACGGGCGCGGGACAGATACGTCGCCGCGGCCTGATTCAATCGTGGTCAGGGCATTAATCACTACTCCGATTCAGTGCAAGGCTTGACTTCCCGCCGCGTATCACTAGACTGGAGTTAGTTGTTCAACTTAATTGGACGCACGCCGTGCCGAGAACCAGCGATAAACGCGAACGCCTGCTACGCTCTGCGGACCGGCTTATCCACAGCCAGGGTTTCCGGCAGACCACACTCGCGGATATTGCCGAAGACTCGGACGTCCCCCTGGGCAACGTCTACTACTACTTCAAGACCAAGGAAGACATCTGCAAATCGATCGTCGAGAAACGCATCGGCTCCGTCCGGATGCTGCTCGAACAGTGTTCCGGACCCGACGATCCCCGCGCCCGCCTGCTACAGCTGCTCGACTACCCGCTGACTATCCGCACGGAACTGGCCGACAACGGCTGCCCGCTGGGCACCCTGTCCTACGAACTGAGCCATAACGAAGGCACGTTGAGCCAGTCTTCCGCCGACCTGATCAAAGTGGTGCTGGACTGGGCACGGCAACAGTTTGAAGCCATGGGCCGGCCGGATGCCGACACGCTGGCGCTGCAACTGGTCTCGAATCTTCAGGGTATGAGCCTGATCGCCAATGCGCTCAAGGATCCGGAAGTGGTAGAAAAAATGGTCAGCCGCACGCGGGACTGGATCGAATCCCTGTAACCGGCTTTTTTCATGCGACTAAATTTAGTTTGTTAGCTAGCTTTGGAGATACGGATGACACAACCCACGCTTTCCGAACAAACCCGACAGACACTAAACGAGTTCGTGGCAGCATTGCCCGCAGAACAACAGGCCATAGCAGGGTCCGCGTTCGAGGACCTGCTGGCGTCGACTGTCGCAGCCGAAGCAAAGACAAAGGGTGACCGGGCGCCCGACTTCGAACTGGCCAACGTGCGCGGGGGCGCGTTGAAAATAAGCACGGTGCTTGCGGAGGGGCCGGTAGTACTGAGCTTTTACCGGGGCTCCTGGTGCCCGTTCTGCAACCTGGAACTCAATGCCCTGCAACAGCGGTTACCGGTGATACGCGAGTGTGGCGCACGGCTGATCGCCGTCTCACCGGAAAAACCGGACGCCGCGCTGACCCACGCCGAAAAGCTGAACCTGGAGTTCGACGTGCTCACCGACCCGGGCAACCGGGTTGCCGCCGCATACGGGCTGGTCATGGCCGTGCACGAGTCACTGCGGCCGCTGTACCTGCAGTGGGGTATCGACCTGCCGGCAGCCAATGGCGATGACAGCCATGAATTACCGGTGCCCGCAACCTACGTCATCGACCGCAACGGCACTATCCAGGCTGCGCATATCGAGAAAGACTACACAAAGCGTATGGAACCCGAGGCCATCGTGGCAGCGCTGAAGGCACTGGGATGAAATTTCGCTAGGCGCTTTCCGTCAGTCTGCCTACAATGACCCGAATCGGAAACAGCGGCTGCAGAAGCGGGCGTGCCCGCTCCTGCAAGGCACAAGACTCACTGACATTTACCACGGACCTGTAACTTATGGCGGACATTGCCAAGGACAACGCGGCCTCGACACCGCGCACTATCTACCTCAAGGACTACCAGCCACCCGCCTACCTGGTGGATGAAATCGCACTGCGCTTCGAGCTTGAGCCGGACACGACCCGGGTACACAGTCGCCTGGTGGTCAGACACAACCCCGCCGCTACGACCGGCGACAGTATGTTGCAACTGCACGGTCAGAACCTGGAACTGGTAACAGTCAGTATCAACGGGACGGCGCTGGATAACACGGCCTACCAGCTCGACGACGAGCAACTGTTGCTGAGTGCTCCGGAAGACGGCGCCGTGATTGAAATCGAAACCCTGATCCACCCTGACCGGAACACGGCGCTGGAAGGCCTGTATGTCTCCAGCGATATGTTCTGCACCCAGTGTGAGGCCGAGGGTTTTCGGCGCATCACCTATTTCCCGGACCGGCCCGACGTGATGACGCGCTTCACCACTACCCTGGTTGCCGACAGGACGCGCTACCCGGTACTGCTGTCCAACGGCAACCCGATCGAGCAGGGCGAGATGGATGACGGCAGGCACTGGGTTACCTGGCAGGATCCCTTCCCCAAGCCCAGCTACCTGTTCGCACTGGTCGCCGGGGACCTGTACTGCCAGCAAGACAGCTTCCGCACCCGCTCCGGCCGGGACGTCACGCTGAAGATCTTTGTCGAAGCGGAAAACAGCGACAAGTGCGATCACGCGCTGGAATCGCTCAAACAGTCCATGCGCTGGGATGAAGACGCCTACGGCCGGGAATATGACCTCGATATTTTCATGATCGTGGCGGTCAACGACTTCAACATGGGAGCAATGGAGAACAAGGGGCTGAATATTTTCAACGCCTCCTGCGTGCTCGCCAGCCCGGAGACCGCCACCGATGCGGACTACTACAATATCCAGAGCATTATCGGTCACGAATATTTCCACAACTGGTCGGGCAACCGCGTCACCTGCCGGGACTGGTTTCAGCTCAGCCTGAAAGAAGGCTTCACGGTATTCCGGGACCAGGAGTTCAGCGCCGACCTCAATTCACGCGCGGTCAAACGCATCGCCGACGTGAACGTGTTGCGCAGCTTCCAGTTCGCCCAGGACGCCAGCCCGATGGCGCATGCCGTGCGCCCGGACGCCTATATCGAGATCAGCAATTTCTACACGGTTACGGTGTATAACAAGGGTGCCGAAGTTGTACGCATGATCTGCAAACTGCTGGGGCCCGAGGGCTTCCGCAAGGGCTGTGACCTCTACTTTGAACGCCACGACGGGCAGGCCGTCACCACCGACGATTTTGTCAGTGCCATGGAAGCCGCCAACGACATCGACCTGGGCCAGTTCAGGCGCTGGTACAGCCAGGCCGGCACACCGGTCATCCGCGCCGGCGGAACATACGATGCACAGGCACAGCGCTACAGGCTCACCCTGACCCAGCAATGCCCGCCGACACCCGGGCAGGAACACAAGGAACCGTTTCATATTCCGGTTGAGGTTGCACTTCTGGATGCATCGGGCCGGGCACTGGCACTGCAGCTCGAAGGCGAAGAGAAAGCGGCCGGCAATCACCGCATGCTGGAGCTGACACAGGCCTCACAGCAATTCGAGTTTACCGGGATCAGGGAACAGCCCGTGGTATCGCTGCTGCGTGGTTTCTCGGCACCGGTAAAGCTGGAAATGGAGCGCCCCGATGAAGAGCTTGCGTTCCTGTTTGCCCACGACACGGACCCGTTCAACCGCTGGGATGCCGGTCAGACGCTGGCAAGCCAGACGCTGCTGCAACTGGTAAGGCAGGTACAGGCAAATGCCGGACTGTCCCTGCACGACAACTTCGTTCAGGCATTCCGGAAGACCCTGCAACACCCCGAGCTCGACCCGGCATTGATCACCCAGGCATTGACGCTGCCATCCGAATCCTACCTGGCCGACCAGTGCGAGCGTGTCGACGTCGATGCGATCCATCAGGCGCGGGAGTTTATGCGCAGGCAGCTGGCGGAGCGCTTATACAACAGTTTCCTGGACGTCTACCACCGGCACGGCTCGGACCGGCCGTACCGCTTCGATGCAGCCAGCATGGGCCGACGCTCGCTGCGCAACCTGTGCCTGTCATACCTGCTGGAAAGCGGCACCGACGAGGCACGCGGGCTGTGCCTGTCCCAGCTTCAGCACGCTCACAACATGACGGATACGCTGGCGGCACTGGCGGCACTGTCCCAGCACGACTGGCCGGAACGCGTGCAACAACTGGATCGTTTTTATGAAAAGTGGAAACACGACCCGCAGGTGGTCGACAAGTGGTTCGCCATCCAGGCCGGCGCACGCCTGCCCGACACCCTGCAGCAGGTCGAGGCACTGCTGACGCACCCCGCCTTCCGCATCACCAATCCAAACAAGGTACGTGCGCTGGTCGGCCGCTTCTGCATGGGTAACCAGGTACGCTTCCACTCGCCCGATGGCGCGGGTTACCGCTTCCTTGCTGACCGGGTACTGGAACTCGACAGCATCAATCCGCAGATGGCGGCCCGCCTGGTCAGCGCCATGAGCCGCTGGAAGCGCTTCGACAGCGAGCGCCAGTCCCTGATGCAGCACGAACTGAAACGCATTCTCGCCACAACCGGCCTGTCCAGGGACGTGTTCGAGATCGTGTCGAAAAGCCTGGACTGAATAATTCCCGGCGTCCCTGCAGGAGCGGGCTTGCCCGCGAACAGCCCGTCCCAGGCACCATGTGCCTTGTTCGCGGGCAAGCCCGCTCTACGGGGGAAGCCAGAAAATCGAGCCTTGAATTTCTTTCCTGCGCCCCCATGTAAACTGGCAACGCTAACTCAGACAGGTAAGAATCGTGTCCAGTCCAAAACACGTGGTTTGCCCACATTGCCAGACGGTCAATCGTATTCCGGTTGAGCGGCTGGATCAGCAGCCCAGGTGCGGCAGGTGCAAGGAGCCGCTGTTTACCGGCCGGCCGGTCGAGCTGTCGGATGCCGAATTTGAAAAGCACCTGCGCCGCGATGACATCCCGCTGGTGGTCGACTTCTGGGCACCCTGGTGCGGCCCCTGTAAAATGATGGGACCTCATTTCAAAACGGTTACCGCGCAAATGGAACCCGGGGTTCGTTTTGCCAAGCTCAACACCGAGCAGGCACAACGCACAGCGGCGCAATACGGTATCCGCAGCATACCCACGGTCGCTATATTCAAAAACGGTCGTGAAATCGCCCGCCAGGCCGGGGCAATGGACTCGCGCGCACTCAGCAACTGGATACAGTCTCAACTGTAACCGACATAACCCAGGGCACGTTCGATAACTTCGACACCGGCACCGGGCCGGTGGGCGTATTCGCTGATATGGCGGCGCCATGCGCGTGCGCCCGGTTGCCCGTGGAACAGCCCCGGGACATGGCGCGTCATCTGCTGCAGGTGTGTCCCCGCGGCCAACTCCGCCTCTACATAATGCATGAAACGCAACATGACCTGGTAGCGATCGGGAGCAGCACCCGTTTCACCCGCAAACCTGCGGTCGACGTCCGCCAGCAACCAGGGATTGTGATAGGCCTCGCGGCCGATCATCACCCCGTCAACGTGCTCAAGGTGTTCCTCGACAGCATCCAGCGTTGTTATCCCTCCGTTGAGATGCACGGCCAGCGCGGGAAAATCCTGCCTGATGCGGTAAACCCGGTCGTAACGCAGCGGCGGCACTTCGCGGTTCTGCTTCGGACTCAGGCCACTCAGCCAGGCCTTGCGCGCGTGTACGACCAGGACTTCCAGTCCTGCCTCAACCAGCATCGATACGAAACGCGACAGCGCCTCATAACTGTCCTGCTCGTCTACACCGATACGCGTCTTGACCGTAACCGGTATCGACACAGCCTCGCGCATGGCCGTGACGCAGGCGGCCACGCGCTCCGGCTCCAGCATGAGGCAGGCGCCGAAGCGACCTGACTGGACCCGCTCACTGGGACAACCGACATTGAGATTGACTTCGGCAAAGCCGGCCTGCTCCGCGTAACGGGCACAGCGGGCCAGTTGCGCGGGCTCGCTGCCGCCCAGCTGAACAGCCAGCGGTTGCTCGGCAGGGTGATGGGCCAGCAAGCGTTCCCTGTCACCGTGCAGCAACGCGGCACTGGTTACCATTTCCGTGTACAGACGGACGCGCCGGGAGATCAGGCGCAGAAAGTAGCGGCAATGGCGATCCGTCCAGGACATCATGGGTGCAACAGAAACCGGACAATCCTCCGGGAGCATGCTTTTCATTTTCTGTAAAACATCATTCGTGATGAAACATTTACGTTACACTGAGGGTCAAACAAGCTACTCAGCTGCAATAACATACCACGATAACAGGCACGGGGAGATCGGGATGCCCATACCGGACAGCGGGTTTATGCTCCGCTCACTGGAGTTTCTTGCCACTTTCTTCGTAATCTTTGTCGGGCTGTGTTTCCTGGCAATCGTGGTGATCTATATTCTCGATGTCACCCAGACCAAACAGGCCATCCGGCACAATTACCCGGTCATCGGGCACTTCCGTTACTTCTTCGAGGAGATCGGAAAATTTTTCCGCCAGTATTTCTTTGCCATGGATCGCGAGGAAATGCCTTTCAACCGCGCGGAACGCTCATGGGTCTATCGCGCATCCAAGGACCTGGACAACACCACCGCGTTCGGTTCGACACGCAACCTCTCCCCTCCCGGTACGGTCCTGTTCGTAAACTGCCCCTTTCCGACACTGGGTACCGACGCGACCCCGGTTGGAGAAGTGACTGTCGGCCCGCTGTGCGACAAACCCTATGTTACCAGCTCGCTGTTTAACATTTCCGGGATGAGTTTCGGCGCCCTGTCCAGACCGGCCGTGCTGGCGCTTTCGCATGGCGCTGCAAAGAGTGGCTGCTGGATGAATACCGGCGAAGGCGGTCTGTCGTCCTATCACCTTGAAGGAGGCGCCGACCTCGTGTTCCAGATCGGCACCGCGAAGTACGGCGTGCGCGATGCGCTTGGCAATCTCAGCGACGACAAGCTACGCGAAGTCGCGGCCCATGAGCAGGTCAGGATGTTTGAAATCAAGCTCAGCCAGGGCGCCAAGCCCGGCAAGGGCGGCATCCTGCCTGGCAACAAGGTCACCGAAGAGATCGCCCGGATTCGCGGCATTACCGTTGGCGAGGATTCCATCAGCCCGAACCGTCACCCGGATATAAATTCGACAAGCGACCTGCTGGACATGATCGAGCGTATCCGCAGCGTGACCGGCAAGCCGGTGGGCTTCAAGGCCGTGATCGGCGCCTATGGCTGGCTGGATGAGCTGTTCGCCGGCATCAACGCACGGGGAGCCCGGTCTGCACCCGATTTCATTACCATCGACAGCGCCGACGGGGGCACGGGCGCCGCACCCATGAGCCTGATGGATTACATGGGCCTGCCGATCCAGGAAAGCCTGCCCCTGGTGATCGACAAACTGAGTGAACACGGACTCAGGGAGCGGATAAAGGTAATCGCATCGGGCAAGCTGATCACCCCGGCCGAAGTTGCCTGGGCCCTGTGTGTCGGCGCTGATTTTATTGTCTCCGCCAGGGGCTTTATGTTTTCCCTCGGTTGTATTCAGGCACTGAACTGCAACAGGAACACCTGCCCGACCGGCATCACGACGCATAACCCGAGGCTGCAGAAGGGCCTGGCGCCGGCGGTCAAGGCTGAACGCGTTGCCGGCTATGTGAAAAACATGGTCTACGAGGTGGGTGTAATCGCCCATTCCTGCGGTGTGCACGAACCGAGGGAATTACGCCGCTTCCACGCCCGCATCGTTACTGAAAACGGGCAGTCCATATCACTTGCCGACCTGTACGCTGCGCATGCCGCACGCTCCAGGGAGAACCACAGGAACAAACAGGCCTCACCGATAAACGACTAGATCACCCGGCCCGCAGCCATTATGATACAGGCACCCGCAACGACAAAAACAGCGGGATTATTCAGCATTTTCCAAAGGGTTCAGGAATGAGCGATAGCAAGATACTCGTCACCGGCGGCGCCGGCTATATCGGCAGCCATGTGGTGCGCCTGCTGACCGCTGCCGGCAAAGCGGTCGTGGTACTGGACAACCTGTCCACCGGCTTTGCGGATGCCGTGCTGGGCGCTGAGCTGGTTGTCGGCGACACCGGCGACCCTGACGTGGTCACGCGCCTGCTCGACGAGCACAAGGTAGATACCGTGCTGCACTTTGCAGCCCACACCATCGTGCCGGAATCCGTGTCCGATCCGCTGAAATACTACGGCAACAATACCTGCTGCACCCGCAACCTGCTGGAATGCTGTTCAGGGGCCGGGGTGAAATATTTCATCTTCTCGTCAACCGCCGCCGTTTACGGCATACCGGACGACACTGTCTGTACCGAGGAGAGCCCTCTGACACCTATCAATCCCTATGGCACTTCCAAGCTGATGAGCGAAATGATGCTGCGTGACCTGGGCAAGGCCACGGATATGCGCCATGTCATACTGCGTTACTTCAATGTAGCCGGCTCGGACCCCGACGGGCGCATTGGCCAGTCCACCGAGAAGGCCACCCTGCTTATCAAGGTCGCTGCCGAAGTCGCCGTCGGCAAGCGTGAACAACTGTATGTGTTTGGAACAGACTACCCGACCGATGACGGCACCGGGGTACGCGATTACATCCATGTCGACGACCTGGCCGAGGCGCATATCAAGGCGCTCGAGTACCTGCGCAAGGGCGGCGAATCGGTGACGCTGAATTGCGGTTACGGCCACGGCTACAGTGTGCGTGAAGTCATCGATGCCGTTAACCGTGTGAACGGAACACCGATCCAGGTCAGGGAGGAGCCGCGGCGCGCGGGTGATCCACCCGCCCTGGTCGCCAAAGCGGACAGGGCAAGAACACTGCTGGGCTGGGAACCCCGCTACGACGACCTCGACTTCATTGTGAAAACGTCCCTGGACTGGGAACGCAAATTACAGGAACAGGCTTAGGCAGAAGCCTGTATTTTCCGGCCGCGGCGCTGGCGCACGGCGTCGGCAAGCTGCTCCAGCAAGGGCACGGTATCTTCCCAGCCGATGCAGGCATCGGTAATGCTCTTGCCGTATTCGAGCTCGGCGTCCTGCCGGTTGTCCTGCCGCCCTTCCTGCAGGTGACTCTCGA
>JBHHXO010000105.1:0-11118 GCA_046757125.1 Thiogranum sp.
ATTGTCGGCAATGAACAGTGCGCACTGGAGATCGATGACGCGGCTGCGTTCGGTTTAAGGAAGTGTTACAGCTCCAACGTCGGGGAACCATGGCAAAACGGCTGAAAGCTACGGAACGAAAAGCCACCATCCTGGCGGTCGCCAAGGTGTTGTTTTCGGACAAGGGCTACCATGGCGTTTCAGTCGACGAGATCGCCCGGCGGCTGGGTGTCAGTCCGGCGATCCTGTATCGTCACTTCCCTTCCAAGGAAGCGTTGTACGAGGAAGTGCTGAATGACATTGCCTGCAAGCGCGAGAGTTATGTCGATGCCGTGGTGAACAGCGACGGCAGTTTCGCGGACATGTTGCGCAAGATTACCCGCATCTACATAGAGAGTGTTTCCAAGGACCCCGATTACCTGCGCATGGAAATGCAGAGTGCACTGGAAGGCAGCGATGCGACCCGGCAGTTTTTTGAAAACCGCTGGCGTCCGTTCACCGACTTCATCGAGTTCAGCCTGAAAGAACTCAGCGCCAGCAATACCATTGAGCCCGTTAACGGCCAGCTCGCGGCCATGGCTTTCCAGGGCATGGTGCGCGAAGCGCTGTATTCCAAGTGCATCTACCGTTCCCCCCGCTACCGCGATATGGACCTGTTCGAGATTTCCGATTACCTGATCAGCCTGTTCTTCAATGCGGTGGGTTACACCGAAACGGGAAAATAGTTTCCGGCATCCGGCGCGGGAGTGCCGGCAGGCGCAGCGCGATCGCAAGGCCGGCCGAAGTGCCGCGTTTGCCGGAAAACAGTCACTTGTCATTACCCTTGTTCGCGTGGATAAATGGATGAAAAATCTGGCGAATCAGCCCGATTCCGGTATAATTCCCGCACCGGCCTGACTGGCACAGGCTATGCATCCAATCAGGGAGCTATGACAGAGAATTACCGCAACCCCTGTCAGGATGACAGTCATCACCCCGCACGACGCAGGTTTATCCAGACGCTCCTCGGCACGGGCGCCCTCGTGGCGACGCCGTTGTTGCAGGCGTCGGTGCAGCGTGCGCCGGAACGCAGCCTGGCATTCAGAAACCTTCATACCGGTGAAACGCTGCGCGCCACCTACTGGGCGCAGGGGACTTACCTGAAAGATGAGCTGAAGGACGTCAACCGGGTATTGCGTGATCATCGCTCGGGTGAAGTGTACCCCATGGACCCGAAGCTGCTGGACCTGCTGTACGTGTTGCAGCAGTCCGTAGGTGTCAGCGGCGCGTTCCATATTATTTCCGGTTACCGGTCACCACAGACCAACACGAAGTTACGGGCGAAAAGCAGCGGTGTGGCAAAGCGCAGCCTGCATATGCAGGGCAGGGCAGTCGATATACGCCTGCCCGGCTGTGAACTCAGGCAGCTGAGGGAAGCCGCGCTGTCACTGCAGGCGGGTGGTGTCGGCTACTACGCCAGATCGGATTTTATCCACGTCGACACCGGGCGCGTGCGCCGCTGGTAAGCTCGACTCAGGCATTCTCCCTGAGTACAAAAGTTCCTGTCGCAATACCATCCAGGTGCCAGTCTCCCACGCGGTGGCGGATCAGCCGTAGTGTGGGAAAGCCGATGTGTGCTGTCATGCGCCGCACCTGCCGGTTGCGGCCCTCGGTGATGGTGAGGTCCAGCCAGCTGGTGGGGATGTTTTTACGTTCCCGGATCGGCGGGACCCGCTCGCCGACGTCGGGCGGATCGATCAGGTCCGCAACAGCGGGTCGGACAGGCCCGTCTTTCAGTGTTATGCCTGTGCGCAGGCGCTGCAGGTCGTGTTCCCCGGGCATGCCTTCCACCTGCACCCAGTAACCCTTCGCCTTGCCGTATTTCGGGTTCGCAATGCGCTGTTGCTGTTTGCCATCGTCGGTCAGGATCAACAGCCCCTCGCTGTCGTAGTCCAGCCTGCCGGCGGCGTAGACATTCCTGATGTCGATGTAGTCCGCGAGGGTTTTTTTGTCTCCCTCGGTAGTGAACTGCGACAGTACCCGGTACGGCTTGTTGAACAGGACGATCACTTCTCGAACAACAGGGGTGCCACATCGGAGAAGTGGCGGGCAAAGTGCACCCTGATGCCTTCGCGTACATAGTCGGGTATTTCCTCGAAGTCGCCCTTGTTCGCTTCCGGCAGAATCAGCTCTTTGATATTCAGGCGCCGTGCGGCGATGACTTTTTCCCGGATGCCGCCGACCGGCAGTACCTGCCCGGTCAGGGTCAGTTCGCCGGTCATCGCCATGTTGCGTACCAGCTTGCGCCGTCTTGCCAGCGACAACAGTGCGCTGGCCATGGTGATGCCCGCGCTGGGTCCGTCCTTGGGTGTCGCGCCCGCGGGTACGTGCAGGTGCACCAGCGAGTTTTCGAAGAAATCCGGCGAGGCGCCCCAGCGCTCGGCGTTGGCGAGGATATAGCTGTAGGCGATTTCCGCTGATTCGCGCATGACATCACCGAGCTGGCCGGTGAGCTTGAAACCGCGCGTGAAGCTGTGAATGCGTGTTGCCTCTATGCTCAGGGTGGCGCCACCCATGGCGGTCCAGGCCAGGCCGGTAACGATACCCACGCCGGACATGCGTTTGTCCGGCGTAAATACCGGCTTGCCCAGGTAGTCTTCAATATCGCGGGCGCGCACATGGATGGGCGTTTTCTCGCCCTCCAGAATCCTGAGCACGGCCTTGCGCGCCACGGTGCCCAGGCATTTTTCCAGCCGGCGCACCCCGGCTTCGCGCGCATAGTCCTCGATAATTTTGCGCAGGGCCGCCTTGTCGACACGTAACTGTCCTCTTTTCTTCAGGCCGTTACGTTCTATCTGCCGTGGCAACAGGTGATTCCTCGCAATCTCCAGCTTCTCGCTGGCGAGGTAACCCGACAGCTGGATGACTTCCATGCGGTCGAGCAGCGGCCCGGGGATAGTGTCCAGCTGGTTGGCTGTGCAGATGAACAGCGCCCTGGAAAGATCGAAAGGGACGTCCAGGTAATGGTCGAGGAAGTCGCTGTTCTGTTCCGGGTCCAGTACTTCCAGCAGGGCAGAGGCCGGGTCACCCTGGTAGGAAGCGCCGACCTTGTCGATTTCATCCAGCATAATGACCGGGTTGGCCGACTGGGTGTCCTTGAAAGCCTGGATGAACTTGCCCGGCATGGCGCCCACGTAGGTGCGGCGATGCCCCTTGATCTCCGCCTCGTCGCGCATGCCGCCCAGCGAGAAGCGGAAGAACTTGCGCCCCAGGGCGCGCGCGATGGAACGCCCGAGCGAGGTCTTGCCGACTCCGGGTGGTCCGACGAACAGGATGATCGAGCCGGATACCTCGCCTTTCATGATGCCTACACCGATGAATTCCAGGATGCGTTGCTTGATGTCCTGCAGGCCGTCGTGGTCCTCGTCCAGGATTTTGCGTGCCGTATCGAGGTCGAGCTGGTCCTCGCTGTAGCGCCCCCAGGGCAGTTGCGTCAGCCAGTCGAGGTAGGTGCGCGTGGTTGCGTACTCGGGTGAACCGGTCTCCAGCACGGAGAATTTCTGCATTTCCTCGTCGATGCGTTTCTGTGCGGCCTCGGGGAGGGTGAGTGTTTCCATGCGCTCGCGGTACTTGTCGAGTTCCGCGGTACGATCGTCCTTGGAGATGCCCAGTTCTTTCTGGATGACCTTCATCTGTTCGCGCAGGATATGTTCGCGCTGGTACTGCTGCATTTCGCCTTCGACCTGCTGGCGGATGTCCGCCTGTGTCTTGGCGATTTCCAGTTCCTTGTTGATCAGTATGTGTACGCGTTGCAGGCGTGTCAGCAGGTCGGTGGCTTCCAGCACCTTCTGCTGTTCCGCGCGGTTCGAAGTGGTCAGGCTGGCGGCAAAGTCGGCCAGGTGCGACGGGTCGTTGGGATGGAAATTATCCAGGAACAGTTTGAATTCTTCGCCGTAGAGCGGATTCAGCGGTACCAGTTCCTTGATGGTGTTGATCACGGCAATGGCATAGGCCTTGATTTCCGGGATCTCCTCGTAGCGTTCTTCCGGGAAATATTCCACGCGCGCGGTGAAGGGCACCTTGCGGTTCAGCCAGTCGGTGATACGAAAACGTTGCAAGCCTTCCAGCAACACCTGCATGCGGCCATCCTGCTGGCCGATGCGGTGAATGCGGCAGGCCGTGCCCATAAGGTAAAAGTCGTCGACCCCGGCCTGGTCCGATTTTTCGGTGCGCGCCAGCAGCAGGCCGATAACACTGTTGGCGTTTTCCTGGGCCGTGCGGATGGTCTCGCCCCACTGCTCGGCATCCATCAACAGCGGAATGGCCTGGCCGGGGAAAAACGGTCGCTCGGTCTGCGGCAGTATGGGAATGGTGCCGGGCAGTATTTCGTTGGCGCGTACCAGCCCGCTACCTGCTGAGGAGGAATCCGTATCGGTGTCTTCGGGGTGATCGATATCCATAGTCGGTTTTTTTGTCGTTAACAGGCCCTGATACAAGGTGGTGCACCGGCGGACAAAATTCAAGGGCGCGGTAGCGTTTCTCCGGCGCGGAAAGTTTTCCACAGATGTTGTGGATAACTTTGTGGATGAAGTGGACGAAAGGGCTGCTGAACCCTGATAATGCAGGACTTGCGTTAAATCGTTCATTTTTGCCACAATAATGATAATGCCATTGTTAACAGCAGGATATACGATTTTACTAGACTGGCGGTGAGGCGATACGTGCTTCGCACATGATTTTTCTTGGCGTTGTGTTATGCCTGTGAATAACGCCGGCTACGGGGATCGCGAACGCGCTGGAAAGTCAATACCCTGCAGCCGGATTATTTTAACTTTGTTTGGGTGTTTTTGCGCCAGCCGGAGGCCGTCTCCCGTTGGCGGTCGGCACTTGAACTCTATCAAGGCAGGTCATTCAAGTTTATGAAAGCTACCGCAGAGTTACAGTTTGTCCCCATCGGGCAGGGCGTTTCCGTCAGGCGCGAGATCGTCCGTGTTATCGACCTGCTCAGGGAACACGATTTCATTCTTGAGACACACGCTTCGGGTACCAATATCGAAGGGGATATGGACGCGATACTCGACACCGTCGGAAAGATACACGAGATGCTGCACAGGGAAGGCAGCGTGCGGCTGGTCAGTTACCTGAAACTGGAAACCCGTACCGACAAGCAGCCGACGCTTGCCGGAAAGCGCCTTTAGCTGGGAACTGTAAATTAACCCTGGCCGGTTTTCCCGTGCCCGATATCGCTGCCACCTGCCCGGCAACCGATAAAACCAGCCTCCCTGTGCACCCCCGGGTTCGATGCCGGTAGTCGGAATATGCCTCCTCCGGGTAACAGCCCGGCCATGCGCTGCTGTTTTACCGTAGACAGCCATTTTTACCTAATACCCTGATATCCAGTGCTAAATAAATCCCTTTGGTGTTATGGATACGGTTCGGTTTTCAGTGTGTCGGCCGATACAGGGAAGGGAGAAATGCAACAGAGGGCAACGGCAGGACGATGTTTTTGGCACTCCGCAACAAGCTGACGCTGTTCGACAGTTTTTTTAGACCCTTCAGCCGGCGTGGCGCGCTCATGCTTTTCAGTCGCCAGGCACGCATCTATCGCTTGCTTACGGTAATGGCCGGTGCCGGTGGTTATCTCTTCCTGCTGTTGTTTCCCGCATTGCTGATTCTCATGCCGGTACTGCTCGTATACTCGGTGGAACCGACCATGTCGGAACTTCAGTGGTTCGTGGTAACGGTCGAGATCCTGTCACTGTCAATCGGCATCGTCATGACCTATGCCATTCTGGCCATGCGTTTTTCCCCGCCTTCCGGTCTGGAACTGACGGCAGCCCGTTTCCCCAGGTTGTTCGAGCTGTTGCAGGAACTCGCCGATATCTATGGCGTAGCACCTGTCGACCGGGTCATCCTGCGCGATCGTTTTGTCGTGCGTATCGTCAGCACGCCGTGCAACGGTTTTGCTCTTTCGACTACTACCACCCTGATCATCGGTCTGCCCGTGTTGCTTACCCTGTCACCCCTGGATGTGCACGTGCTGCTGGCCCGGCGCGTGGGTCAGCTGGGCGGGAAAGACAGCCGCCTGAACAGCTGGCTCTATTCATTGCGCGATATGTGGGACCAGTATGTTTCCAGCTGCAGCGAGCATTCCCCGTTGTTCGTCAAACCGATCTGTTCCTTTTTCCATTCGTACGCGCCGTTTTACCGCGCATTTTCTGTCGGCGTCGCCCGCAGCAGTGAACTGGATGCGGACCGGTACGCCCTGCAGGTGATCAACGACCGGGACGTGGCCAGGGGTATAACCGCTCAGGTCCTGACCGAGGCCTACCTGTGTCGCACCTACTGGCCGGCGGTTGTGGAGACAGCCGGGGCATCCGGCAAGTCCGGATCGGCGCCGCATGCGGGTATGGCGAAAGTCTTCGCGCACGGTTTGCCCGACGATGAAGTCCGGGCTACGCTGCAACGGGTCACAAGGAAAAAGACGGACCGGAGCAGTGCGGTGCCCTCCCTGGTCAGGCGACTGAAGAACATCGGTCACCGCAAACCGTTGCTGCCGAAACCCTTGCCGGTTACCGCGGCGAGGTTCTACCTTGGCGGCGCCTGTGATCGCTGTATAGAAGTGATCGACAAGCGCGCGATGCAGAAGGTGAGAAGCAAGGTTATCAAGGTGTTTGGCAGCTAGCCGGAAATATTAAAAGCACCTTCCCGCCCGTTTCAGCAGGTACTCCTGCCAACGTCGAATTCGACCGGAGAGTCGGATATGATGGCCCCGGCGCCAATTCCGCTGTCATCCATTGAACTCTGTCTGTGCCGCGCCGGTCACAGTGGTGATGTGGCGTGCAGTTCTGAAACGGAGACGCAATAAAACGTGATAAAAAGACTCCTGCTGGCAGTGTTGCTGCTGATCCTCATGTTTGGTGCTGTTTTCGGCTGGAAGTTCTACAGCGAACAGAAGCTGGCAGCCATGATGTCGCAACCGCAACCGCCGGTCACGGTGGCTTCCGCCGAGGTGAAAGTGCAGTCCTGGCAACCCTACCTGCGGGCTGTCGGCAGCGTCGACGCAATACGGGGTGTGTTCGTGACCACCGAAGTGCCGGGGCAGGTGAGTGAAATCCTGTTCGAGTCCGGCCGTAAGGTCGAGGCCGGCGAGGTCATCCTGCAGCTGGATGACAGTGTCGACCGGGCTGACCTGGATGGCCTGATCGCGCAACAGACGCTCGCAAAACTGCAGTTCGAGCGCAACAGGAAGTTGCTGAAAGACCGTTCGGTGTCGCGTTCCGACTACGATACGTCGCGCGCGCAGCTGGATGGTGCGCAGGCAACCGTTGCCGCCAAACGTGCGACCATCAGCAAGAAGAAAATCCGTGCGCCGTTCAGCGGCCAGCTCGGCATCGTGCAGGTCAACCCGGGTGAGTACCTGTCTCCCGGCGCGCGCATCGTCCCCTTGCAGGCGCTGGATTCCGTGTACGTGGATTACGCACTGCCCGAGCGCCATTTCAGCCGGGTCCGGGTTGGCCAGGCGGTGGAAGTCGAGGTGCAGGCCTGGCCCGGCCGTGTTTTCGAGGGCCGTGTTTCCGCAATCAACCCGGGCATCGATCCCGGTACCCGCAGCGTGCGCCTGCGCGCGACGCTGGATAACCCCGATCACCTGCTGCGTCCCGGCATGTTCGCCGAGGTGCGTACGGTGCTGCCGGTGCGTGACGGTGTGCTCACCCTGCCGCGTACGGCCATTAGCTATAACCCTTATGGTGAGTCGGTTTTCATCATTACCGAACAGGACGGTGCGCGGCTGGTGCAACGGCGCCGGGTGAAAACCGGTGAAGTGCGTGAGGGCCGGGTGGAAATCGTGGACGGGTTGCAGGCGGGTGATACGGTGGTTGCCGCGGGTCAGGTAAAGCTGCGTAACGGTCAGAAGGTGTCTGTCGACAACAGCGTGCAGCTCGACGCCGAGATACACGGCGGATGAAATTCACCGACCTGTTTGTACAGCGCCCGGTGCTGGCGAGCGTCATCAGTCTGTTGATCCTGCTGGTGGGATTGCGTGCGCTGGGTTCGCTGGAAGTCCGCCAGTACCCCGAGACGCGCAATACCGTGGTGACGGTCTCGACCGTCTACCCGGGCGCCAGCAGCGAACTGGTCAAGGGATTCATCACCACGCCGTTGCAGCAGGCTATCGCTGAAGCCAGCGGTATCGACTACCTTTTTTCGCGTTCGGTGCAGGGGCGCTCCACCATCGAAGCCCACATGGAGCTCAATTACGACCCCAATGCCGCGGTCGCCGAGATACAGGCCAAGGTCGCCAGCCAGCGTAACGTGTTGCCGGAGCAGTCCGATGACCCGGTGATCGACTCGACCACCGGCGACAGCACGGCGCTCATGTACCTCGCCTTCTACAGCGAAAGCATGCTGCCCTCGCAGATCACGGATTACCTGTTGCGTGTGGTTCAGCCACAACTGCAGGCGGTACCCGGTGTGGCGCGGGCCGAGCTGATCGGTAACAAAACGTTCGCCATGCGTATCTGGCTCGATCCGCAGCGTATGGCCGCGCTGGGGGTTACCGCGAACGACGTGCGGGAAGTGCTGCGCGCCAATAATTACCTGGCCGGGGTGGGACAGACCAAGGGTGCATATACCGCGATCAACCTCACCGCCACAACCGACCTTGCCAGCGAGGAGGATTTCCGCCGGCTGGTGGTGAGGTCGGCCAGCGGCACGCTGGTGCGCCTGTCGGATGTCGCTGGCGCCGAGCTGGGCGCCGAGGATTACGATTCCACCAGCTGGTACAAGGGCAAGCCGGCTATTTTTGTCGGCATGGAGCAGGCGCCGGGGGCCAACCCGCTGACCGTGGCGCAGAAAATACGCGACCTCATCCCGGAAATCCGCAGGCAGTTGCCCGAAGGGCTGGAAGTGCACATTCCGTACGATGCCAGCGTGTTTATCGAGGACTCCATCGACGAGGTTTTCCTGACCCTGGTCGAGGCGGTGGTGATTGTTCTGCTGGTTGTGTACCTGTCACTGGGTTCCATGCGTGCCGCGGTCGTGCCCGCGGTAGCGGTACCGCTGTCGCTGGTGGGCGCTGCTTTTCTGATGCTGCTGATGGGGTTTTCCATCAACCTGCTGACACTGCTGGCAATGGTGCTGGCCATCGGCCTGGTCGTCGATGACGCCATTATCGTGGTGGAAAACGTGCACCGGCACGTGGAGCAGGGCAAGTTGCGTTTCGATGCGGCACTGATCGGCGCGCGCGAACTGGCGCTGCCCATTGTCGCCATGACCACCACGCTGGTCGCGGTGTATGCGCCGATCGGTTTCATGGGGGGGCTGGTGGGCACGTTGTTTACGGAATTTGCCTTTGCCCTGGCCGGGGCCGTGGTCGTGTCCGGGGTCGTGGCGCTCACGCTGTCGCCCATGTTGTCATCCAGGGTGCTCAAGGCGCACGGCCGGCAGGGCCGTTTCGAGGCGTGGGTCGAGCACCGGTTTACCCGGCTGGCGGAACGCTACCGCGAGCTGTTGCACGGCATGCTGGACAGCCTGCCCGTCACCCTGCTGTTTGCCGCGGTGATACTGGTGTCGATATTCTTCATGTTCGTTACCAGCAAGAGCGAGCTGGCGCCGGTAGAGGACCAGAGCATCCTGTTTTTCCAGGCGACCGGGCCGCAGACGGCGACCATAGAGTACAACGAAGCCTACACGCGGCAGATCGTAGCGGCCTTCGAAAGTATCCCCGAGTACCACGAAAGTTTTTTCCTGCTGGGCCGTGGTGAACCGACAACGACATTCGGTGGTTTCAAGATGCAGCCCCCTTCGTACCGGGCGCGCTCGCAAATGCAGGTGCAGCCCGAGTTGCAGGGCAAGCTGAACAGGGTCGCCGGTTTCCAGATTGCGGTGTTCCCGCGTCCCAGCCTGCCGGGCTCGGGTGGCGGCCTGCCGGTGCAGTTCGTTATCACCAGTGAGGGCGGTTACCGGGAGCTGGACCGGGTCGCCGACCAGCTCATCGGTCGCGGTATGGCCAGTGGCCGTTTCATGTTCCTGATGAAAGAGGTGCAATACAGCCGGCCACGCAGCACCCTGGTAATCGACCGTGACCGGGCCGGTGACCTGGGCATCAGCATGCGTGATATCGGCCGTAACCTGGCGACCCTGCTGGGTGGCAACGATGTCAATCGTTTCAGCCTGGAAGGCCGCAGTTACAAGGTGATCCCGCAGGTGCTGCGCGACTACCGGCTGCAGCCGGATATGCTCAGGGACTACTATATCCGCCCCGGCTCGGGCGAACTGGTCAACCTGTCAGCGGGCCTGTCGGCGACTGACGTGGCGCGCGATAACGGTGCCGCGGAGCTGGTGCCGCTGGATTCGCTGGTACAGCTGCAGGACAGTGTCGAGCCCAGTCAGCGTACCCAGTTCCAGCAACTCAATTCGCTTACCGTCGCGGGGGTGATGGCGCCGCGTGTGCCGCTCGGTGATGCGCTGGGCTTCCTGGAATCCAGCGCGCGGGATATCTTTCCCCGCGGTTTCGGCTGGGACTATGCCGGTGGTTCGCGCCAGTACGCCCGGCAGGGCAGCGCGCTGCTGGTTACTTTTTTCCTGTCCATACTGGTGATCTACCTGGTGCTGGCCGCCCAGTTTGAAAGCTGGCGCGACCCGCTCATCATCCTGGTATCGGTTCCCATGTCCATTGCCGGTGCGCTGGCCTTTATTACCATGGGTTTCGCGACCATCAATATCTACACACAGGTCGGGCTGATCACGCTCATCGGGCTGATCGCCAAGAACGGCATTCTTATCGTAGAGTTTGCCAACCGGTTGCAGGTCAGGGAGCGGCTGGACCGGCGCGCGGCTGTCGAAAGCGCTGCCGCGATTCGTCTGCGGCCGATTCTCATGACAACGGTATCGATGGTGGTTGCCATGGTGCCGTTGCTCATGGCAAGCGGTCCGGGTGCGGTCAGCCGTTTTCACATCGGCCTGACCATCGCGACCGGCCTTGGTATCGGCACCCTGTTTACGCTGTTCGTGGTGCCGGCCGTCTACGTAGCACTGGCACGGGAACACACTAGTGCTCTATCAACATGATATTGCCGCTCCGGATGCCGCGGCGTGACGAGGGAGTATTTTCCAATCCATAAATGAGTCTGAAGAGAGGGTGAGAGAGCGTTTTAT
>JBHHXO010000106.1:0-11116 GCA_046757125.1 Thiogranum sp.
CGCCCCGGAGGGGCTCCCCGGGCCATTCCGCTTGACATCAGTCTGTGAACGGCGTACACATATAGCGTGTACAGAGTTCACAGTGGAGCGCATCGATATGTCGGATGGTCTTGAACAGGATCTGGTTGGAATCAATGAAATCGCTGAAATTGCTGGAGTTTCCAAGCAAGCAGTGGCTAATTGGCGCGCCAGGTTCCCGGGGTTTCCAGACCCTGTCGCTGAGCTCAAATCCGGGCCGGTATTCCGGCGATCACAAATTCGTGCGTGGTTACGCACAAGGAGAGTCCCTATGGCGCATATCGTTTCAACCATCAATCTCAAGGGCGGTGTTGGCAAGACGCACACTACCGTGGCACTGGCTGAGGTGTATTCGGCATTGTTCAAAAAGAAGGTGCTGGTCATCGATCTGGACCCGCAAACCAATGCCACTACCATGCTGATTGGTGAAGAGAAGTGGGGCAAGTTGAATAAGGATGGCCATACCTTGGCGCAGCTATTCAAGGATGCCCTGGACCCTGACAATCCGGAATTCGACCTGGAGAAGACGCTGCAAAAGCGCGTATCTGATGTGCAGGCGGCGCGCTCTGTGGATCTCTTGCCTTCCAGCCTGGATTTGATTGATGTCCAGGACCGGTTGGCTACTGTGCCATCGGGTAAGTTCTATGCGGTTAACCCTATCGAGCTTTTGAGCAGGGCGGTGAAGCCGATCATCGATGACTACGATATTGTGTTGATTGATTGTCCGCCGAATCTCGGAATCATCACTTTGAACGGCTTGCGTATGTCTAATGGGTATATCATTCCCACGATTCCGGATATTCTTTCGACTTACGGTATCCCGCAGATTGTGAAGCGGGTGAATGAATTTTCCAAGCAGATTGCCGAGCCGATTGAGCCCTTCGGGATCGTGGTTTCCAAGTACCGTGAACAGTCTACGGTGCACCAAAATGTGATCAAACGGCTCGATAAGGCGGGCGATGCGCCGTTGTTCGATACTGTAATCAAGGAGAATAATCAGATCGCGAGCGCCGCTGAGTACGCGCCCGGCAAGCGGACGCTGAAACAGAAGTATGGTTATCAGTGGCAGGTGGATGCTTACGAGTCACTGGGCAAGGAAATCCTGGGGGCGCTGGAAGGATGAACATCAAGAAACCGCTAAAGGCGTTTATGGCTGTAATTGCGGAAGAGGCCGACCGCAATCCGGAATTTGCCCAGAAACTTGCTGTGGCCCTCGGATTGGATAAATCTGCGGGAGAATCCAAGCCACCTGTTAAGCGGCGGGGGAGGCGGCGTACCCCTGCCGTGCTTGACCCGGTGGCGCTTTATAGCGAAGGGGAAGGCTTGTTACGCGAGAAACTTGGCGCGCTGAATCTTGAGCAGTTGAGGGACATCGTGGCCGAGTGCGGCATGGACCCCGGAAAACTGGTTATGAAGTGGAAAACTGAACAGCGGGTCATTGACCACATTGTGGAAGTGGCGAGTACCCGGGCAAAGAAGGGCGAGGCTTTCCGTTAATCCCGTTACTTTGCGGTTGCGCGTTTGCGTTTTTTGTTGAAGCCGGCAACCACGACATTTTCATGATCCTTCGCCGCCTTCAGTAGTGCCAGCCGCTCCCCAAGCAATCGCCAGGCTTCCTTTTGTTCGGTCTTCAATTCATGGCGCTGGTAAATGCGTTTCAGCTTGTTCTGTTCCACATGATTCAGGCAGCGTTCGATGACTTCGCCCATGACGCCCAATTCCCCCATCAGGGTGGCGCCCGTGCGGCGCAGGTCGTGGGGTGTCCATGCGCCTCCGGTGAGTAGCAGTGCGCCGGTGGCCTTGGTGCGGTTGGCGAGGGCTTCGCTCCTGACCCGGTCCTTGATCTGTTTGGCGATGGATTTAGGCGAGATGTGGCTTTCCCCGTCGCGGGAGGGGAGGCAGTAGTCGAAATCGCCGGTGATGTCTTGCAATGCCTCGAACTGTTTTTTGGTGAAATCGGAAAGAAATATGGTGTGGTCCTTGGCGTTCTTGCTGTTGCCGGCGGGGATGGCCCATTTCGCGGCTTCCAGATCCACGTCCGCCCAGCGGGCCTGTGACAACTCGCCCACCCGGCAGCAGGTGGAGAGCATGATCCAGATGGCCAGTTCCGTGGTTCGCAGCAGGTTGGCGTTGGGGATTGCCTGGTTGAGTTCGATGATCTCAGCTTCCGACAGGTAGCGATCCCGTTCCTTTTGCCGTCCGCCGATCTTTTCCTTGGTGAGCCCCGCCAGCGGATGGGCCTCGATCCATTCGCGGGCGATGGCGAAATTGAAGAACTGCCGTAGATCCCCGAACAGGTGATTGGCGAGTACCCGGGACCCGCGTTGCACCACGCCGTCGAGCAGTTCCACCAGCATGGCGCGTTTGATGTCCGCGAGCGGGACTTTGCCCAGGGTGGGCGTAATGTCCTTGTTGATGGCCCGCATGGCCTCCTTTCCGCCATCCTTGCGCCGCGCCAGTTCGAGTTTTTCCCACTGGGCGAGGGCATCGGACAAGGTCCGCTGGGTGGCAGCCTCCACTGCGAGGCGCTCGATTTCCTGCTTTTGCTTTTCGATCTGCTGGGCCAGTTCCAGCCGTTTTTCTAGCCGGTTCGCCTTGCGGGCCTCGATGGGGTCTAGGCCGTTGGCCAGTGCCGTTTTCATATCCCGGCACAGCTTGCGGATCTCGGCCAGAGACTTTTTCGGCCATTGCTCCACCTTCGCGGTGCGGGACTTCGCGCCGTCGCGGTACTTGTATTCAAACTGGACCGTGATCTCCCCGGCCCGGTTGCGTCGCACCCGCCCGCGCAGGCCGCCGCCATCGTTCAGGATGGTGCCCACATCCTTGTCGGAAACCGCCTTCAATCCGGCGGCAGTCAGTAATCCCGTAGCCATATCCCGACCCCTTGGTTCCGTGGGTGCGGCCTTCCTGCACCCACACTGCACCCACAAATTGCTCGGCTTTCTCAGGATTATAGTGGACGGGCTTGGACGATGGAAGCATGAAAAGAAACCTAAAAACAGCGTGTTATTCGCAGTTTCCGGAATGGCTCGGATTGCGCTGGATTCATGAGAACTTAACTACGAACCAGGCGGTCGGAGGTTCGAATCCTTCCGGGCGCGCCAATTCCAGTAAAATCAGCAAGATAGAAGAGATTTAAGGCATCTTTTCTACCCGCTGTTGCCCTGTCTAGTATTATCCGTGTTCGTTTCAAATCAGTAAGTTATCTTCCCGTTAGAGTACCTGGTTAAAAACCAGGCGGTCGGCAGTTCAACCCTCTCCAAGCACGCCACACTCAGCAGCTTACAGTGACCCTTAGCCAGTGGCGTCCAAAGACACGCTTTCGCCGTTTTTCGATTCCAGACTTGAAAATCAGCTATTCGATTGCTGCGCAACAAACAGGGTCTGCGTGGGATAAGCAAACTCGATACCTTCCTGTTCAAACCGTTCATGAATGCGCAAATTCACCGCTTGTTGTGTGTCCATGTAGAGGTTGTAATCAGGGCTCGAGATGTAATACACACTCTCAAAGTTTAAAGAGAAGTCGCCATAGGCCTGGAAATGCGAGCGATCGAAGCGGGTGTTGTCCTGGTCTTCGATCGCTTCCCGGATAATGGTGGGGATCTGGCTTAACTTTTCACGTGGTGTCTGATAGGTCACACCGAGTTTGAACACGACGCGTCGCTCATACATACGACCATAGTTGCGGATCCGGCTACCCAGCAAGTCGGTATTGGAGAACACCAGTTGCTCGCCCGAGAGGCTGCGTAACCGGGTTGTCTTCAGGCCGATGTGTTCGACGCTACCCAGGAAATCACCGATTATCAGAAAATCGCCGATCACAAATGGCTTGTCCAGTACGATGGACAGCGAGGCAAACAGGTCACCGAGAATGTTCTGGGTTGCCAGCGCTACCGCGATGCCGCCAACGCCGAGCCCCGCGACCAGTGCCGTCACGTCGATGCCGAAATTATCCAGCACCAGCAGCAGTACCACTGACCACAATACCAGTCGGGCGATGAATCCGGCGGCATTGACTGTCGCAGCACTGGCTGGATCTGTGCTCTTCCGCCACTCGATGTAGCGCCGTAACCAGAACAGAATAATCGCGTTAAGCCATAGGCCGCCCTGTACGATAATAGCCACGGCGATGATCGTGAACACAACCTGGCGAACATTGTCCGGCAGGGTAAGAACCAATGAGCCGATGAACAGCGCGATGATCAGAAGAAACAGCGCGTGGGTGCGCGTCAAAACGTCGGCCAGCGCATCATCCCACTGGAAGGAGGTCCGCGCCGCCAGCCGGGAGATTCGGAAGACGGCGAGCCGTTTGAACAGGTAGGCGACGGCCAGGGCTGCCGACGTCACCACAAGGAAGCTTAGCCAGGTCTGAATTGAGTTGTCCAGCAACTCGTATGAAAGCACTTCTTCCATCATTTTCTCCCGGATACTTTATCTCGCTGAGCGAACTGGCCCAGCGTCTCAGACCAGATTGCGCTTGATGCGTCGATTCCAGTTTTGTGAATAGACTCTCTTATCTCCTTCAAATGCATCCAGTTCTGCATCCAGATAGAAATAGGTTTTATCGCAATGCAGTACGGTGCGCGTGATGGTCTCTACCGACCAGCTACCCCGCTCGAATCGCCGTTGCCAGCGTGTCTCTCCTCGCGGTGACCCGAAGTCATCCCCCTGATAGGTGTACCACTCTTCGGTCTTGCGTGTGACGATCAGATCGATATCTTCAAGTCGGTAGGTGCCGGCATCATTGATGACCTCGAGCGTGGAAAAGTCTGTGTCCAGCTCGCGGATTACCCGCCAGTTGTGATGGCCTGGCTCGATTTGCAGTTGCGTACCTGATGCGGAAGCCTGTGGTGGCGGGAACGCGACGGCTTCCTCCCTCGGTTGCCGTGTTGGCAGGATAAGGCGACTGCGGCCGGTATAGATGGTCAAACGGGTTGACTCCGGCGGTGGCCAGGCGAGCGGGAAATAGGAGGAGGATACGGCAACGCGGATTCGGTGTCCCTTCGGAAAGATTTGTGCCACGTCGTTGAGTTGTACCTGCACAGAATAACGCTCGCCCGGCTCCAGCGGTACCGGGTTTGCGTGTCCATCCCGATGCGTGAGATTCAGCAATCCATAGCTTACCCGGGTTACCTTGTCATCGGGGCGCATGTCGGACAGGCGTACGGCCAGCATGGCCACGGGTCTGTCAGCCGCCAGTTCAAGCTCTACCACCGGTGCGCCCAGTATCTCGATGGATTCCTCAAGCGGATCTGTGGTGAACAACAGGGCGCCACCGTCCTCTTCGCGCTGGTCATGGGGCAGGTCAGGCGTTGCGCTGTACGAGCACCATTTGCCGGCAAACAACCCATTGCTCAGTGGCGATTGCAGAGAGAGGGCACATTCCGGCGCCCCGGTTTCCTCGTCTATCAGGCGATGTTCAGCCAGCTTGAATGTCAGCTCATCGATATGAGGCGAAGGCCAGGTGGCTTCACTCACCCAACGCCCATAGCGCTGGTGGTAAAAGGTGGACGGCGGCATGCTGTCGAGCATCCATGCCCGCAGCATGGGCTCATTCATGATGCCGGTCTCTACACCCTTTAACCACTTGTCCCACCAGCGCAGACATTCCTGCAGAAAGCCGATGGCCGGACCAGGCACGCCCAGGTGGGGATATTTGTGACTCCAGGGACCGACCAGACCCAGGCGCGGTCCCTGCAGGTTGCTGAGCAATCGAAAAACCGCGTTGCTATAGCCATCGGCCCAACCGCTCACCGCCATGACCGGGACCTGCACGCGGGAGAAGTCTTCACAGATGGACCCATGTCGCCAGTATTCATCACGGTGCTGATGTTGCAACCAGGTATCCAGCCACAGGCCACTGCCTTGCAGACGCTCGAACCACATGTCACGCCACTTGTCGCCGACGATCTCCGGATCAGGCGGCAGCGAATTGTAGGCAAACATGGTGGATGCCCAGGACAGGTTGTCGCCCAGCAGGCAGCCGCCCATGTAGTGCACGTCATCGGCGTAGCGGTCATCGGTGGAACAGACGCTGACCACCGCTTTGAGCGGTGGCGGTTGCATGGCGGCGATCTGCAGTCCGTTAAAGCCACCCCAGGATATTCCGATCATGCCGACCTTGCCGTCACACCAGGGTTGTCGGGCCAGCCATTCGATAATGGCGGCACCGTCGTCGAGTTCCTGCTGCAGGTACTCGTCGGTCAACAGCCCTTCCGAGTCGCCGCTGCCGCGGATGTCCACGCGTATGCAGGCGTAACCGTGCCCGGCGAACCAGGGGTGGAGGGTTTCGTCACGCAGGCGCACGCCGTCGCGCTTGCGGTAAGGGATGTATTCCAGGATCGCCGGTACCGGCTGTGTTTTCGCATTGTCGGGCATCCAGACTCGGGCAGCCAGACGAGTGCCGTCAGCCATTGGAATCCAGGTGTGCTCGATGTGACGAATCCTGTGCGGGAATCTCTCAATGATCTCCATGCCCATCCCCCGTGTATTACATCATTACGCAATTCGACGAAGTGACGCCAGTTCCACCGGTAACGCCTCTTGAACCGCACGATATTTCTGCAGCAGTTCCTTCTGACTTTCGCCACCGAGAAAGATGACAGCGATCTCATAGCTGTAGCTGTCCTGATCCTTCAGATCAGACAGGCGCATACCTTCATCAATGTGCAGCTGGATCTCCATGCCGGGAAAACGGCTGCAGAGGGCGCGCAACTCGTCTTGCGTCGGCACCCTTTTCACCAGCGCATCTTCATAGACCCGCCACATGAACTTTGCCGCGTACCGGTATCGTCCCTGGCGATGCGGAAACTCCGGGCGTTTGCCCAGAGCCAGGTCCAACATCACCTGGTGGTGAGAGGCGCCATCCACGTGCCGGAACAGGGGACAATGCGATTTCGATATACGAGTATTGATTTCCAGCAGCCAGATACTGTCACGCCTGGATTCCCAGTAAAACTCGATATTGAACGGACCATTGTCAAAATCGATAGCAGTGAAGAAACGTTCAGTGACAGCGATCATCTTCTCCTGAATTTGCAACGGGATCGAGGAAGGATATTGATAACGCGAGAAACTGGAACGGTGCTTGCCTTCGCGAATCGAATCGACAGCCCCGTAGACACACACTTCACCATCATAGACGTAACCTTCCAGCGTACACTGCCGTCCGCGGGAAATAATACCCTCGACGATGCAGTGAAATCCGTCGACAGCTGCAATGTGATCGGGGAGTTCGGCGAATTGCAGCAGGTAGTTGAATGGTTTTGCAAAACGAAAGATGTTCTTGCGGATCGCCTGGATGGCATGTTCGAACTCGGCGTCGTTACGTACCTTGAAGCCGAGGTGTGACGAAGCCGACTTTACCGGCTTGATCCAGAATGGATAGTCAACGGTGACCTGTTGCCCCGGATTGTCCACGAAAGGATCGACGACGCAGAAGTCCGGTATGTACTCCGGAATTATCTTGCGTTGTTCCAGTCTGCTCCAGTATTTGTGCTCGCATTTGAGGATCGCCTCGAAGCTGGGGGAGGGCAGGCCGAAAGGCTGGCGCAGCAGGGGAAGCATGGTGCTGACCGGGAAATCCCAGTAGCCGACAATGGCATCAATGGAGCCGGAAAAGTTCTTCAGCTGCTCGAGTGCACCTTTGTACAACGCCTCGACGGGGAATTCGGGCCCCGCCTTCACTTCGCGATGATGAAACAGTTCATGAAAGCGATAGCGCTGTGCGCCTGCCAGCGAACGCATCTGTGCAAGATTGAATTCATCCGCTCCGAAGACAAAGATGTTTTTCACAATCAGGCCGTAAGTTCTGTGTGGCTCACTTCACGGGCCGAGCTTTCCGGTGACCCAATAGTCGATCCGTTGGGGATGCTTTTCGATGTATTCCTGCACCGCTTGCTCGTAAGAGGTGTCATTGGCGTGATTCATCAACGCTTCCAGTTCGTCAAGCGGCAGGTACATGCGGCTCAGGAATTCACTGACCTCCACCGGAAAATCCTGGTAGAACCCCCGGCGCACCAGGGCGTGGATGCGTTCACGGCCGCCGAGACTTTTCCTTGGGTCTTCCAGGTAGCGCAATTCCCAGCGTGAAAACATCCAGTGCGGGCTCCAGCCGGTGACTACGATCCATTTTTGTCTTTTGATAGCGCGTGACAAAGCGGCGGTCATGCCGGCACCCGATGAGGAAATCAGGCGGTAACGATCCAGCCCATAGTCTTCGAGGGCGTGCTCGGATGCCTGCATCAAGCCTGCACCGGGGTCGATGCCATGGATCTGATTTCCCAGTTTACGTGCCACCTTGCGGTCTTTGAGATCGGTGATGCTGTTCAACTGGTCCCTGGGAATGTAATCAGGCACCACCCAACCCAGCCGGGCACGCGTATACAAAGGTCCCAGGTTGACGACCTGGTCGCCTAACTTGTCCATGTAGGGCTTGTGTGTCAGTGGCAGCCAGGCCATGAGCATGGCATCGATGTCGCCATTCGCCAGGCCCTGGTACTGGATGCCGATATCCAATAACACCAGTTCCACTGGCTGGTCCAGCCGCGATTCCAGAATATTGGCGGCCAGGCGGGTCACCGCTTCGGCATCGGACCAGGCGGTCCAGCCAATGCGCAGCGGTGGCTTGTCGGCGGCGTGAGCGGTACTGATAAAAAACGCGACGATGATGATCTGCAGCCAGTTTTTCATTAATTATTTCCCGAAGCTCTGCGTAATGCGATCGAGGATGATAGTGAGTATCACCACGCCCAGACCACCTTCGAAGCCCAGTCCCACATCCAGGCGCTGAATCCCCCGCAGTACGGTATCACCCAGACCGCCCGCGCCGATCATGGAGGCGATCACCACCATGGACAGCGCCAGCATAATGGTCTGGTTGACACCGGCCATGATCGAGGGCCGGGCCGTTGGCAGCTGAACTTTTAGCAGCAGCTGCCGGCCCGTGCAGCCAAAGGCAAGACCCGTTTCGACCAGTTCTTTCGGCACCTGGCGTATACCTAAATTGGTCAGGCGCACGGCGGGCGGCATGGCGAATATGATGGTGGCGACAACGCCCGGCACCCGGCCCAGCCCGAAGAACATGGCGGCGGGTATCAGGTACACGAACGCGGGCATGGTCTGCATAAGGTCCAGCACCGGCCGTACGACGCGTTCGACACGATCACTGCGTGCGGCCCAGATACCGAGCGGGATGCCCATCATAAGACTGACAAGTGTCGCCGCTATCACCAGCGCCAGCGTCGCCACCGTTTCGATCCACAAGCCCATACCAACAATCAATGCCAGCGCGGCTGCCGTGAATAGCGCAAAGCGCCAGTTGGTGCGCCACCAGGCTAACCCGGTGAGCAATACAATCATCATCCAGGCGGGCGGCAACAGGAGACCCTCTTCGATACCGAAGGTCAGGGTATCCAGTCCAATACTTATGACATCGAAAAAGCCCTGGGCATGGTCCATGAGATAATCGACCAGCGCCGTTGCCCAACGGTCTATCGGGATATCGTAGCTCATGGATTCCTGCCTTTCGCCAGAGCCTGTAAAAGGCGGGTGCGGTCGATGCTGCCGATAATGCGTCCTGTGTCATCGGCGACCGGCAGAGGCGCATCGCTGGCTGCGGCTCGCGGCAGGATGTCTTCCAGCAAGCGGTCGGCCGCAACCGGTTCGCCGTCCGTGGTTGGTTCGCCGGGTACGGCAATGTCGCCGGCGGTAAACAATCGGCCGGGTTGAACGTCGCGAAAAAACGCGCGTACATAGTCGTCGGCGGGATTTTCGATAATCTCTGCGGGTGTGCCCACCTGGCGGATTTCACCTTCGGCCATGACCGCAATGCGATCCGCGATGCGCACCGCCTCGGCCAGATCGTGCGAGATGAAGACAATGGTGTGTTTCGCGCTACGCTGCAACTCCAGCAGGGCGTCCTGCATCTCGGTGCGGATGAGCGGGTCCAGCGCCGAGAAGGCTTCATCCATCAGCATGATCTCCGGCTCGGTCACCCAGGCGCGCGCCAGCCCGGCGCGTTGCTGCATGCCGCCGGAGAGCTGATCGGGCCGGTGGTCGGCAACCTCGGCGATGCCGACCAGCTGCAGTGCTTCGAGCGCACGCCGCCGGGCCTCCTTTTTTTCGACGCCGGCTACGCGCAATCCGAATGCGACATTGTCGCTAACGCTGAGATGCGGCAGCAGGGCGAAGGACTGAAACACCATGCTCATCTTGTGCCGGCGCAGCTCGACCAGTTCGCGGGCGGGCATGGCCGTCACATCGACGCCGTCCAGGACAACCCGGCCGGCGGTTGGCTCGATAAGCCGGTTGATCATGCGCACCAGGGTCGACTTGCCCGAGCCAGACAGCCCCATAACGACGAACAGTTCGCCGGACCCGATCGTCAGGCTGACATCACGGGCGCCGACCACGTGGCCGGTGGTCTCGAGCAGCTCGGACTTGGACAGACCCCGGTTAAGTACCCCCTGCCCGGACGGCTTGTCCAGGCCGAATACTTTGCTCAGGTGGTCCAGTTCAAGGTGCGTAGACACGTTCAGATGTCCTTCACCTCTGCCGTAGCGTTGTGTGCCGGTTTGCGGAAATGCAGAATACCCCAGGACAGGTAGCCGTTGTCTCCCGCATCAATCCAGTGGCCCAGGCCCTGGATCATGCGGTCCATGTACTCGTCCGATACCTTGCCGGAAAGCGTTTCGCGGCGCTTTGCCAGTTCCTGGCGCACACGGGAGTAATGGGTGATCAGCTGCGGTGTGAGATCAAATACGCGCACTTCTTCCCAGCCGAGTTGCCGGGCCTGTTGCCGGTAAAAATCAAATGAACCCAGGCTGTCGAGATGGATCCGCTCCAGTACCGGTTGCAGCACGCCTGCGGGACAATCGTCGGCCTGCATGGGATCGGTGAAGATGAATTCGCCACCCGGTTTAAGTACCCGGTCCACTTCCTCCAGCACGCGCTGACGCTGACCGGAATGGAGGATGGCGTCTTGTGACCAGGCCAGATCGAAACTGTGCTCTGCTGCAGGGATGTCCTCGAAACTGCCATCCACGACCTCGATACGATCGGCCAGATCCTGCTCGGCGGTCATTGCGCGATTGCGGGC
>JBHHXO010000107.1:0-11054 GCA_046757125.1 Thiogranum sp.
ATGACGCATGAAATCAACCGTGGTATCCGTCACAAGCCCTACTTGGTCAACGCCATGAACAACTGCGGCAGTTTCTCTGGAAGCCGCTCGACACGGTCGATGACTGTATAGCTCTTGCCGAAGATGTCGCTGACATACTCATCGGCGCGCGGATCCAGCGAAATGCAATAAGTATAGATGCCCTGCTGGTCCAGTTCCTGCACCGCCTTGTGCGCATCCTCGATCAACAAACGCTCGTCGCTTGCGTCGACATCGGCCGGTTCACCATCGGTAAGAATCAGCATCAGCTTCTTGTCGGCCTGCTGCGCTTCCAGGTAGTGCGCCGCATGCCGCATCGCCGCACCCATACGGGTGGAGTAAGCGGCTTCCATGGCGGCCAGACGACCCTTGACCTCGTCACCCCAGTGTTCGCGAAAACCTTTGAAGTGCAGGAAACGAACGTCGTGCCGGGTATTTGAATGAAAGCCTGCAATAGCAAACGAATCACCCAGCTTTTCGATGGCCCAGGCCAGCAGCGACACGGCTTCCTGACTCAGCTCCAGGATACTCTGCTCGCAACCGTCGGGAATCTCGTTGATGGATTCGGAAAGGTCCAGCAACAATGTAACTGCCAGGTCACGACTGTCGTGGCGGTGGCTCATGTTGATACGCGGATCCGGCTCGGCACCGCATTTGAAGTCAATCAGCGAACGAATCGCGACATCCAGGTCCAGCTCGCTGCCTTCCTCCTGGTAACGGATACGCACGAGGTTCTGCGGCTTGAGCATCTCCAGCATCTGCTTGAGCTGTTTGGCCAGCGCACTGTGCTTGCGCAGCAGCTTTTCGATGTCCTGCGGATTTCCCTGGGGGTGCAGGACTTCATAGACACTGACCCAGTCCGGACGGAAGGTCCTGGTGTTGTAGTCCCACTCCGGATAATGACGCGGCGGCAACCCCTGTGCCTCGACTTCTTCCAGCGGCACATCGCGGTTGTCCTCGAAGGGCTCTTCCTCGTCGCCCTCCTCGATGAATATCCACATGTGGCGGTTGTCGTCGCGGTACTCGATTTCGGTATCCTCGAAACGCACATTGGGTAACAGATCGCTCTGCCTGCGCGTACGGGCAATAAAGGATACCGCCAGCCCCGCCATCTCACCGGTACTGGATTCCCCGCTATCCATAAGCTCGTGGAAACGCGCCGCGAACTCGATAACGTCAGCATTGGCATAGGGGTGCTGCGGATCCAGGATAGCGCGCGACAGCATGGCGAGCCGGTGACGGATGCAGGACTCCTTTTCGGAATTGCAGGCACCTTCATCCGGTATCGGGTGCAGCGCCAGGAAAATCCTGCGCATGCCGGGGAAGCGTCGCATGATCAACGCTTCCACACGCGAGTCCTCCAGCAACTCGATGGCAACCCGCTGGAACGGGCTGTAGTTGTCCGCAACGATCGCCGTGGTCCAGCGCCGGTGGGCGGCAATATGGGCGAGCACGGCACGATAACGATCGATGCCCGGTATATCCACGTGGTCGTCATAGACATCCGGAACACGTATCCCAAGGTGATCGTAGTAGGGCACGGGCTTGCGCAGGGTATCGAACGCCGGTGAGTAGGGCACCAGATATTCCGGGTCCTCCCACAGCCCGCGCAGGTAGAGATCGAGTTTGCGCTCGTTGTCCGCGAACAGCGTGCCGTGCCGTTCGCGCTGCAGCATGGCGCGACTGTCCGCCGACTGGAGACTGAAAAAATCACGCTGTCGATCAGGATTGTCAGCGTAGTTGCGGATGCCGTATTCCAGCCAGTTTTTCAGGCCTTCCAGCGAAAGCTGGTTCAACAGATAGGGTATCTGGTTGAGAAAATCGGGCAGGCCCGGGCTGGGAATGGTGGTATGGAATCCGTGAATGGAACCGGTGGTGCGCTCCATGAAATCGAACACCAGGTCCAGGTAGTGCTGCATCTGTTCACTGCTGCCCAGGCGGCGCGCCGCCTCGGGAAGTGACTGCAGGAAAGGCAGGATGGAATTACCATTGGGGCTGCGCGACATTTTCCACACACACCGGGAAATATTCGCCAGCATGCTTTCGCCCAGCAGACGAGCGACCTGCGGCATCTCCTCCAGGTACACCAGTACCGGCTCGAAGCCACGCCCGATCATGCAGACCAGTGAAGCACCTTCCAGGTAGTCGCGGATGCCCTGCTCGGAGAGCAGGGCAACGGCTTCATCCATGCAGTCCGGAAAGACGTCGTCCAGCTGCTCGAAATTGCACCTGAGCTGTTCGCGGTAAAAGGGCAGTTCGACGGTCATAAGCATTTGCCTGCAGCAATCACCTGCCGGTAACAGCAAGCGCGGGATTTCGTGCCTTTATGAAAAGACCGCATCGATAGCGTGGTCCAGCGTATCGCGAATATCGGCATCGTCCGTGATGGGGCGGACCAGCGCCATGCGGCAGGCATCCACCGGCTCCACACCCCGCTGCATCAGGTTGGCCGCGTACACCAGCAGGCGGGTGGAGATGCCTTCATCCAGACCGTGCCCCTTCAGGTTACGCGCGGCGTGTGCGATATTGACCAGTTTATCGGCAACAACCTTGTCCACGCCGACTTCCTTCTGCACGATGGATGCTTCCACGCGGCTGTCCGGGTAATCGAAATCGAGCGCGGAGAAGCGCTGCTTGGTCGATTGTTTGAGGTCTTTCATCAGGCTCTGGTAACCGGGATTATAGGAAATAACCAGCTGGAAATCGGGGTGTGCATCCACCAGCTCGCCTTTCTTGTCCAGTGGCAGCACGCGCCGGTGGTCGGTCAGGGGATGAATAACCACCGTGGTATCCTGGCGCGCCTCGACAATCTCGTCGAGATAGCAGATGGCGCCGATACGTGCCGCCACCGTCAGCGGGCCGTCCAGCCAGCGCGTACCATCCGCATCCAGCAGGTAACGACCGACCAGGTCCGACGCCGTCATATCCTCATTGCAGGCGACGGTGATCAGCGGCTTGCCAAGCTTCCAGGCCATGTATTCGATAAAACGTGATTTGCCACAGCCGGTAGGCCCCTTGATCATCACCGGCATGCGCGCTTCATAGGCTGCTTCGTACAGCGCCGTTTCGTTTGACTGTGACTGGTAAAAGGGCTCGGACTTGATTTTGTACTGTTCCGTATCACTCATAGCTGATGTTCTCTTATCAGTGGCATCGAGATTTCAATAGGCTCCCGCAGAAAAAAAGCCCCCGCGGATGCGAGGGCTTCTTAACACTCGTAATCCGATAAAACGGCTTACTTGTGCACGCCCAGCTTGTCGCGCCAGCCGGGGTACAGCGTGTCGGCATCGCCCGGGAAGGACTCGAAGGCTCGCGCGAACTCCTTGTGCTCCTTGGCGAACTCGATCGGATCGGCACCGGCTTTCCAGCATTCGAAGGCCTGGCGCAGCGAGATAGCACCCGCAGCCGGACTGTCGATGTGGCCATAGGAACCGCCACCCGCCGTGTTGATCACGTTGCCGTGGCCCAGGTTCTCGAAGAAACCCGGCAGGCGCAGCGCGTTCATGCCGCCGGAGATGATCGGCGTGGTGGGTTTCATGCCGTACCACTTCTGGTAGTAGACCGGACCCTGGCATTCATCGCGCTCGATCATGTAGGCAATGATCTTGTCGTCACGCCCACCTTCCATCTTGCCGTAACCCATGGTGCCGACGTGGATACCGGAAGCCCCCTGCAGGCGGGACATCTTGGCCAGTACGAAAGCCGTGTAACCGCGTTTGGAAGACGGCGAGGTAATCATGCCGTGACCGGCACGATGATAGTGCAGGTACTGGTTCGGGTACTGGCGACGGGCAGTAGTGATCATGCCGGGGCCACCGACAAAACCGTCAACCAGGAACGCAACCTTGTCGGCATCTTCGCCAAAGGTTTCCAGGATGAAGTCAGCGCGGGCGCACATTTCAAAATGGTCGTCAGCGGTAATGTTGGCGGAGAACAGCTTGGCTTCGCCGGTCTCGTCCTGGGCACGCTTGAGCGCATCGGCCACCAGCGGGTAGACCTTCTTCGCCGGGCAGAATACCTGGTTGCCCTGGGGTTCGTCGTTCTTGATGAAGTCGCCGCCCAGCCAGAACTGGTAGGCCGCTTCGGCAAACGGCTCGGGACGCAGGCCCAGCTTGGGCTTGATGATGGTACCGGCGATGTAACCACCGTCCTTCATCGGGCGACCGAGGATACGCCACATGTCTGTAATGTCCTTGGCCGGGCCGTCGAACAACTGGATGGCGCGCGGCGGCATGTAGAAGTCAATCATCTGACCGTGGGCGATATCGCCCATGCCCTGGTTGTTACCGATGACCAGGGTAAGGAAGGAAACCAGCATCATGCGACCGTCGGTGATGTTGCGGTCGAACAGCTCGATCGGATAGGCGATACGCATATCCTCGGTGGCTTCATCGATATGATAAACCAGCGCATCCACGCCCTTGGTGAAGTCGTCGGTGGTGCAGACTTCGACGTTGGTGCCGGTGGATGATTCAGCGGCGAAATGAGTGGCGGCTTCCAGGTAACCGTGGCCTTCTGCCGGCTTCATCTTGTAGGCGACGAGAATGTGCTTGCCGCCTGCGATCAGGTCTTCTTCCTTCAGGCTCAGGTCTGAATAACGTGCGGATTGGTCAAGTCCCATGCTGATTTCCTCTTGGTGTATCGGGGGCAGGAACCGGAACCGGATATTGGCCTGGAAACTGACGCCTCGTGTAAAAGTGGGGGCATACTAGCAGCGGACATAGATAATATATATTCAGTATTTCTGATTTCAGTGATAATCTATTACTTATGCTTTACTTTGGAGTGCCGCACCATGAACGTCACCCTGAGGCAACTCAGCGTATTCGAATCCGCCGCACGCCTGCTCAACTACACGCGCGCGGCGCAGGAGCTGCACCTCAGTCAGCCCGCCGTATCCATGCAGATCCGCCAGCTGGAAGACCAGGCGGGACTGCAGCTGTTTGAAAAAATAGGCCGAAAATTACACCTCACGGAAGCGGGGCGCGAACTGTTCCAGTACAGCCGCGCCATCCTGCACGACCTGCACGAAGCTGAAGAGGTCATGGAGGCACTCAAGGGACTGAATACCGGCAACCTGAATATTGGCGTCGCCAGTACCGTGAACTATTTCGCGCCCCGATTGCTGGCGGCCTTCAACCAGCGCTACCCGGGGATAAAACTCAGCCTGGAAGCCACCAATCGCGAAAACCTGATCCGCATGCTGGGCGCCAATGAGGAAGACCTGGTCCTGATGGGCCAGCCCCCGAAACAGATAGACCTGGAATCCGAACCTTTCCTGGAAAACCCGCTGGTGGTCATCGCCCCGCCGGAACACCCACTGGCAAAAGAACGCGGCATCCTCCTGCAACGCCTGGCAGAAGAAACCTTCGTGATGAGGGAAGCCGGCTCCGGCACCCGGGCGGCCATGGAACGGTTTTTCAGCGAGCAGGGTATTTCGTTACGAACCGGCATGCAAATGACGCGCAACGAGGCCATCAAGCAAGCTGTACGCGCGGGCCTGGGATTGAGCATTGTTTCTATTCACTCGATCGAACTGGAACTGGAAACCGGGCGCCTGGTCGTGCTCGACGTGGAGGACTTCCCCATCAGGCGCCAGTGGTTCCTGGTCTACCGGCGCGACAAACGGCTGTCGCCCGCAGCTGGGGCATTCAAGGATTTCGTGCTGGCGGAAGCCGGTAATTTACTCGGTTTACCCAGAAGCGGGGATTAGGCAACATACCGGAATGGACAATGCCTCCCGCCCGGTGCGTACACGCTTGTGCACCGGCGCGAAATCCATAAAGATCCCGGGTGCAGCTGAATTGCTGCGTCGCATTTACTAACGTTCAGGGAGACAGGCAATTCTGATGCGCTGGCCTCACTTTATTCTCCTTCAATGCCTGCTTATTGCGATTGCCGGAGGCATTGTCTACATCCATAAAGACCGGGTGATCCTGATAAAAACCCCGCCTGCATCTCTGGCGCAGTGGTACAAACCGGAAAACGAGCGGCAGGTGTGGCTGCACAATATGTTCAAACTGCGACGCGAAATGCAGGCAGCACGGCTTTATTCCGGCAACAATGACGCAAAACATCTGGAAAAATGGGTAACGCTGTTAAGCGAACATTACCTGAAAATAGGCGAGATGGTTCCGGAGTGGCAAAAAAAACTGAACATGGAGGCAATCGATGATTTACGGAAAAGCGCCAGGCACAGCAATTATCAGGATGCATCTCGTGCACTCGACAATTTAAATGAAAGCTGCGAATCCTGTCATGCGGATTACCGGGTCGTCAGCGCGACGATATACCGGGCCCCTGATTTTTCCCCGATCAAGATCAGCCCGTCGATCTCACTCGAAACACACATGGATGACCTCACCGAACAGGTAAACCGGATTAAAATCGCATCTGAAGACGGCATGGCGGATATCGCGCTATCATCCCTGTCCAGCCTGAAGAGAGGCATCAATACACTGGGGGAAACCTGTTCGAATTGCCATAAAAAGGATACGAAGGTGTATCCCGGCGACACAATCAAGGCAACAATAGCCAGCCTGGAGGAAAGTCTGAAAACCGGCACACTCAAGGATCAGGGGCGGGAGCTGGGCACATTGGCTGTGTTGGCCTGCGCCCGCTGTCACGGCACCCACCGCCTCGTCTATGAGGCCGGGAAGACATTTGCGGGCGAACAGGACTGGCTTGAGCTAATCAAGCATTAGGGCTGGTTGACTCGTCACTCCGGCGGATTCTCTGCTTCGGCCTGCTTACGCAGCGCTTCGGCTTCCCTGCGCCGCTGGATATGCTTCTGCTCCGCATCGTCGTATCGTTCGATACTCTCTTCGCCAAACATCACCTGCCGGACAAAGCGGTCAGAAAACCTCATCAACGCCATATCGTCCTCGAACAGGGTATTCAGCTCGTCTTCCGACAGCTTGAAGGTGCCCTGAAAACCCTCACTCCTGACAAACTCGCGGAAACGGTCAAGGTCGTAGCAGGCCATGAAGAACAGCTGCCGGCTGGCAAGTGACGGCTGGCCGATGGACGGACCGGCAGATTTCATCTTGAGCACCAGCTGACGCCAGGGGTGGCCGTGCTCGTCGTATTCTTCCAGACCCTGCTCCTGGCGGTAGTCCTTTATACTGATTTCGCGCTCTTCGTTATGTCCCTTGCAGTGATCCTCCCTGACCAGCGCCCAGGAAGCACGGTCAAAGTTTTCGTCGGCACGGCGCATCGACAACAACCCGACAGGGTAGTAACGGCACGCGGTCGGGCGATCCTCGTAAACACTGCAGCCCTCTTCAGTCACGAACTGACACACCGTGGAGCCTTCCTGCGGCAACAGTTTTACGCCGGCAATACTGTTCTTGCTGAATTCGAACGGAATCGTGTACTGCTTCAGGAATTCAGTGGACGTCATGTCGAGGCGCTGCTTGAGGCGATGGATATCATAGGGCGTCAGGGTGATATCAATAGAGTTACAGCAGGCATTGAAACACTCGATACCCTTGTAGCAGCGGAATTTGATGACGTGATCTTCGTCGAAGGTTTCCGGCGCAACCGGACTCGCCTCGAAGGGAGATTCTTCAATATCGATTTCCACATCTGACATGACTGTTTACCTCTGGGAACATTGCTACGCCGGGCAGAGAAGGATAACACGAGTTTAATTGGGGACAGACCACGTTTTTTAAGGTTTTACAAAAAACGTGGTCTGTCCCCAATTAAACAAAAAAGCCCGCGCATTTTCATGCGCGGGCTTGCGGTACAACCAACTGCTCAGAGACTTACTTGAACAGCTTGCTCTTGTCGACCAGATCCACGTGCTTGCGCTTGAAGCAGGTCCACTTCTTGCTTTCCTTGTCGTAGATCGAGTTAACGAAGCACTTCCAGTTCTCTTCGTCGACGATGTTGTAGTCGGAACGATAGTAGAAACCGGGGTAACGGGATTCCTGACGGAATTCGATGTGCTTCATGTGGGCTTCAGCCGTGATGATGCGGTGGTAGTTCTCCCAGGCACGCAGCAGTTCATGCAGGTCCTTGGCACGCATCTTCTCGGCGTCTTCCTTCAGCATGTCGAGCTTCTCACCGGCAACGGCAAGCATCTTGCCATTGGTCTGGTAGTAGGTCGCAACACCGGCCACGTACTCGTCCATGATCTTCTGCAGGCGGAACTGCAGCATCTTGGGCGTGATGTAGTTCGGGTTGACGTCGATAGCGGTGGTGTAATCCTTGTGTTCCAGGTAGTTACGCACCGGCTTGTAGACGTCTTCCACCAGCGACTCAACGGTACGGTCGAGCTCGGGCTTCAGATCCTTGTTGTCCAGGCAGTACTTGACCATGGACTTGGCGCACATGCGGCCTTCGGCGTGGGAACCGGAGGAGAACTTGTGGCCGGAAGCGCCCACGCCGTCACCGGCAGTGAACAGACCCTTGACGGTGGTCATGGAACGGTAGCCCCAGTTCCAGCCCTTCGGCAGGTGATCCGGAACACCGGCTTCGGCTTCGTCAGTCGGCGCGCCGACATCGGTCGGACCGGAAACCCAGATGCCACAGCAACCGGAGTGAGAACCCAGCAGGTAGGGTTCGGTCGGCATCAGCTCGGAGTTCTTCTTCTCCGGCTCGATGTTCTCACCGACCCAGATACCACACTGGCCGACACACATGTCGAGGAAATCTTCCCAGGCTTCTGCTTCCAGGTGCTTGACTTCGCGAGGAGACAGGGTTTCGCGCAGATTGGCGAGCGCCGTCACGGTGTCCATGTAGATCGGACCACGACCTTCGCGCATTTCCTTCAGCATGAGGTGGTTACGCAGGCAGGACGCCGGCACGGCAGCATGACCGTAAGGAGGATAGTCGTCCAGCATCTCCTTGTTGCGATCCATGTAGACTTCTTCAAAAGCGTTGGTAGCCTTGGCCTTGAACAGCAGGAACCAGGCGCCTACAGGACCGTAACCGTCCTTGAAGCGGGTCGGAACGAAGCGGTTTTCCATCAGCGTCAGCTCGGCACCGGCTTCGGCAGCCATGGCGTAGGTGGAACCGGCATTCCAGACCGGGTACCAGGCACGACCCTGACCTTCACCGACAGAGCGGGGACGGAACAGGTTGACGCAACCACCGGCCGCCAGCAGGCAAGCCTTGAACTTGTACACGTACAGCTTGTGATCACGGGTGGAGAAACCGACGGCACCGGCGATGCGGTTGCTGTCGTTCTTGTCGTTGATCAGTTCAACGATGAAGATACGCTCCTGGATGTTATCGATACCCAGGGCCTTCTTGGCGGCTTCGGCGACGATCCACTTGTAGGATTCACCGTTGATCATGATCTGCCACTTACCGGAACGTACGGGCTTGCCGCCGTCCTTCAGCGTGGTCATACCCTTGGAACCGTCATGGCGTTCGCCATTCTCATCCGTCTTCCAGATCGGCAGACCCCACTCCTCGAACAGGTGAACCGATTCGTCAACGTGACGGCCCAGATCGTAGGCCAGATCGTCGCGGGTGATGCCCATCAGGTCATTGGAGACCATGCGCGCATAGTCAGCCGGATCCTGCTCGGAACCGATGTAGGTGTTGATCGCGGACAGACCCTGCGCAACGGCACCGGAACGGTCCATTGCAGCCTTGTCGACCAGTTTGATTTTCAGGTCAGTGCCTTCGGCCCAACGCATAATTTCGAATGCGGCGCCGCAGCATGCCATACCACCGCCGATAAGAAGAATATCAACTTCTTCTTCGACGATCTCAGGATTTCCGAATTCTCCTGCCATTTGTAGTTACCTCTTAAACTTGAATTTCCAAAAAATGTATTCGTCCGGACCTTACAGGTTGATCAGCTCGCTGCGATCACCTGCACGGTAGCCGTTCTCCTGACAGAAGAAGCCGGGTTCTTCGATCTTGGACATGTCTGCAGCCGGTTTGCCGGCAAAAGGATCGATAGAACCTTCCGGCGTGGTGCGGATCGGGAACTTGAAGCGCTTCATGGTGCCATTGCGGAACTTGATGGTCCACATGATGGAATCGGTACCGCGCAGCGGCTGCACAGAGCCACCCAGCGGAACGATGTCGGCATAGTGACGGGCTTCGATGGCCTGCTGCGGGCAGATCTTCACGCAGGAGTAGCACTCCCAGCACTGCTCGGGCTCCTGGTTGAAGGCGCGCATGGCGTGGCCGGTTTCAGAACCGTCCTTGTCCAGCTTCATCAGGTCGTGAGGGCAGATGTACATGCAGGCGGTTTTATCCTGACCTTTGCAGCCATCGCACTTATCAGTACGTACAAATGTTGGCATGGTTTCTCTCCGTTTTAACTTTACTTCAGTGATATATCATCCGCTGCCGGCTGCCCGCCAACGGTCTCTAGAGTCTTACTTGGCCGAATGACCCGACATCTTGATCTCGACCTTGTCTTCGTCCTTGATGCCGCTGTAGTAGGCACGCAGGATCTCGAGCACTTCCGGACGCGAGAACTTGTCGGACACCTCTGCACCTTCGGACAACGCCTTGCGTAACTTGGTACCCGACAGCAGGATGCGGTCAGGCCCTTCGTGCGGGCAGGTCTTCATCGAAGCCATGCCGTCACACTTGTTGCACCAGAAAGTCCAGTCGATCTTGAGCGGCGCGGTTTCCAGCGCGTCGGCGTCGATCTCGTCAAATATGGTGTGCGCGTCGAACGGGCCGGAGTAGTCACCGACACCGGCGTGGTCACGACCGACAATCTGGTGCGAGCAACCGTAGTTCTGGCGGAACAGGGCGTGCAGCAGCGCTTCGCGCGGACCGGCGTAGCGCATGTCCAGCGGGTAACCGGCCTGGATAACGGTGTTGTCGGAAAAGTATTTTTCAATCAGCGTGCCGATTGCATTGCTGCGCACGTCGGCCGGGATATCGCCGGGCTTCAGTTTGCCCAGCAGGGAATGGATAAGCACACCGTCGAGGGTCTCGATGGCGATCTTGGCCAGGTATTCGTGGGAACGGTGCATCGGGTTGCGGGTCTGGACAGCGGCAATGGTCTTCCAGCAGCGCTTTTCAATCTCGGCGCGGGTCTGCGCGGGCGTCAT
>JBHHXO010000108.1:0-11007 GCA_046757125.1 Thiogranum sp.
GGTCGTGCACGGCCTGTCGGGATTCGGCCTGGAAGTGGTCGAGTACGTCGAAGGCAGCAAGTAACGAACAGCAAACAATGTGGAGTCTTTGTCATGAGTGGCATACAGGAAATTGAAGGCCAGTTAACGATTCGCGGTGCACGCATCGCACTGCTGGTGTCCCGTTTTAACAGTTTTGTGGTGGAGAGCCTGCTCAGCGGCGCTGTCGATGCGCTGAAACGGCACGGTGCGGAAGAACATGACCTGACTGTCATTCGCGTCCCGGGCGCGTATGAAATGCCGATCGCCGCCAAACGGCTGGCTGCCACCCAGCGCTACGAAGCCATTATTGCACTGGGCGCGGTTATCCGCGGTGGCACGCCGCATTTTGAATACGTCGCGGGTGAATGCACCAAGGGGCTTTCGTCCGTGTCACTGCAACACGATATACCGATCGCCTTTGGCGTGCTGACGGTGGACAGCATCGAACAGGCGATCGAGCGCGCCGGCACCAAGGCCGGTAACAAGGGGGCGGAAGCCGCCATGTCCACGATCGAAATGATCAACCTGCTGCGCGAAATCGGTAAGTAGGGCGGCTGTCCGGTGCCTGTCCCCGCAAAGACGCTGGCGGCATTGCGTACCCGCGCCAGGCGGTTTGCCATGCAGGCCCTGTATCAATGGGACCTGTCCGGCAATAACCTGAAAGACATCGAGGTGCAGTTCCTGCAGGACGAGGATTTTTCCAAAGCGGACAGGGATTACTTCCACGAACTGCTGCACGAGGTGCCGGCGCGCCTGGACGAAGTGGAGGCCGCATTTTCCGCTTACCTCGACCGGCCGGTACAGGAAATGGACCCGGTAGAGCGCGCCGTGCTGCGCATGGCGACTTACGAACTGATGGTGCGCATCGATGTGCCTTACAAAGTCGTTATCAACGAGTCCGTTAACCTGACCAAGAAATTCGGTGCCGAGCAGGCGCACAGGTATATCAACGGCGTGCTGGACAAGACTGCACGTGCATTGCGTGCCGCCGAGTATCCGCACGCCGGGGGCTAGTCACGACTGCCGGCAAACTGCAGCGGGTGTTCGCTTGCTGCATCCTGTTCCGTATCCCGGTGAAAAGTAGAACATGTCTACTTGTGGTATGCTGGGGAGGCACGGCGCGCTGGGCAGGGGTTGTGGAAAAATGGCGGCATCAGGGAAAAAATCCTACCACCACAAGAACTTGCGGAATGCGCTTATCGCGGCGGCCATTCCGGTGCTGAAGCAAAAGGGTGTCCTGGGGCTGGGCATGCGCGAGCTGGCAACCCTCACCGGCGTGAGTCACGGCGCCCCGTACCGGCATTTCAGCGACAAGACCGCGCTGCTGGAAGCCATTGCCGCGCGGGGTTATGCGCAACTGTCGGAAGCCTGCAATTGCGCGCGCGAAAAGTACGCGCAGCAACCGCTGCAGGCGCTGGAGGAGGCGGGCATCGGTTACCTGCTGTTTGTCGTGGATAACCCGGAGGTCGCCAACCTGATGTTCAGCGGTGTGTTGCCACCTGCCCGCTGGGGTGACGAGCTGAGCGAGTCCGCCACGCGCGCCGTGCTCGACCTCAAGCGGATCATCGAGCTGGGCAAGCAGGCCGGCCTCTATGCCGATGTCGATAGCACCGACCTGACCACCGCTTCGCTGGCCATGGTGCACGGGCTGTCCATGTTCCTTGCCGGTGATCTGCTACCCGGGCAGCAGCGGGATGAACAGGCGATCCGGCTGCTGGGAAAAAAAGTGGCGGCCATTCTGTTGAACGGTATGCTGCGTCGCGACCTCGACAACCAGGTCCGCTAGCCATGACTGTTTCCGAGTTCGATATCATTGAACGCTATTTCCGGCGCCGTAGCGGACAGCGCGACGATGTCGTGCTGGGTATCGGCGACGATGCCGCGCTGTTGCAGGTGCCGGCCGACCGGCAACTGGTCGTGGCGATGGATACCCTGGTCGCCGGCCGGCATTTTCTCTCGCAGACCGCGGCATACGATATCGGCTGGAAAGCGCTGGCGGTCAACCTGAGCGACCTTGCGGCCATGGGCGCCAGGCCGGCCTGGGCAACCCTGTCACTGACCATGCCTGCGGTTGACGAGGACTGGCTGGAGGGTTTTGCCAACGGTTTCTTTCAACTGGCCGGGCGTTACCAGGTGGCGCTGGTAGGCGGCGATACCACGCGCGGGCCGTTATCGGTTACCGTGCAGGTGCACGGGCTGGTGGAACGCGGCAGCGCGCTGCGGCGTGCCGCCGCGCGTGCCGGGCAGCAGCTGTTTGTCACCGGGACGCTGGGTGACGCTGCCTGCGCATTGCAGGCGCTCAGGGCCGGTGAGGAAACTCCCCCGGATTTGTTACAGCGCCTGAACCGGCCTGAACCCCGCGTGGATTTCGGTCTGGCGCTGGCGGGCAGCGAGGCTGCGGCCATCGATGTTTCCGACGGCCTGCTGGCGGATCTCGGGCACATGCTGGAGGCCAGTCAATGCGGCGCTGCATTGTGGATCGACCGGTTGCCACGCGCGCCGGATATCGCGTCGAGCGGGAATGACGGGGTGCTGGCCTGCCAGTTGTACGGTGGTGACGATTACGAACTCTGTTTCAGTGTGGACGCGGACCGGGTCGAAGCGCTGGGCAGGCGCGCGCAACAGTTGCAGTTGCCGATCACCGGGATCGGGGTTATCGAATCGCAACCGGGTATACGTTGTACGCGCGACGACGGCAGTCTCTATACGCCGCAGGGAACAGGTTTTGACCATTTCAGGGATACGGCAGATGGCTAGTGCTCTATCAACATGATAATTACGGATTCAGTTAGCTTGTCAATGTTCACGGCAAGGCGCGCCTCGCAGGCAATGGCCATTCCCTTGTCAAGAGGCGGAACGCAGTCCGTGGGCGTTGACAAGCTAACCCGAAGGGCGTCCCTGTGGTGTCCCGCAGCTGCGTTGCAGCGCTCGACAAGGGAATAGCCATTGCCTTCGTACTGCGCCTTACTGCGAAACACCACAGGAACGCTGAACCCGTAATTATCATGTTGATAGAGCACTAGATATTTATCGCGCGGCCTGGCGTTGCAACTGTTCGTGCTGTTGTTGCCTGGATTCGTTTCGACGTCGGGCCGGGCCGTCAAGGATATCCAGTTGCGCAACGTTACCGCGGCAGTAATGAAAGGCTCCCGGCCGGCAGAAGCCCTGCCGGGGATGACGTACCTGTCGCGGGTGGAAATGATCAACCGGGGTGACCGGCTGATTCTGCGCCGCAAGTACTGAATCCGCCGCGCGGATTATCGCGTGGTGTTGGTTTATTGACGGATCATTTCCGGCCGGGTGGATGCAGGTCTCGTAAACAGCCTGTTACTCCTCAGTCGTTGTCGTTCGCTTGACATATATCAAGGACACAAAAAACGTGGGTTTGATAATGGCGTAGCACAAATTGAGGCTTTATCGGGAACGGGTGGCAGATATCCGCAACAGGGGAATTTGTGAATCCGTTTGATTCAAATCAAGGCGCGGTGGGTGGATGTACTCTAAAAAGCACCTCACAGTGATACTAAACGCAGCGAGACTTAATGACTGTCCTTATAAAGGAGTGTAACAAATGAGTGTGAAACACAAGATGAAGTACGGGGCGGCGTTGCTCGCTACGTGCATGGGTCTGGCAGCCGCTACGGGAGTAGCTTTTGCCAAGAAGGACGAGCCTCTGGTTCCACTTAACGAGGCCGACTTCGAAAAAGCAAAAAGCATGTATTTCCAGCGTTGTGCCGGTTGTCACGGTGTGCTGCGTAAGGGCGCCACAGGCAAGAGCCTGGAGCCGGTAAAGACCAGAAAGAAAGGTCAGAAGCGTCTGGAGCGTATTATTACGCTGGGTACCGAAGGCGGCATGAACAACTTCGACGATATCTTCACCAAGGAAGAGATCAAGATGCTGGCCACCTACATCCAGATGGAACCCCCGATTCCACCGGAAATGCCGCTCTCGCTGATGAAAGAGCGTCACAAGGTCTATGTCGATCCCAAGGACTATCCCACCAAGCCGCTGCACGGCCGCAACTGGGAGAATTTCTTCGTGGTTATCGAACGTGATGCCGGCAAGATCGCCATCGTCGACGGTGACAAGCACGAGATCGTGGATCACATCGACACCGGTTATGCGGTGCACGTCGTGAAGGCTGCCGAACACCACAAAAAGCAGCACCTGCCCAAGAACCAGCCAGCCGGTCGTTTCTGGTACACCCAGGGCCGCGACGGCAAGATGACCAAGATCGACCTGTGGCAGAAACCCGGCAAGATGCTGGTGGCCGAAACCCAGATGGCCTACGACGCACGTGACGTAGCCGTATCCGGCGACGGCAAGTACGTGATCGGTGGCGGTTACTGGCCCCCGCATTTCGTTATCCTCGACGCCGTTACCATGGAACCGCTGAAAGTGGTTTCCACGCGTGGTGTGGATGTTGACGGCAACTACGTGAACGAGGCGCGCGTCGCGGCGATCTACACGACGCCGAACGAGCCGACCTTCTGGGTTGCGGTCAAGGAGCTGGGTCAGATGTGGCAGGTCAACTACACCGACCTCGATAACCTGGACGTCAAGCAGGTGAATTCAGCCAAGTTCCTGCACGACGGTTTCTTCGATCCCACCGGTCGTTATTTCCAGATCGCCGCCAACGCCTCCAACAAGATGGTGGTAGTGGATTCCAAGACCGGCAAGCTGGAAGCCATGATCGATACCGACAAGAAACCGCACCCGGGTCCGGGCGCCAACTGGAAGGACGACAAGTGTGGTCCGGTCGGCGGCACCACCCACCTGGGTGTTGGCAAGGTCACTGTCTGGGGTAACGATCCCGCGGGTCACAAGGACCAGGCCTGGAAGATCTGCTACGAGGTCGAGACTGACGGCCCCGGTGTGTTCATCCGCACCCATCCGACGTCCAAGTACGTATGGGCTGACCAGACCAAGCACCCCGAGCCCGAGATCCAGCAGAGCGTGAAGGTTATCGACAAGAAGACCCGTAAGGTTGTCAAGACCATCCGTGTGACCAAGGAAGAAGGTAAAGCCGCGGTCCACATTGAGTTCAACAAGGATGGCTCTGAAGTCTGGGTTTCCGTCTGGAACCGCAAGGATGCCGGTAATCCCACCGGTGAAATCGTGGTCTATGATGCGAAGACGCTCGAAGAGAAGAAGCGTATCAAGGGTCTGACTACACCGACAGGCAAGTTCAACGTCTACAACCGCGTCAATCACGTAACTTGACGGGCAATGTAGGCAGTGTCCTTGTGATGTAAGAGATGAGGGCGGGCAAAAGCATTATGCCCGCCCTTTTTTTGGCCCGCGTGCAGTCGATGAATGAACCAATGGTGAATGTTGATAATGGTTAAGCCAAAGCCCAAACCCGGATTGTTGTCTCGCAAGGTTCTGTTGGGGACCACCCTCGGTGCAGCCGTCTTTTTCATGATCGTCGGCGTAATCTTCTGGGGTGGTTTCAACACCGCTATGGAAGCCACCAATACCCTGACATTCTGTATTTCCTGCCACGAGATGGAAGAGAACGTATACCGGGAATACAAGAAAACCATTCACTACAGCAATCGCAGCGGTGTTCGCGCGGTCTGTTCGGATTGCCACGTGCCCGATCCCTGGGTGCACAAGGTAGTGCGCAAGGTGCAGGCCAGTAACGAGGTGCTGCACAAGATACTGGGCACCATCGATACGCCCGAGAAATTCAATGCCCACCGCCTGGAACTGGCCAGGAACGTGTGGAGAGCGATGAAAGCCACCGATTCGCGCGAATGTCGCAACTGTCATGACTTCGGGTCGATGAACCCCGAGAACCAGAAGGGGCGCGCCCGCAAGCAGCATATCAACGCCATGGAAGCGGGTAATACCTGTATCGATTGCCACAAGGGTATTGCCCACAGCAAGGTGCACGACCAGCTCAGCGACGAGGAGCTGGAAGAAATGGAAAAACCACACCCGGACAACAAGCGTCCGATCCCGCCGCAGTGGCTTGCTTTTATGCAGGAAGAAGACAGCAAGAAGCACAAGAAGCACAAGAAGCACAAGAGCAAGCCGGTAACGGAAACTCCGCCCGCGGTTGAGGAAAAGGCGGCGTCGGCGGCCGAAAGTCCTGCCGCGGCGAGCACCGCCGCGCCGGCAGCTTCGGATTCCGGCGTTGACTGGAGCGGTGTACCGGCAACCGAGGTAACACTTTTCTATCCCGGGCAATCCTCACTGGAATGGGTGCTCAACGGCCGCGACCATGGCGGCGCCCGCCCGCTCAAGGCCGGTGACCGCTGCTACGACTGTCACGAGGGTGAGGAAGAAGACATCGGCGCACTGGTCGTAAGTGGTGAAAAACTGGAGCCGAACCCGGTACCCGGCAAGCGTGGCAGCATTGTGGTCAATGTCCAGGCTGCGCACGACAGTGATTACCTGTACATGCGTTTCCAGTGGGAAGATACGGAACATGCACCGGTGCCTTTTGTCGACGGCGGCAAGATGGATCCGGAAAACCGGACCAAGCTGGCGGTTATGCTGACCGCCGACAACGAGGGTGTCGAGTTCGCGGACCGGGCCGGTTGCTGGCAGACCTGCCACCATGATGTGCGGACCATGCCTGATACACCCGATGCGGCAGCGCTGGAGGCCTTCCCGCTGGCGAGCCGGCTGGATCTCTCCGAGGGTGTTACCAAATACCTCAAGGAAAGCCGTACCGCGCTGGAGATCCGGGGCAAGGAAGGCGCACCGCGTGGTGGCTGGGACAAGCTCAAGGAATCGGTCGATATAGAAGCGGCGCTCAACGATGGTCAGTTCATGGATCTGCTGCGCTTCAATTCGGGTGGCGAGTCGGAAGACGGTTATATCCTGGAGCAGCGGGTCATGAGCGGCGGTCAGGGCGTCGCTTTCAACGGCGGGCTCAAGGATGGTGTGTGGACCGTTGAGATGAAGCGCAAGCTGAGCTCTGATCAGCCGGGCGACATCAGCCTTTCGGTCGGTGAGTGGTACGACATCGGTTTTGCCATCCACGACGATTACAGTGATGCCCGGTATCACCATGTATCGCTGGGATTCAAGCTGGGCTTTGACGACGAAGACGCGGAAATCAACGCCGTCGGCAGGTAGCGGTCGTTAAAGGCAGCGGGAGTGTTGAACGCGCGGGGTTTGTGATCACAAACCCCGCGTTTTCATGTGGTCTTCAGGGTCTGCATTCCGTGTGGAACTTGGGTATGCTTGCTTCATGGACGGGTTGTGTCTTGAAGAGGTGCTGTCATGAAGTGGCAGGTAATCGGGTTGCTGTTGTTGCTCGGGGTGCCCGGTCCCGGCGCTGTGGCCGATGAAGATGTACGGCTGGTCATTATCAGGGATTTCAGGTTCACTCCGCAGGAGATCACTATTAAACGCGGTGAGACCGTGCGTTGGGAGAACCGCGAAAAACGCCAGTACCACAGCGTATGGTTCGAGGCGTCCGGGGAACCGGAACCGGAGTATTTCTTTCCGGAAGAATCCTACCAACGGACGTTCGATGCCGGCGGCGATTTTCCCTATCGTTGCGGCCCGCACCCGGAAATGACCGGCACCGTGCACGTGACGGACTGAGCGTATGAATCAATAACACGGGTGCGCTGTCGGCTATGTCCTGCACATACAAAAAAATACGGCTGCTTATCCTGTTCATGCTGCTTGCACCGGGCGCGGCCAGCCGCGCGGCGGATGCTGTGGACGTTATGCAGCTGTACAGGACGCATTGCGCCGAATGCCACGGTGCGAATCGTCTCGGCGGCATGGGCCCGGCACTGCTGCCCGGTAACCTGAAGCGCCTGAAAAAGAAGGCTGCCGCCGAAGTCATCAGCCAGGGACGCGCGGCCACCCAGATGCCCGCATTTGCGGAAAAGCTGAATGCGGCGGAAATCCGCTCGCTGGTCGGGTACGTGTATACGCCGTTGCCGGAAGTGCCGGTCTGGGGCCTGGCCGAAATCAATGCCAGTCATATTGTTCACAACCGGGAGAGCGAGCTTTCGGACAAACCGGTATTCAAGGTCGATGATCTGCTTAACCTGTTCCTGGTGGTGGAACTCGGCGATCATCACGTAACCCTGCTGGATGGCGATCGCATGCAGCCCATCCACCGTTTCCCGTCGCGTTTTGCATTACACGGCGGTCCCAAGTATTCACCGTCGGGCCGTTTTGTCTATTTCGCTTCGCGCGACGGCTGGATCAGTAAATACGATATCTACAACCTCAAGCTGGTGGCCGAGATCCGTGCCGGTATCAATACCCGCAACCTGGCCGTGTCGGCCGACGGTCGTTACGCCATGGTGGCAAACTACCTGCCGCACACCCTGGTGCTGCTGGATGCGCGGGATCTGAAACCCGTCAGGATCTATCCCGTCGAAGACAGTGCCGGCAAGACCTCGCGTGTCAGCGCGGTATATACAGCGCCACCGCGTAACAGCTTTATCGCGGCGCTCAAGGATATCCCGGAAGTGTGGGAGATTTCCTACGCGGATGAACCGCCCATGGGCTTCAGCGGCTGGGTGCATGACTACAACGAGGAATCCGGTGAAAATCTCAAAGCGGAGCCGTTCCCTGTGCGCCGGATCCCGGTTAGCGATTACCTGGATGATTTCTTCTTCGACCAGGACTATGTCTCGCTGATCGGTACTTCACGCGAAGGCAAGGGCCAGGTAGTGAACATGGACGTGGGCCGGGTGGTGGTGAAAGACCTGGACCTGCCGGGCATGCCGCACCTGGGTTCGGGAATTACCTGGGAATACCGGGGCAGGCCGGTGCTGGCGACGCCGAACCTGAAAGAAGGCAGTGTCACGGTCATCGACATGGAGTCCTGGAAAACGATCAAGCGCATCAGGACACTGGGCCCCGGTTTCTTTATGCGCAGTCACGAGCAGACCCCCTATGCCTGGGTGGACGTCTTCTTCGGCCCCGACAAGGATGCCGTGCATGTCATCGACAAGCGCACCCTGGAGATCGTAAAGACGCTGCGGCCGGCCCCCGGAAAGACGGCTGCGCATGTGGAATTCACGCGCGACGGTAAATACGCCCTGTTGAGTATCTGGGATGTCGACGGCGCCGTGGTGGTTTACGACGCGGCGACGCTGGAAGAGGTCAAGCGCCTGCCCATGAACAAGCCCTCGGGGAAATACAACGTCTACAACAAAACCCGCTATTCAGCGGGCACCAGCCACTGACGATCGTGTAACCGGCCGCTACCTGGCGCCTTTTTCAATCAAAAAGCTGCTGTACTGCTTGTCGGTACCGTTGATATGGTTGATCAGCCAGTCCTTGAGGAAGGTCACGGCCTGGAACATGGCGCGGTCGTGATCCTGTTCGTACTCGGCCAGGACTTCCTCGACTTTCGCAATCATCTTTCTGTGCTGGGCCTTGTGCGGTTCAAGATCCGGGTAGTCGTACTGCTCCATCATGCCTTCTTCAAACCCGAAATGTGTCTTGGTGTAGTCCACCAGCTCGTCCAGCGCCTCGCGCTCGAATTCTTCGCCGGTGGAGTAGTCTACCGCCGTCTGTAACTGGTTGATCAGACTGACCAGTTTTCTGTGCTGCTGGTCAATGGATTCAATGCCGACGTTGTATTCGTCTTTCCACTGGATGAAATGTTTTGCCGACAGCCTGCGGTGAATAAACGGGATAATCACCAGCAGCGCCACCAGCGCCCAGGTCAGGGGGTTGGTCGGGCCCGCGACCAGCCCCAGGATGATGGCGGTAATCAGTGTCAGGATAAGCAGTGCCATACCGAACATGCACATGCTTCGGTACATACAGATCTTTTGGAACATTAGCCCAACCCTATGCAGAACAGACAGTTCAGACAGCCTAATGGATAATTCACCTGATGGCCATCACCGCGGCCCAGTGTCTTCGATTATACCCATATAAACCCTTGACCTAAGTCAAGGACACTAAAAAAAGCTGCCCCCAATATGAGCCACTGTGCTGCGGCTCCGGGGGGAGCGTGTAGCGGCAGCCGGAAATTTGGGAGACAACGCTTGAGTATACAGGCAAAAATCTATCTGGTGGGGGCGGGGCCCGGTGACCCGGACCTGCTTACCGTAAAAGCACAGCGCCTGATACGGACGGCAGACACGGTTGTCTACGACCGGCTGGTATCGCCCGAAATCCTTAACCTGATACCCGATTCGGTGTCACGCGTGTACGTCGGCAAGGCAACCGGCCGCCATACGCTCAGCCAGGAGGAAATCAACGCCCTGCTGGTGGACCTGGGCAGGAAGCGTCAGCGCGTGGTGCGCCTGAAAGGGGGCGACCCGTTTATTTTCGGCCGCGGCGGCGAAGAGGCGCTGGCACTGGCGCGCAACGACATTCCGTTCGAGGTGGTGCCGGGGATTACCGCGGCGCAGGCCTGTGCCGCTTACGCGGGTATCCCGCTGACCCATCGCGGTCTTGCCCGGGGCGTGCAGTTCGTGACCGGGCACTGCAAGGATGACGAGGCGCTGGTGCTGGACCGGTCGGCCCTGTCGGATCCCGGACAGACACTGGTTATTTACATGGGCCTTGCCAACCTGCCGCAGATCGTCGACGACCTGCTCAAGGCCGGCCGGTCGGAAGATACACCGGCGGCGGTTGTCGAACGCGGCACTACCGCGCGCCAGCGCAACATCGTTACCACCATCTGCGCATTGCAGCAGGCCGTAGAACATCAGGCAATCGCGTCGCCGGCCATGCTGATTATCGGGCCGGTCGTTACGCTGGCGGAAGAACTGGACTGGTTCATGCCCTGGGCGCAGGAAATGGAACTCAGGTATGCCTAAGGCGCTGGTGTTCATCGCCCTGTGTGCATTGACGCTGTCGGCTACGGCCGAAGCCGTGAGTAGCGAACGCCAGACCGAGTTGCGCAATCTCGTGCACCAGGACTGTGGCTCCTGTCACGGCATGCGCCTGACCGGCGGGCTGGGCCCGGCGCTGACCCCGCAGGCACTGCGGGGCAAGAATCACGATTTCCTGTTTGCAACCATCAGTGAAGGACG
>JBHHXO010000109.1:0-10885 GCA_046757125.1 Thiogranum sp.
TAGAATGACTACACTACGCGCATTCTGCCTTGCCGGGCGAAAACAGCGCCCCGGCAGTGCCCGTTCGGGAAGTGTTCACAGGCCCTAGCCGCATGTTCGGCATCCGCGTACTCATTTATCTGCTAGGCATTGGCCTGGTTATCTGGATTCTGATGCGCCTGGCGAAGGGTCCCCGCATAGAGAAAAAAACCGCCCGGCAGGTCGATGATATGGTGCGTTGCGCCCGTTGCGGGACGTTTACACCGCGCAACGAGGCCGTCAGGGAGGGGGACCGCTATTACTGCTGCAGCCAGCACCGCGACGAAGACCGCTAGGCCGATGCCCGAAACAGCACCTTCCCTGCCCTGGCGCCCCTTGCGGATACTGACCTTCTACCGGGTCATACTCGCCGGCCTGCTGACCACCATCTACTACCTGGTACCGGACAGTAATCCGTTCAATGTCCAGAACCACCCGTTGTTCAGCTCCACCCTGTTCGCCTACCTGGCTTTCAGCATAGCTGCCGGCTTCAGCACCCGCCTGCACTGGCCCGGTTACCGGTTCCAGGCGCTCCTGCAGGTACTGGCGGACATCGGCGCCATCGCCCTGCTGATGCACGCAACGGGCGGCGTCACCAGCGCCCTGGCGGTATTGCTGGTGATCGCTGTCGCGGTGGGCGCCCTGATCCTGCCGGGACGCCAGGCCTTTCTTTTTGCTGCGGTAGGCACCCTGACCCTGCTGTTCGAAACCGGGCTGGCCAGCCTGGCGGACGTCGAAACCGGCGCCGGTGATATCACCCGGGCCGGGTTACTGGGGCTGGTGCTTTTTGCCGCCGCCGCGCTGGCCAACGTGCTGGCGCTGCGCACCCGCGAAAGCGAGGCGCTGGCGCAGCAGCGCGGTATCGACCTGGCCAACCTGCAACAGCTGAACCAGTACATCATCAGGCAATTGCAATCCGGCCTGCTGGTCGTTGATCCTGACAACAGGATCCGGCTGGCCAACGCTACTGCAGCCACCCTGCTGGGACCCGACACACGCGATGGCGTACAACTGGACACGGTCGCACCGGCGCTGGCCAGGCAGCTCGAGCTGTGGAAAAAAGACCGCCAGTGGCAACCGGAGACCCTGCAGTCCCCCACCGCCAGCAGCACCCTGTTACCGCGCTTCGGGGAACTGAAAACAGCCCAGGGCAACGGTGCGCTGATTCTTCTGGAAGACAGCGCCCGGATGGCCATGCAAACCCAGCAGGTCAAACTCGCTTCACTGGGCCGGCTGACCGCCAGTATTGCCCATGAAATCCGCAACCCGCTCGGTGCTATCAGCCACGCCGCCCAACTACTGGAAGAGTCCGAACACCTCTCCGGGGCCGATAAACGCCTGACCGAGATCATCGGAACCCACACCCGACGGGTGAACACTGTCATCGAGAACGTGTTGCAGCTGTCGCGGCGCTCCGCCAGCCACCCGCAGGAACTGCACCTGGCGGACTGGCTGAACACCTTCCGGGAGGAATTCCTGCAGGTGGAGAACATCCCGGCCGACCAGCTGGAGCTGGCCCTGGAAGCACAGGATCTGAACGTGCATGTCGACCCCGACCACCTGCACCAGGTATTGCTCAATCTGTGCCAGAACGGTATACGGCACGCTGGTGAAAACCCGCACCTCGCCATTCAGTGCCACAGGGAGCCCAGCGGGGCGGTACAACTGGACGTAAGCGACAACGGCCCCGGCATCGATCCCCAAACAGCCGAACAGATATTCGAGCCGTTTTTCACCACGGCCGCATCGGGCACCGGGCTGGGGCTCTATATCGCCCGCGAACTCTGCGAAATCAACCAGGCGCGCCTGAGTTACCGGCCGGCAGATACCGGCGGCAGCTGCTTCAGTATTCACTTTGCGGCACAGCGCACCTAAAAACAGGCCGCTTCCTGTAGAATAGCGCCGCATTGGACTGCAAGCCCGAAAAAACATGAGTACACCACTGGCACTGATCGTCGACGACGAGCCCGATATCCGCGAGCTGCTGGAGCTGACACTCGGGCGTATGGACATCGATACCCGTTCCGCGGCCGACCTGACAGCCGCACGCCGGTTGCTGGGTGAAACCGATATCGACCTGTGCCTGACCGATATGCGCCTCCCGGATGGCGACGGCCTGGAACTGGTGGAGTACATCCAGCAGAACCACCCCGATCTGCCGGTCGCCGTTGTCACCGCGCACGGCAACATGGAAACGGCCGTCCAGGCACTCAAGGCAGGGGCCTTCGATTTCATTTCCAAGCCGATCGACCTGCACGTGCTGCGCAACCTGGTGAAGGGCGCGCTCAAACTGGGCAGCTTCCCGGAGCGCGACCGCCGCAGCCGCGACACACTGCTCGGCGACTCGGCCATTATGCAGACCATCCGCTCCACCATCGCCAAACTGGCCCGCAGCCAGGCGCCCGTTTATATAAGTGGTGAGTCGGGAACCGGCAAGGAGCTGGTGGCGCGACTGATCCACGCCCGGGGGCCGCGCAATGACGCCGCTTTTGTACCGGTCAACTGTGGAGCCATTCCCTCGGAACTGATGGAAAGCGAGTTTTTCGGCCACAGGAAGGGCAGTTTCACCGGCGCCGTTGCCGACAAGGAGGGCCTGTTCCAGGCCGCCGACGGCGGCACCCTGTTCCTGGACGAGGTAGCGGAGCTACCATTGCATATGCAGGTCAAACTGCTGCGCGTCATCCAGGAGAAAGCCGTGCGTCCGGTAGGCGAACAGAAAGAGACCCCGGTCGATGTGCGGGTGCTGTCCGCCACCCATAAAAATCTCGCGACACTGGTAGCGGCGGGCGAGTTTCGCCAGGACCTCTACTACCGGATCAATGTCATCGAGCTCAAGGTGCCGAGCCTGAGCCAGCGCCGCGAAGATATCCCGCAGCTGGCCGGACACATTCTCGCCCGGTTGACAGTCGATCAAAATGGCGCCGGACCGACACTGGGGCAGGATGCACTGGACGCCCTGCAACGACACGCTTTCCCCGGCAACGTGCGTGAGCTGGAAAACATACTGGAGCGCGCCCTGACCCTGTGTGACGGGCAGGAGATCCAGCCGAAAGACCTCGCCCTGCCGACGACCGAAAGCACCGGCTCGCAGGAGGATATGGCCGAGCAGCCGCTGTCACCACCGGAAGGCATGGCGCTGGAAGAATACCTGGAAACAATCGAACGGCAGGCTATTCTCAACGCACTGGAACAGACCCACAATAACAAGACCGCGGCGGCAAAGCTGCTGGGCATCACCTTTCGCGCCATGCGCTACCGGCTGAAAAAACTGGGCCTGGAGTAACCGGAAAGTGACACTCTGCGTCACCTGACTGGCCAAGCACGTCAGGAGAGCGCGCCTGATCAGGGATGATCATTACAGAAACTCATGGAGGACAGTCCAATGAAACACCCGCCATAAACCCCTATCCCGTTATTTTTACAAAAATTTAAGAAACCCCGACACAGTGCCGCCATAACCAGCGCAGGGCATATGGAAACTGGCATGCATGCTGCTTGTAGAGGGATAGCCGAACAACACGGTTCAGACTGCTCGCGACACGGAGTCATGATGTAGCAATACCGCAAGGCTTCTGATCCACACGCTATTTATGCCCCTGGGCATTTGACACAACGTTTACGTTTTGAAGAGGATTTACTCATGAAGAAAACTCAACAGGGCTTCACCCTAATCGAGCTGATGATCGTGGTCGCGATCATCGGTATTCTGGCCGCAATTGCGATCCCGGCTTACCAGGACTACACCATTCGTTCCAAGGTGACCGAAGGTCTGAACCTGGCCGCCGCGGCTAAAGTTGCCGTTACAGAGACAAATGCCTCTGTCGGCAGCTTCCCCGCTACCAATGCAGAGGCCGGCCTGGCTGCTGCAGGTTCGATAAACGGCAATTCCGTGACCCAGGTCCAGGTTGAGAGCAGTGGCGTAATCGCGATTACGTACAACAGCAGCCTGGGTGGCAATCCTTCGATGAATGGAGCAATTATCAGACTGGTACCGCAAGCGAACGGCGGCCGTGTATCCTGGCAGTGCAATATTGGCAGCAACAGCGCCCTTTACAAGTACGTGCCTTCCAACTGCCGTAACTAGACGCGCCGGTACTTGCCGACGGAAAAGAGCCCCTGTTAAAGGGGCTCTTTTCCATTCACCAACGGGTAAACGAACAGGGATACCCGGGTGGATAACGTTATAAACACGCCGTACAACAGGGACGTCTGCAAAATGGATATGCAAACCCGATCTTTTTCCCGCGCGCTGCTACTGTTTTCAATTGCGGCTGTCGGCCTTGCATTCCTGGCCTATTTCCCCGGACTGGCGGGGGACTATGTCTTTGACGATTTCCCCAACCTGCTGCTGAACCAGGCGTTACACCTGCAAACGCTCGACATCGACTCACTGCTCGGCGCCAGCCTGTCCTCCGACTCCGGCGCCCTGAAACGCCCGGTCAGCATGCTGTCGTTCGCGCTGAACTACTATTTCTTCGGGATAGAGCCCTACTCACTGAAAGTCACCAATCTTGTCCTGCACACGTTCAATGGAATCGGTCTGTTCATTCTGACATTCCTCCTGCTGGACATCACCCGCAGCACCAACAAACTGAAGCTCTCATCGAAGCAAATCCCCTGGCTGGCTGCCATTGTCGCGCTGGTCTGGCTGGTACACCCTATCAACCTGACCAGCGTACTCTACATCGTCCAGCGCATGGCCAGCCTGTCCGCTTTCTTCATGATCTACGGCCTGATCTTCTATGTCTGGTACCGAAACCGGATATACCGGAACGAAGGGCGACTCTACGTACTGATATCCGGCTGCGTAATCTTCCTTGTGCTGGCGACCCTCAGCAAGGAAAACGGCGTATTATTCCCCCTTTACCTGTTGCTGACGGAAGCATTCCTGTTCCGGTTCAGAAATGCCGACCAGCAACGCAACACCGGGATCAGCATCGGCTTCAGCATCCTGGTTATCGTCCCGTTATTCGCCGTACTCGCCTGGGTTTCAGTGAACATCGACATGCTTGGCGGAGGCCATGCCAACCGGGGCTTCACGATAGGTGAACGGGTATTAACCGAGTTCAGGGTTTTATCCACCTACCTGCGCCTGATCGTTGCCCCCTCCATTACCGAACTGGGGATCTTTCACGATGACATAGCCGTCTCGCGCAGCCTGCTTGACCCACCCACAACCCTCTACGCAATGCTGTTCCTGGCATCCCTGCTGGCACTCGCGATTTATACCGTTCGCCGCATGCCGCTGCTCAGCTTCGGCCTGCTGTGGTTTTTCATCGGTCATTCTCTGGAATCCAGCATCATCCTGCTGGAACTGATGCACGAGCACAGAAACTACCTCGCCGGTTACGGCATTATCCTGTCCACAGCAGTAGTCGCCAGCTATATTTTCAACAGCTTTCACCACAAGGCGCTGGCCGCACCCGTCGCCGTCGTGGCGGTACTTGCTTTCGCATCACTGACCTTTTTCAGGGCCAGTCAGTGGGACTCCAATATCAACCTGGCATTGAGCGAAGCCGACCACCACCCGAACTCACCGCGCGCCACGTATTCAATCGCGCGCATTTATGTCAAGCTGGTGCTGGACGGCGGAGAGGAGAAACTGGCTCCCGAAACCATGCAGCGACTGGAAACTGCCATAAACGTCGGCAAACAGGACATCAAGCCGGATGTTGCGCGCCTGATTTTTGCGGGCAAATCCGGCCTGCCGATCGAGGATGAATGGCTGGCCCGGATGCACAGGAAACTCACTCAGTACCCGATACTGAGCGACTCAATCGGTGCATTGAAGACGATCAATACGTGCCAGCGACAGGGCTGTGCGATCCCGCAGGAAGCCATCGTGCGCCTGTACATCACTGCACTCAACAATAAATACCTGAAGCCCCACAGCAACATTCATGCATATATCGTAACAGCCTATGCGGATTTCGCCCTGAACAACCTGCAGGACTATGAACTGGGAGAGCAGCTGTTTCGCGAGGCCATCACAATCAGACCCGAAGACGCGCAATACAGGATAAACTACATTGGACTGCTGCTCGAAACGGGCCGGCTGGCGGAAGCGGAGTCCCAGCTGAATACGCTTGCAGAACTGAACAGGCTTGGCAGACTATCCACTATTATTGCTGACTTGAGAAAGCAATTATCCGCCGCCTACCAGGCCGGCCCGGAGCAGGTGAATTTCGGCAGCCCTTTGAGCATTGAGCCCGCTTTAGGATATGATGCGCCGTAATCAGGGACAGTCAGATACAGACAACCATGCAGACCGAATTCAATATCGTCATACCCGCAAAAAACGAAGCCGCGTCTCTCGGTCCACTATTGCAGAAGCTCAAATCACTCTACCCGCAGGCCGGAATCATCGTCGTTAACGACGGCTCCACCGACACAACCGCCGACGTCTGTAACGAACAGGGGGTTGCGTTGATCAGCCACCCCTACAGCATGGGCAACGGTGCGGCCATAAAATCCGGGGCGCGCGCAGCACAGGCTGCAACTATCGTATTCATGGACGCTGACGGCCAGCATCGCCCGGAAGACGTCCAGCGCCTGCTGGACAAACTGGACGAAGGCTATGACATGGTTGTCGGCGCACGGATCAGCAGCACCCAGGCCTCTGTATTTCGCGGCGCCGCAAACAACGCCTATAATCGCCTCGCTTCGGTAATGACGGGCCACAAAATAGAGGACCTGACCTCCGGCTTCAGGGCCGTCCGGACACGTCATTTCAAAAAATTTCTGTACCTGCTTCCCAATGGATTCTCCTACCCGACCACCAGCACCATGGCATTTTTTCGTTCGGGTTTGCCTGTAGCCTACGTTCCAATCCGGGCCGCCCGGCGCGACGGAGAAAGCAATATACGGCTATTCAGGGACGGGACCCGTTTTCTGGTAATCATCATCAAGATCGGCGCCCTGTTTTCGCCCATGCGCCTGTTCCTGCCGGTCAGCGCAGTCATATTTTTGCTCGGCCTGTCCTACTATGCCTACACTTTCCTGACCGAACACAGATTCACCAATATGAGCGCCCTGCTGTTCACAACTTCAATAGTCGTATTTCTCATCGGCATTATCTCCGAGCAGGTATCCGCCTTGCACTACAAGAACGCCGACGAGGATATGCGCCGGACTGACCGCACCACCGGACCAAACTGACAAAATACTGGCGCAACCATTGTCCTGAAACCAGACAGGCTGACAGCACCCCGAAACTGATTCTGTTGCACAGCATTACAATTGTATTCAGACTGTAAAACAGGGCACATCGGGATGATTGCCTCCTGTAACTCGTATACCGGCCGGGTTGAGGCTGACAACCCGACATACAAAATCCGGATCATTTCGATGCTATACAATCTTCTTAAAGTCGACATCGGGAAAGATTCAACAGACATAAAGATCAACACGCCGGCACAAAGCTATCTGAAGGAAACACTCCTGAAGTGCACCGACCTGGACTCTGGCTCACCGGAACTGGAAAGCTTTATCAGGAACCGCGAGAGCGCGCACCACCTTTCCGGCATGAGGGCCAACCTGTTGCGCGCATTCCGGTTCAGGCCGGAGGCCACCGTGCTTGAGGTCGGCTGTGAATGCGGCGCGATTACCCGGTATCTGGGCGAGAAATGCAGGTCGGTAACAGGGATCGAGAGCAATCCGGGGAATGCATATCTGGCACAGTTACGCACAAGAGACCAGGACAACGTCGGAATCATCTGCACGTCACTGCAGGATATCCACTTCAAAAATAAATTCGATGTCATCGTGGCCCTGGGGCTGTTCGAGGACGACTCACCGACCGGAGCTTCAGATCGAGAGCCGGAAGACCTTATCAGGCAACTCGCAGACCTTCTCGACAATGAAGGAACCTTGCTGCTCGCCGCTGATAACCCGTCCGGACTGGGGCGGCTTTCAAGCGCGGAAAAAAACAGTTTCCAGGAAATTCTCGAGCACAGTCTGGAGCATACGGAACCCGGCCGCCAGGATGAACTGAGCGGGATGCTCGAACCGCATTTTGACGTTATCGACCTCTACTTCCCGTATCCGGAATACCGTCTGGCCGAGTGCATCCTGTCTGACGAGATGATCAGACGAGTGTCCGTGGGCGAACTGCTGGGAAATTTCGGCCTTCATGATCCGGACATCGACAGAAATATATCCTTCAATGAGAGACTCGCACTACTCGAACTGGACAGGAACAACAGCTTGCAGTACTTCGCAAATTCATTCCTGATCGCCGCCGGACGGGAAAAGCACTCAGTGGTCCGGATGGACGGGCTCGGCATGATTTTCTCCAAAGGCCGCAACAGGGAACTGCAGACAGTCACAAGATTCGTGGATGCCGGTGGCAGCGGGATCAAGGCAGTGAAGATAATCGCGCACCACTCGTTACCGGCAACCGGCAGACAGCTGCGTCTGGTGGAAAGCGAGTCCGACTGGGTTGACGGCCATTCATTGCAACTCAGGATCCTTCGCAGGGCGGTCCAACCGGATTCAGACGTAGAAACTATTTTCGCGCCCGCAAAAGTATGGCTGAAATATATCCGCTCGCACTCGGTACGCGAGGAAGGGCGATTTTTGCTGGATGGCAGCTTCATCGATCACATATGGAAAAACTGTTTCCCGGACAAGCAGCGATGCCGTTTCATCGACAAGGAGTGGGAATGGGACAGCCGCATCACGGTCAATGCGTTGCTCATCAGAAGCATTTTCCTGTTCCTGAAAGATGCAGTTGATATGCCCGGCATACCACGCTGTCTAACCGGGAACTCCACACGAAGTATTATCACCAGAATTGCACAGGCACTGGATGTGAAACTTGCAAGCGAGGACTTTAACGAGTACCTGCGACTGGAAGCCGAATTCCAGAGCATGGTGTACGGCAGGAGCAGGCTCCTTAACCTGCTCGAACACAAACTGGTATTGTGGAACCGGTCTGCCTACAACCTTCTTGGAAAACTTGCTGGCGCCTGGAAAAGGCCGCGGAAAAATGAATAGCTGTGCGATCCTGCTGGATTACCGCGGCGCCGAAAAAACCGGAAAGTGTCTGGAGTCACTCCTTGGCCAGGGCCTTTCAACCATCTATGTTGTCGACAACTGCGACCACCCCGAGTGGTCTGCCAGGCTGAAAAACACTGTTGCCGGCTTCAAAACCTCCAACCCGGGAATCGATGTACGACTGATCAGCGCTTCGGCGAATCTCGGCTTCGCCGGCGGTGTAAACCTTGCGATCACAACCGATATATCCTCACCGCAACCCCACGATTTCTTCCTGCTCATCAACAATGATGCTGTTGCAGGACCGGGGTTACTCGCCGGACTGCTAAAGTCATTGCAGGAAGACAGGAGCGTTATGCTGGCTGCACCCTGCATCCGCCAGCAGGGAGCCGGCGAGGAATGCGGGCTCTGGTATAACCGCTACACAGGGATCCTGTCAAGGCACAAACTGCCACTGTCATTCCTCTATATCAGTGGCTGCTGCATGCTGGTGGACCGGCGACTGGCTGGCGACAACGGGCTCTTCGACCCGGACTTCTTCATGTACGGTGAAGACGCCCTGTTTTGCTGGCAACTATGGAAAAAGGGGCAGCCGTACAAACTGGTGCCCGGCGTCTATGCGGAGCATGCAGTCGGGGCCTCCTCGAACAAGGCGGGCATGTTCTACGAATACCATACTACACGCGGGCATGTGCTGATGGCCACCAAGGCCTGCCATTCCGCAATCGAGATACCGGCCATGTTGCTGACAAAGTTTGTAACACTGTTTATCAGATCGTTGTTCAGGTGCCTGACGTACAGGAGCCTTGTTCCGGCGCGCGCATTTTTCCTTGCGTGGCTCCCGTTAAACATCAGGATACCGTGACAGGTATGCATGCAACATGAAAATATGGTTCCCGACAATCGCGGCGGGCAGCGGCGCTGATGTTTATGTCGACCGGTTGGCCGGGGCTCTCCGAAAACACGGGCTCCAGGCCGAAATCACCTGGTTTGACAGGCGTTTCGAGTTCACCCCCTTTCTGCTTGCGGGAAAACACCCCCCCCGGGGAACCGATATTATTCATGCAAACTCCTGGAATGCATTTGCTTTCAGAAAGAAGCACATCCCGCTTGTGGTCACTGAACACCATTGCGTTCTTGACCCGGAATTTCGCCGCCACAAGAGCAGCCTGCAGCACTTATACCATCAGCACCTGGTCAGACGCTACGAGCAATCCTCGTTCAATCATGCCGACAGGATCGTCGCAGTCAGCAACTACACGAAAGCAAGCCTGCAAAAGGTGTTCGGAATAACGGATGTCAGAGTTATCTATAACTGGGTTGACACCGATATTTTCAGACCCGGAAAACCGGCGGCGAACAGCGGCAAAAAGCTCAGGCTGCTGTTTGTCGGAAACCGTTCGGCCCGCAAGGGATGGGACACGGCCCGCCGGGTTATTGAAAACCTCGACGGAGATTATGAGCTGGCGGCAACGAGCGGTCTTGATGAGCGCCATCGAGCGGACCATGCCGGAAACATAAAGCCGCTGGGACGCCTGGATACAGCCGGACTGGTGCGCGCGTATCAGGAGTGCGACGCGCTGTTGTTCCCCTCGCGGTATGAGGGCTTCGGCTACGTTGCTCTCGAAGCCATGGCTTGCGGGAAGCCGGTCATCGCAGCATCCAACTCCGCGCTGCCGGAGCTTGTCTCCGACAACGAGTGCGGCCTGTTGTGCCCGCCCGATGATATTGACTGCTTTGTATCCGCCTGCAAAAGAATGGCGAATGAACCGGCGCTCTGCACCCGGCTGGGGAACAACGCCCGCCAGCGATCCCTGAAAACATTCTCCAGTGAAGAGTTGATCCGGAAATACATAGCAATGTATCGGGA
>JBHHXO010000110.1:0-10877 GCA_046757125.1 Thiogranum sp.
CCGCTGCCCCTGCTGTTGATGCTCCCGTCCAGCCGCCGCCCGTCGTGACCAGGGAGTTGCCGGCCGCTGCACCCGTGGCGCCCCGCCCGGCGCCGGTGGTCGCCGCGTCTGTTATAGCGCCGCCTGCCCCGGCTGAAGCTGTGGTCGAAGTGGCACCGGTTGTGCCGCCGCGCGTAGAAGAGGAACACACCGATATAGACGATCTGCCGGTCTGGCCACAGATTCCGGCGCACCTGTTTCAGCAGCTCAAGGGCGGGATACGGCTCGATGTGCACGTCTACAGCGATCGCCCACAGGATCGCTTTGTTTTGATTAACCTGCAGAAGTACCGCGTGGGGGATCGATTACAGGAAGGGCCGTTATTGGACGAAATAACACCGACAGGTGTGATATTGTCGTTCCAGGGGCAGCAATTCATGGTCCGTGCCCAGTAGGATTATCAGGTAATTAGTTGATGATAAAAAAAATTATGGTTTTGGGGCTGTCGCTGTGTGCGGCCGCCACCGTTTTCCCCGCGCAGGCCACGGACCAGGGGGCGCGACAGGACACACACCAGATCATACTGCGCCTGAAGGACGATGGCGTGCGGCGTGTCCAGGCAGCCCGGGTTAACGAGGCTGTCCCCGGCATCAGTTTGCCGGACGGGGCGCCACTGACTTTTGTCCGGCCATTTGACGGGAACGGGATGGTGATGCGTTTGCCGCAGGCCGTCAGCCTGCAGGAAGCACAGGCGATCGCGGCACAACTTGTCGCAAGCGGCGCGGTAGCGTCGGCGCAGGCGGACAAGCGCATGTATCCAACACTGGTGCCCAATGATCCCCGCTACATCCCCGGTGCTGTTGACTCCGGTCAGTGGCATCTGTTCGAGGACACCGGTGGTATCCGGATGCAGGGCGCCTGGGATCGGGAAACGGGTTCGGCGGCCAGCGTTATCGCACAGCTGGATACCGGTTTTTTGCCACACCGTGATATTGACCCCAATGGTAACCGGGTGCTCCCCGGCTATGATTTTTTCAGTGGCGGATTGAGTAACCTGGGTACCGAGCTGGACAATGATCCCGTTCTGGGTGATCCGGTCGGGCGCGACAGTAACCCGACAGATCCCGGGGACGCCACGGTTGCCAATGAATGTGAACCCGGGACGTTGTCGGAAAACAGTTCCTGGCACGGCCTCTCTGTGGCCAGCGTTATGGTGGCTGAATCTGACAATGCGCTGGATATTGCAGGTATCGATTTCGCTACACGGCTGTTGCCGATCCGCGTGCTGGGTAAATGCGGCGGGGCCGTCTCGGATGTCGCTGATGCTATCCGCTGGGCAGCGGGATTTACCATAGACGGGGTTCCGAATCCAAACCCGGCCAGGGTCCTTAACCTGAGTCTGAGCGGGGACGGCGCCTGTACGCCCGAGGAGCAGGCAGCGATTAATGATGCCGTGAGCGTGGGTGCGGTAGTCGTTGTCTCGGCCGGCAACGAGGGCGTAGACGTCGCTACGCAGAGCCCGGCCAACTGCCAGAACGTGCTGACGGTAGGCGCAACGCTGCGAGACGGTTCGCGCGCGCCGTATACCAACAATGGCGAGGAAGTTATTTTGAGTGCCCCCGGCGGCCTGACGACGACTGCCCCGAATGACGGCATACTCGTGCTTTCGAATAGCGGTACCACGCTTGCCGGGTCGGATATTGCCGGAAGAGTTGCGGGCAGCAGTTTTTCCACGGCCCAGGTTTCAGCCGTTGCGTCGCTTATGCTGGCGGTAAACAGTTCGCTAACCGAGTACCAGGTCCGCGAAATCCTGCGGCGGACAACGCGTGCATTCCCGGATACCAGCTGCAGCACCAGCTCCTGCGGGAGTGGAATTCTGGATGCTGATGCCGCATTGGCAGGTGCCGCAGATCCGGCCTCGGTACTGGGCATCAGTGCCAGTACCGGTGGTGGTGGCTGCACCTTTACGGCTGCTACGGCTCCGCGCTTTGATCCGCTGTTCCTGTTGTTGTTGGCCTTCGTTGCCAGACGCTGCCGGCAGGGAAGAGTGCGTGCTCCCGCTGCTCCACGGCGATAGCGTCGGGCGTACCGTGTTAGCGGCCATCCAGGAATTCTTCCGTCTGAAGATCGAGCCGGACACGACGGCCGGCCCGGGCGTGCACGGACTGCAGCTGGCCGCCGCCGCGCTGTTGTTCGAGGTCTTGCGCGCTGATCATGATGAACACCCTGACGAACGCACGATGCTCGAACAGGCTTTGCGCAAAGCCTTTTCCCTGAGTGACAGCGAAACCCGTGAGCTGGCGGAGCTGGCGGATCGCGAAGCGGCCGAGGCTGTTTCGCTGTACCAGTTTACGGGGCTGATTAACCGGCAATTTTCCGCCGAAGAAAAAATACAGCTGGTGGAAATGTTGTGGCAGGTGGCTTATGCAGACGGCCGCCTGGATCGCTACGAGGAGGCAACAGTGCGTAAAATCACGGAGTTACTGCACGTGCCGCACCGGGACTTTATCCGCGCCAAGCACAGGGTGCTGGACGAAAAACCATAAAAAAAGGCAGCCCGGGGGCTGCCTTTTATCAGAATCAGGTCAGATATCCAATCGATTCAGACCATATCCTTGAGTGCTTTCAGTGCCAGTACCTTGACGACATTGCGTGCGGGCTTGGCCTTGAATGTCATGGGCTCACCGGTGAAAGGGTTGGTGCCCTTGCGTGCCTTGGTGGCCGGTTTGCGTACAACCTTGATCTTCATCAGGCCGGGGACGGTGTATACGCCGGGGCCGCTGCGTCTCAGGTCGCGTTTGATCAGGGTGTTGAGGGATTCGAATACGGCGCCAACGTCTTTCTTGGTCAGGCCGGTCTTGTCTGCGATATAGGTAAATGTTTCAGCTTTGGTGGTAGGTTTCTTGACCGCCTTGGCAGCAGCTTTTTTCTTGGCGGTTTTCCTGGCAGTTTTTTTCTTTACGGCCATTCAATATGCTCCTTACAGTAGTTGTCTGGGACGTGACCGCGCAAAGATAGCACAAAGAAAAAAAAGTGAAACCCCTTTATGTGATTTTAGCCTGTTTTTTAAGTCTCAAATGAGAGTGGCTTCGTTAATGCGTATAAAAAACAGGGCCAGACTTCGAGTGGCGTATTGCGCAGCCATGATTTACGACATGCGTACACGTGCGACCGACGCTAACAATGCGACGTATTGAACGCGTTGCAAACCGGCGCGGGACGACACACGGCCGTGTCGTCGAATACATTTGCTCCGCATGACTGAACAAAAAATATACAGCAAGGGTGTGGCTTGCCGACGACCCGGTGACAGCCGTGCTGAATCCTGTCTTTGACAAGCCGTCACCGCCTGACGGCCGGCTTGCTCCTGTCCGCAAAAATCGTGAGCCGTTTCACACTTTCGAAGTGGGCGGTGCAGCTAAGATTTTGACCTCTTTGGCCGCTAGCAGTGGAGCGCGGCGGAGCATCGCGCCGGTACCCGTACGGGTGCCCGGAAAGCCCATTCAGAACATCAGACCGGACGGATCAGCAGACCATGGGAGCGGCAAAAAAGCTTATTGATAAGAAAGTGTTACGGGACCTTGTCCCTATTAACGCATTGTCAGCCGCACACATCGAGGAGATCACCCGGAAAGCGGTAATCGAGGAAGTGCGTTCCGGTCGCTACGTGTTCAGGAGCGGTGATCGTGACTATCAGACCGTGTACCTGTTGCAAGGCAGTATCGAACTGGTCGGGAAAGGACGCGATGTCGTCAGTACCGTGCACGCCGGGAGCGAGGTCGCGCTTCATCCGCTGGCCCACAAACAACCCCGCCAACTGTCTGCGCGCGCATCCGGAAAAGTCACCGTGGCCCGTATCGATTCCAGTCTGCTTGACGTGCTGCTTACCTGGGACGAGTCGGCAGGTTACGACGTAGTCGAGATCGACGCCCAGGACGATGATGACTGGATGACCCGCATGTTGCAGTCACAGGCCTTCCTGCAACTGCCTCCCGCCAATATTCACCAGCTGCTGATGCGCCTGGAATCGGTCAACGCCAATGCCGGTGAAACCATCGTTCGCCAGGATGAGGAAGGTGATTTTTTCTATATTGTCAAAAAAGGCCGTCTTGCCGTAACCCGCAAGCCCTCGGCGCGTGGCAAGGAAGTGCTGCTCGCGGAACTGGGGGAGGGAGCCTGCTTCGGTGAAGACGCGCTGGTTTCCGGCACCCGGCGCAATGCATCTGTGACGATGGTCACGGATGGTTCGCTGATGCGGCTCTCCAAGGATGATTTCAACGAACTGTTGCGTGAGCCGTTGGTCAGGGAAGTGACGTTTCCCGAAGCACAGAAGCTGGCCGGGGATGGTGCGCAATGGCTGGATGTGCGTTTGCCCGGTGAGTTCGGCAACCAGGCTATCAAGGGCAGTACCAACATGCCGTTGTCGGCCTTGCGTGATCAGTGTGCCGGGCTGGATGCGGACACGACCTATGTCGTCTGCTGCGATACCGGCAGGCGCAGCTCGGCCGGTGCGTTCCTGCTGAGTCAGCGGGGATTGACCGTCTATGCGCTGAAAAACGGGTTGGCGGAAGTGCCGGATGAAATGCTGATCGGTGAACATCCCGATACCCCGTCGGAAACGGATGCCGAGATCATTCCCTTCGACACTGACAGCGCTGTGGTAGCGCCTGACACAACCGTCAATGAGCCGGCGGATAGCGCCAAAGGTGCCGCCGACAGCGTACTGATCGACAAAATCGCAGCGGCGGAAAACGAGAAGATTGCGCTGCAGCAGCAGCTGGATCAGGCCGGCGAGCAACTCAGGGCGGCACAAACCGCGCTGGACGAGGCACAGCGCCGGCACCGGGACGGGCAGTCCGCCGCGGCGCAGGAAAGGGAAAAACTGCAGGCCGAGCTGGTGGTGCAGCAACAGCAGGTCAGGGAACTGTCGCAAGGTGCCGGGCAGGAGAAAGAGCGGTTGCAGGCCGAACTGGATGCTGCCAGGCAGGAGCAGGAATCAGGTCGGCGCCGGCTTGAGTCACTGCAGAATGAAAATGCACTGATCCAGGAAGAACTCAATCGATTGCGCGAGACCCTTTCGCAGTTGCAGCAGTCGGCGGACGGACGCGGTGATGCTCTGAACAGGGAGCTGGCACAGATGGCGCAGCGGCTGGAGCGGCAGCAGCAGGAACACCAGGATGAGCTGCGCGAGCACGAACAGGAACTCGGCAGGGTGCGCGAGGACTACCAGCAGCTTGGGCAGCGTACTAGCGCGGTAGCCGGCGAAAGGGACGCGGCGCTCCGGGAACTGGAGGATGCGCAGCAACGTTTGAGCGTGCTCCAGGAGCAGCAAAATGCCCGGCTGTCTGAGGCCGGTGAAGAGCTCGAAGGGCTGCGGCAGGTACTGCAGGACGAAAAGGAGCAGCGGGCATCATTACAGCAGCAATTCAGTGACCTGGAGGCGCGTTACGGGGCGCTGGAACAGCAGTATCAGACGGATATCGCGCAGGCGGAATCCGGGCAGGAGAAAAGTGCAGCGCTGGAAGCGCAACTGCAGGCCGGTGCACAGAAGCTGCGGGAGTACGAGCAGTCCCTGCAACAGGCCACCGAGCGTGAGCAGGCATTGCAACAGGAGTTCGAGGCCGCACAGCAACAGGCCATCGAGCGTGAGCAGGCATTGCAGCAGGAGTTCGAGGCCGCGCAGCAACAGGCCGCCGGGCGTGAGCAGGCATTGCAGCAGGAGTTCGAGGCCGCACAGCAACAGGTAGAGGATGATCTCAACGGGCAGCTTGCAGCGCTGCAGGCGCAGCTGGATGCCGCCAGGGAGCGGGAGCGGGAGAATCAGGACGGCTCAAGGCAGTTGCAGCAGGATCTGCAGCAGGCCCGCGCAGATGCCGAGGATGCGCTCAGGCAGGTCGCGGAGGCTGAAAAACACGCGGCAGAGATGGATGCCAGGCTGCAGGCACTTGGCAGTGAGCACGAGTCAGAAATTACCAGTGTGCGCGAGGCCATGGCGCGTGCCCAGGATGAGCGCGACAACGTTCAGCGTGAGCACAGGCGCCTGCTGGAGACATTGCGGAAGGCCGAGCGCGACCTGGAGCGCGCGCGCCACGACCACGAAAGCGAAGTGCTGCGGCTGCAGAAGGAACTGAAGGGAGCGGCCGGCGACTCCAGCGCTGCCCTGGCGGCGGAAATGGAGGCCCTGCAGAAGCAGGTCAGCGAGGGGGAGCGTCTGCGCGACGACCTGGAAATCAAGCTGGGTGAACGCAGCGCACAACTCGAGAATGAGCAGGCGGAACTGGAAAAACTCCTGCAGCAGCTGTCGCAGTCGCAGCAGAGTGCGCGTGAGGCGGAGCAGCAGCTGATAGAGGCTAACCAGTCAGCCAACGAAGAGATGGCGGTCAGGCTTGATAGCGAGCTGCAGGTACAGCAGGCACTGCGCGAGGAGCTGGCCGCAGTCAGTGCCGAGCGCAACGCGAGCCAGGAACAGTTGACGGTACAGAATCAGGAGCTTGAGGAACTGCGCGAGGCGGTCAGGGCGGTGCGCGCCGAGTCGGATGGAGCGACGGATAAATTCCAGGCGCTGCAGGACAGCGTGCAGCAGCTGGAACAGGCGCTCGCCGAGTCACGCGATGCCGAGCAGCTGGCGCGCAAGGAGGTCGATCAGCTGCGTGCCGAAGCTGAAGTGACACGCAGCCTGGTGGATATGCAGGCGGTTGCCGATGATGACAGCGCGCAGGATGAGGAGCTGGAGCAGGCCCGGCAGAACGTTGAAGTTGCGGTGCGCCTGCGCACGCAGGCCGAACAGCAGGTATCCGCATTGCAGGGTGAGGTGGAACGACTGCGGGAGGAATTGAGTCGCGCAGGTTCCGGCGGTCCGCCGGATGTGCCTGCCGGACATATCCCGTCACTGGATGAAAATGATCCCGGCGCTTCAGCCTTGCTGACGCCCGATGTTGATGCGGGGGAAGTGGGCGAGGAGGATGAAGATTTTCAGCATGCTCGCACTGCGCTGCTTGCAGAGGATGACAGCAATATAGCTCCCGCTCCCGCGGCGAACGCCGGTTCGGGTGGCTGGAAAGGGTTGTTGACCGGATTGCTGGCGGGTGGTGCACTGGCTTCCGCTGTCTGGTGGTTTGTTCATTCACCACAGCCGGGGGAGGCCGGGCTTCCGGGCCGGCCATCGGCTGCACAGAAGGCAGGGGAACCGGCAGCCAGGGCAGAGGCGCCGCCGGTAAAAACCGCGGTGCCGGCAGTAAAAACAGAGCGTCCGGCAGTCAAGCCGGGGAAAGATGACAGGGATGCAGATGCAGCGCAGCCGAAAACGGTGCCGCCGGCTGCAGCCGGCGCCCCGATTCCGGCTGCGCCAAAGAAGATCCCGCCTGTTGCGAAAGGAACGTATATAACGCCGGAAGTGAAGATTGAGGTGCCGGTGGCAGAGGAAACAGCGCCGGTCCCGCTTCAGGAAACGGGCGCAGAGCCGGAGGAAACCCCGGTTGATGAGCCCGTGGCCGGTGTGGAACCGTCGCAGCCGGTGGTGGAACAGCCGGCGCGTACTTTCCAGGATGCGCTGCCCGACGGTGGTGCAGCACCGCTCATGGTGGCGTTGAGAGCGGACAGTTTCGCCATGGGTAGTGGCATCAGTTCGCCCAACTTTGATGAACGCCCGCAGCACCGGGTACAGCTGTCGGGTTTTGCGATCAGCAAGAATGAAGTGACCTTCGCACAGTACGACCGGTTTGCGCAGGCAACCGGGCGTGCCAGACCCGCGGATGAAGGCTGGGGGCGCGGCGCGCGCCCGGTGATCAACGTCAGCTGGCAGGATGCGATCGCCTACACCCGGTGGCTGTCAGCGCAGACCGGTGCGCACTACCGGTTGCCGACCGAGTCCGAATGGGAGTTCGCTGCTCGTGCCGGCAGTAACAAGCGCTTCTGGTGGGGCAACGAGGTCGATGACAACCGCGCCAACTGTTTTGATTGTGGTGGTCGATGGTCGGGCAGCCGGACCGCGCCGGTTGGTGACTACCCGGCCAGCCCGTTTGCACTGCATGATATGGCGGGTAACGTGATGGAATGGGTGCAGGACTGCTACGTGCCTGGCTATGCGGATGCACCGGTTGACGGTGCCGCCGTTGTAACCGGTGACTGCTCGTTCCGTGTCGTGCGCGGTGGCGGTTACAGCAGCCCGGCCGACATGCTGCGCAGTGCCAGTCGTGACAAGCGCTCGCCTGATGCGCGTCTGGATAACCTGGGTTTCCGGGTGGTTCGCCAGGGTTTGTAATCCGCCGAATGGAAAGTACTCCTTCAACATGATATTGCCGGCCTCTGTGCGGGCAGTTTGCTGACTTCGCTGCGGGTGGAAATCAGCGCCGGAGGTGTATGTGTGTTGACGCCTTGATGACAGCACCGGTAAAAGGTGCATAAAAAAGGGCTGGAGCGATAACCCGCTCCAGCCCCTGTATCCGGTTTCTTCAGTCGTCGACGGTTTGAATCAGCGTCGCGATATCCACGCCGGCCATGTCGATGGAGGTTTGCTGCCGCGACGGCGCAACTTCTACGGTTGCGAGTTGCAGCTGCACATGCTGTACCGCTTCCGGCGCGTTGCCCTCGGGGCCGGGTACTGTAGGTACTGCGCGTGGGAAACCCAGTTCGTCCCCCCGGTATTCTTCACCGCTTGCCATATCCATTATGAGTGTCATGGCGCACCTCCTTGGGGTGGTCGCAGCTGATAACCCAGCCTTCAAACTACTATCGGCGCCGGATTGCAAACATTGAATCCGGCGGGTTCGGCTTTAAATCCAGCAAGTTATATGCCTGCTCCCGGGCAATAAAAAGAGCGCCGGGCAAGGCACTCTTTTTATTACCGGAAAATGAATGGCCTGGTTATCAGGGGAAAGCGTGCATTCCGGGTTCGATCCCGTGCATGTCCGCCTCGGGGTGGTGAAGTTTGATCATTTTTGCGACAACTTCGACCTTTTCCCCGGGGACGTCGACCATCATCAATATCCGCCCGTTTTCCATTGCTGATGCAAATTCCCGGAGCTGGCTGTTGGGTATATCCGTGCCTATCATTCCAGCGACCCAGGCGCCGATCAGCGCACCTGCCAGCGCGGTTACCAGCAGCATCCAGCCGCCGAGCGTAATGCCTTCCGGGGGAAATGCAATGGCCACCAGTCCGGTGAGTATCCCGGTTGCGCCACCGACACCGAGACCTGTTCCGACGCTGTGAACCAGATCGCTGCGCTGCAGCAGGTTGGCCTGTGGCAGATCGCCGAGTGGAATGCCTTCTTTGGCCATGACGTGGATGTGATGATCGTCGATACGCGCCAGCAACAGCTCGTCGACCACCTGCCGCGCACGTGCGACGCTGGGTAACAGGAAATAGAGTCTGCGTCTCATCGTATGCCTCCTTGTCTTCTGACAGGTCCGGGTTTGTTAGACAGTCACTCTATACAGGACACCTGTGCCGGTTGAAGTTGCAGACGGCAACTCAGGACGGGCTGCTGTCCATGCGTTCCAGCGCGCTCATCCAGTCCTCTGTTTCCGACCAGACTTCAGGGCCGTGGGTGTCTTCGGGTGAAATGTCCATGGAAGCACTCCAGTCTTCCGGTGGCTCGATCGGCACCGGGCGCATGGATTCCCAGGTTTCGGTATCGAGTTCTTCCAGGGTGCCGTCGTAGTATTGCAGCTCCAGCGTATCGTCATCGTCGTCCCGGGCAATCACCTCGAATGCATCCCCGATGGTATTCTTGTACCAGTCGCCGATTTTCGGTGCATACTCAAAATTCATGACGGGTTTACCTCCTTGACCAAACTGCTGATACTTGGCAGTTGTGCAGCCGGCGTTCCAGCGTGCAGCAGATAACCGCTCCGCATTGACCTTACTGGATTTATATGCGCATAAATCCGCTTTTGCAAGCAAACAATTTTGATAGGTTTTGAGGCTGCGGAGTGACAATTGGCGTTGCAGGGATCGAGCATATGAAGTTGCCCCGGGGTGACGGGTTTTTGTCGCTGGAAACGCTAGAATGCGGTCGGGAGCACTACCTGCGGGGCCTGTGTAATCGTATAGTCGATGCAGTCGATCATTACATTCGAAATTTCGAAAATAAGGGGGTAACACCTTGAGTTGGTGGGGCAAGTTTTTAGGCGGGACGTTCGGTTACCTGCTGGCAGGGCCGCTGGGCGCGCTGATCGGCGCTGCGCTTGGCCACAATTTTGACAAGGGCCTGGGCAGTAACCTGGGCGGGCAGTTCAAACCGGGCGCGCAGGAGCGTGTGCAGACTGCGTTTTTTACCACGCTGTTTTCGGTGATGGGGCATCTCGCCAAGGCCGACGGGCGGGTTTCCAGGGACGAGATCGAACTGGCGCGTGACGTGATGCGACGCATGAACCTGAATGAGCAGATGCGCGAGGCGGCAATCGGGCTGTTCAACCAGGGCAAGCAGCCTGATTTTCCCTTGCGGGATGTGCTGTTCCAGTTTCGTCGGGAATGTCACCGGCGGCGTAATCTGATGCAGATGTTTGTGGAGATCCTGATGCATGCGGCGCATGCTGATGGCGCGCTGGACAGCGCGGAACGCGAGGTGCTGGAACAGGTTCGGCAGGTACTGGGGTTCTCCGCCCGTGAGTTCCAGCACATCGAGGCGCTGGTACGCAATGCCCGTCACTTTGGTGGTGGCGGATTCGGCGGCGATGCGGGTGTATCGCCCGGTGCATCACTGCACGAGGCTTACGAAATCCTTGGCGTGGACGAAACGGCCAGCGATGCCGAAGTAAAGAAGGCGTACCGGCGCCTGATGAACCAGCACCATCCGGATAAGCTCGTGGCCAAGGGTCTGCCCGAGGAGATGATCAGGCTGGCAACGGAAAAAACCCAGGAGATCAAAAGGGCCTACGACCTGGTGAAGGAGTCGCGG
>JBHHXO010000111.1:0-10829 GCA_046757125.1 Thiogranum sp.
CGCGCCAGCGGCTCGGTGATACCGAGCAGGCATACCGGGATATCTATGCGCGGCATGAACAACCGCTGACGGAGGACTTGCGTGCCGAGCGCGAGGGTGTGCTTGAGCAACTGGCGAGGAATATCGAATCCTGGACCGCAGCGGGTGAGGTGATTGCCCCGGATCCTGCCATGCCCCGGAATGAAGCGAAAGACAGCTACACCACCTGGATGCAGCAGCACGATTTGAATGACAGGGATATTGCCCGTTATGCCAGGCGCATGGAGAAGGAGTGGACCCTGCAGCCTTCTGTTCATCTGGTGATGACTCATGTAGCGGGTCAGGGAGCGGCCGTGGCGGACACACTGGATTCGCTCGGAGCACAATTGTACGGCGGCTGGGGGCTGAGTATTGTCTCCAACGCATCATGCCCGGATACGGTATTCGCAGAGATTGATAACCTGGAATGGCACCAGGTCGATGGCGATCTGATGGCGGGTGTGAATGCCGTTGTTGAAGCATCCGGCGCGGACTGGCTGGGTCTGCTGGAAGCAGGCAGTACGCTGGAACCGCAGCTGCTCTATCAGCACGTGGACCATCTCCATCGGCACCCGGACTGGCGGCTTGTGTACATGGACGAAGACCGGATTGACGCAGATGGCCAACGTTACGATCCGCTGTTCAAGCCCGAGTTTAATCTGGAACTGCTGCGTGCCATGCCCTACATAGGTAATTTTGTTTTGATCGAGCGCGAGGCATTGATTGCTGCCGGTGCCTACGGGCAACAAACCGGTGCAGAAATCCATGATGCCGTTTTGCGCGTCGTTGAGCATTGTGGTGAGCAGGCAGTCGGACATATGCCGGAGGTGTTGATACACCGCCAGGACTGTTTCCAGCTGGCACTGGACCAGGATCTCATCGTCGCCAATCGCCGCGCCTGCGTTAGCGCGCATCTAGAGCGCTGTGGTATTGAGGGTGAAGCAAAACCGGGTATTCTGTTCGGCAGTTGTTTTGTCGACTACACCTGTGCTGACAAGCCGCCCGTGGAGATTATTGTCCCTGTCAGTGGCCGGCCGGAGATGCTGGAGCTGTTTCTGGACAGTCTGCTGGCACAAACGCAGTATCCCGATTTCCAGGTACGACTGCTGGTGAAAGACGGCGTCGATATTCCTGCTGCTGTGTCCGGTATGAACCGGGTCGACGTCGTTCGTTGTTCGCAATCCGCCACCCGCTGGCAGGTGATGCTGGAGCTGGCACACAATTCACGGACCGAGCACCTGATGCTGATGAGTCCGGGTGCTATAGCCATTCAGCCCAGCTGGCTGGAGCGCCTGGTTGCGCAGTTGGGTAAACCGGACGTTGCCGCGGTTGCGCCGCGCCTGGTTTCGTCGGACAAGACGGTGGTGGGTGGCGGTATTATTACCGGGGCGGGCCCCTATGCCGTCGGCATGGGTGCGTTCGGTGGGCTTGGCCTGGACGATTCGGGGTACATGGGGCGTGCCCAGGTGGCGCAGGAGTTATCGGCTGTTTCGAACAGCTGCATGCTGGTACGCAGGTCGGCACTGGTATCCACAGAAGGTCTAGCGTCATCGCTCAGGCTGGGTTTTTATCAGTCCGTCGATTTTTGCCTGCGGCTACGCGAGACGGGTGGGAAAATCGTGTGGACACCCCACTCGACCCTGATGTTTGTCGGTGAAGACCAGTCTGAACTGGATGGCTTCGATCTGGATGAACTGGCTGTTCGGGAATCTGAAGAGATATGCGAACGATCACTGCAGGCACTTGCCAGTGATCCCGCCTATAATCCGAATCTCGCGCTGACGGGGGAACGCTTCACAGTCGATGACAGGTTCATCCCGACATGGATGCCGGACGATCACAGTGTGAGCCGCATTATCGGGTTCGGTGCGGGGTCGATTGGTTCCTGGAAGTTCCGCGTCGAGCAACCACTGAAGGTCATGAGCAGTGAGCAGGTCGCAAACAGCCTGGTGTTACCGTTCAACAAAGAGCTGGAACAATGGCCAAGCATGGCGGAACTCGAACGCCTGCAGCCTGATTCCCTGCTCATGCACAACACCATGCACGACGCCTGCATGGACAGCATGGAAGCGTACAAAAAAATCAACAGGGCATTCATCGTATTTGGCCAGGATGACCTGATGTTTGCCTTGCCGCCCAAGAACCCGTTCTCCAAAACCGGTTACAAGGATACCAAAAAACGTCTGCGCCGGTGCCTGGGTATTGCGGACCGGCTGGTTGTGACAACCGAAGCGCTCGCCGATGAGCTGCGTTCCATGGCGGACGACGTGCGGGTGGTACCTAACTACCTGGATGAGTCCATCTGGGGCAGCCTGACGTCGGAAAGATCGACATCAATGAAACCCCGCGTTGGCTGGGCCGGTGCACAGCAGCATCTGGGAGACCTCGAGTTGCTGGAAGACGTGGTAAGGGAAACTGCGCGGGAAGTTGACTGGGTGTTCTTCGGTATGTGTCCCGACTTCCTGCAGCCTTATGTAAAGGAGATTCATAACCCCGTTACTTTCGGGGAGTACCCGGAGAAGCTGGCGGCGTTGAATCTGGACCTCGCCCTTGCACCCCTGGAATATAACCGTTTCAATAATTCGAAGAGCAACCTCCGTATTCTGGAGTATGGAGCACTGGGCTGGCCTGTCATTGCGAGTGATATCGCGCCTTACCGGGAAGCGCCGGTATGCCGTGTATCCAACCAGCCACGTGCATGGATCAAGGCGATTCGTGAACGTATCCACGATATGGATGCTACCCGGCGTGAGGGCGATGTACTGCTGGCCTGGGTCAGGAAAAACTGGATGCTGCAGCAACATATGCATGAATGGCTTGCGGCACTTGATCCGGCGGGTGTCGGCGCCGTGCGGCAACGCGACCACGACAAGGCTGCAGGCCTGTAAACAGAGCCGCTGAACCCGTATGTATTTATCAGTTGATGGGGCTTCCCCGGATTTGCCGCTGCAAACCGTGTTCGACTTGTGTGTGCAAGCTGTGGCAGCCACCTGCCCGGATGGCCCGAAAGGGGTTTGATCTTTCGTAAGCGGCTGAATAAACGGCGTAAATTTGCAACAAAAAACAACTTCCCGCGCCTAAAGTTTCTTTCCCCACGAACGCTAACCTTGTCGGAAGCGGTGAATACCATAGCGATGGTATATCCGCTAGTTATAACAGGCGCCGATCCCGATACATCAATACGGGAGCCCGCCTACAAGTTCAGGAGTGTTCATCATGGCTTTGACCATTAACACCAATATCGCGTCACTCAACGCACAACGTAATCTGAGTTCCTCCCAGGGGGCAATGGAAACTTCCCTGCGTCGTCTGTCTTCCGGTCTGCGCGTTTCTTCCGCCAAGGATGATGCGGCCGGCCTGTTCAGTATCCAGAAGATGACTGCGGACATCCGCGGTCTCAACCAGGCTGTACGTAATGCCCAGGACGGCATCTCGCTGGCCCAGACGGGTGAAGGCGCCATGGACCAGATCCAGTCCGCCCAGCAGCGCATTCGTGAAATCGCCGTACAGTCTGCCAACGCCACAGTCGAGGACCGTACCGGTCTGCAGGCCGAGGTCGACCAGCTGACCCAGGAAATTTCACGTATCGTGACCACCACATCATTCAATGGCACCAGCCTGTTGAATTCCAGCGCTACCACGCTGAACTTCCAGATTGGCCAGGATTCCGGTGCCAATAACCGCATCGCTGTGACCGGCCTGGATCTGACAGGGATCACGGGTTACAACTCCAGCCTGACGGCGACAGGTACCATTGATGTCAGCAGCTCGGCTGCTGCATCGACAGCAATCTCCAACCTGGATGCTTCCGCAACCGGTATCGATTTCGTGTCCAGTGCGCGTGCCACCTTCGGTGCGGTCCAGAACCGTTTCGAGTCCGTTGTGGTTAACCTGACCACCTACGCTGAAAACCTTTCCGCCGCCCGTAGTCGTATCCAGGATACCGACTTCGCGGCTGAAACGGCCAATCTGACACGAGCACAGATATTGCAGCAGGCCGGTGTGGCCATGTTGGCGCAGGCCAATACCGTACCGCAGACGGCTCTGTCGTTACTGCAGTAAGCAACACGTTCGTAGCAGTACCAGGGAAGGGTGGCGGCATGGATGCTCCACCCTTTCGTTTTGTAAAGGTAGGTGAACGATGTCATCCGATTTAACTACATCTATACAGGATTCGGGGGTCGCTCGTCTGCAGGGAATGCAGGAGCCGGTTCCTCCGGTAGCGCCCGGGCGGAAACCGGGTCAGGTTCAGCGGAATGAAACCGCCGCCCGCGGACAGGATCTGCCGCTACAGCAGGTGAGCAAGACGGAAGAAACACCGGATGCCGAACAGGTTGAGACAGCAGTGAGTCAGATCAGCGATTTCGTACAGAATTTTCAGCGTGATCTGCGCTTCAGTATCGATGAGGAAAGTGACCGGCTCGTCGTCAAAGTCGTTGATTCTGAAACACAAGAAGTGATTCGGCAGATTCCCTCGGAAGAAACGCTGCGTATTGCCAGGCATCTCGATTCTCCGGAAAGCCTGATTCTCAGAGAACAGGCATGAAGCTGGCACCGCTTTTGCTTCATAGCAGTCAGGCAGTTATTTCAGGCGAGGTAAGCACGTGATTAGCGCACCCGGTGTCGGTTCCGGACTGGACGTAGGTACAATCGTTGATCAGTTGATGGCGATTGAGCGTCGTCCGCTGGACCGTCTGGAAAGCAACAAGCAGGACCTGCAGGTGCAGCTCAGTGCATACGGTACGCTAAAAAGCTCGCTCGACAGTTTTCAGTCCGCGCTTGCAGATCTGAAGACACTGGACGCTTTCGAGGTCTATACGGCCGATTCAGGCGACGAGACAGCGTTTACCGCGACTGCGGACAGTAGCGCAGCAACCGGCTTTACCGATATCCAGGTGGTAAGTCTGGCCGAGTCCCACAAGATGGGTTCGCTGGCGATCGCCGACACAGATACCACTACATTGGGCGGCGCCGGCGACCAGGTTACTTTCACTGTCAATGGCAATGCATTTACCGTGGACGGTGGCGGCATGACGCTTACGCAGTTGCGTGATGCGATCAATGATGCGCCTGACAATACCGGTGTATCGGCAACCATCATCAGCGAAAACAGTGGCAGCAACCGCCTGGTGCTCACTGCCACGGAAACCGGTAACGCCAATGCTATCAGCCTGTCTTTTACCGGTTCGCTGGGTACCGATCTGGGGCTTGCCGATATCAATGATCCGGCCCAGCTGGATTCCGAACTGCTGGTCGATGGTCTGTATACCATTACCCGTTCCGGTAATACGATCAGCGATGCCATCAGCGGTATCACGCTTAACCTGAAGGCTGAAACAACGGCCGCGGTACAACTGAGCGTCAGCCGCGATACCGGGGCGGTCACTGAATCGGTGCAGGCTTTCGTCGACGCATATAACAAGTTACAGTCTACAATCGATGACTTGTCCGGTGAAGGCAACGATCTGGAAGCAGACAACACCCTGCGCAGTATCGAGAACCAGATCAAGGCGGTTTTCAATACGCCGCCGGGGGTAATCAACAGCAGTTTTACCTACCTGTCCGAGCTGGGTGTGTCGTTCCAGCGCGATGGCAAGTTGTCGCTGGACAGTGGTGATCTGCAGAAAGCTATCGACAGCGACTTTGCCGGCATGGCAGAACTGTTTGCCAACGACGATCAGGGTTATCTGTTCAGGGTGGATGCGCTTGTCAGCACTTTTGTTCAGAGCGATGGCCTGATCAGTGTCCGGCAGGATGGCCTGAATACAAGTATTGATACTGTGGACCAGCGAATTCTGGATATGGAATACCGCCTGGAGCTTCGCGAACAGAGTCTGCTGGACCAGTTCACAGCACTGGATGCCCTGATGGGGCAATTACAGAGTACCAGCGCTTTTCTCACGCAGCAGCTGGCAGCATTGCCAACGATAGGCAGCAGTAATAACTAACTACGCGTCGTGACACAGGTGCATGGTGTAACAAGGAGCAGGAAATGAGTTTTGCAGGTGTTCGAAATGCGCTCGACCAATACAGCCAGAATGCGGTACGCACCGGTGTCGAATCCGCCAGTCCGCACCGGCTGATACAAATGCTTCTGGAGGGCGCGCTGGACAAGATCGCCGCCGCCAAGGGATGCATGGAACGTAGCGAGATCCAGCCCAAGGGTGAGCAGATCGGCAGCGCCATCTCCATTCTCGAGGGTTTGAAATCCAGCCTGGACAAGGACAAGGGAGGCGAGATCGCCCAGAACCTGGAAGACCTGTATATCTATATGGAACGCCGGCTCATTGAGGCTAACCGCGACAACGATGTTGCACTACTGGACGAGGTATCGGACCTGCTCAGGCAGATCAAGGAAGCATGGGATGCGATAGCCGACCAGGCAGCGCAGTATGAGCCCACGGCCTGATTTCGGGAGACATGGATATGGACATTAACCGCGGTCAGCAACTCAGGGATGTCATTGAGCTGAGCAAGGATATGCTGTCAAAGGCGCAGGCCGGCGAATGGGAGCTGGTGGCCGGACTCGAGGCCCGCCGCAAGGCGCTTGTGGCCGGTTGTTTCGAACAACCCACCAGCGGCCAGGATGCCCCCGAAGTGGCTGTGGCCATCAGGGAGATCCTGTCGCTCAACCAGCAGCTTACCCGGCTTGGCGAGCAGTGCCGGGAGCAGCTGGGCTGTGATATTCATGCCAGCAAGGTTGGCCGTAACGCCTCCGAAGCCTACCTGGGCTGCGCCCGCTAGGCGCTTTCATTCCTTTCCTCTCCAGACGGCTGCAGGCGGTTCCCGATAGTGGAATTTGCCAGCCAGCCGTATCCTGCGGTATTAGCGATGGTTTGCAGGATGACAGTCCGGGCGTTTGAAAAACCTGTAAAAAACAGCAAGTCATGGCGTTAACCGCCTGTCCGCCAGACTTATGACAAAATTTTGACATTCTCCCCCAAGAGTGCTTAACTTTGTGGTGGTGCTGTTTTAAGCAAATTACAAGAGATCCAATTCAGCCAGAGGCCAGATTGATGGGGGAAACTCAGGTGGCGGTCAGTGAACCCAAGGTACTAGTTATAGAAGCCGATGCAGATCGCGGCCGCGAACTGACGTCGGTGTTGCGCTTTATCAATTACGACCCGGAACTGCAGACAGACTGCGCGCACTGGAATTCGGCTATTGAAGACGCCGGGGATATTCTGGCGGTGCTGGTCGGAACCTGCAAATCCGATAAGGTGTTGCAGAAGCTGCTGAAGGAAGTCCACGACCTGGATGAACACCTGCCCATATTTCTGTTGTCGGAAAAGAACAAGGAGCTGACTGTGGCTATCGAGCCCAGTTCCTGCATCCTGGGCCGTGTCGAAATGCCGGTTCACTACACCCAGCTTACCAGCGCGTTGCACCAGGCCGAAGTGTATCGCGAAACCCAGGCGGACAGCGCCAACCAGCGCCCGGTCGACCTGTTCCGCAGCCTGGTGGGTACCAGCCGCGCCGTGCAGATGGTGCGCAAGATGATTCAGCAGGTAGCCAAATCCGATGCCAATGTGCTGATTCTGGGTGAATCAGGTACCGGCAAGGAAGTGGTGGCGCGTAACCTCCACTACTATTCGAATCGTCGTGAAAGCGCATTTGTGCCGGTCAACTGTGGCGCAATTCCCGCCGATTTGCTCGAGTCCGAACTGTTCGGTCACGAAAAGGGTGCGTTCACCGGTGCCATCAGTGCGCGCCAGGGGCGTTTCGAGCTGGCCGAGGGCGGCACCCTGTTCCTCGACGAAATCGGTGACATGAGCCTCAATATGCAGGTCAAGCTGCTGCGCGTATTGCAGGAGCGTACCTTCGAGCGTGTCGGCAGCAACAAGAGCATCAACGCGGATGTACGCATTATTGCCGCTACCCACCGCAACCTCGAGGAAGCTATCACCGAAGGCAAGTTCCGCGAGGACCTGTTCTACCGGTTGAATGTATTTCCCATCGAGATGCCGCCGCTGCGGGATCGCGTTGAAGATGTCCCCCTGTTGGTCAACGAACTGATTCGCCGTATCGAGCACGAAAAGCGTGGTTCGGTGCGCCTTACCCAGGGCGCTATTCTCGCGCTGTGCCAGTACAACTGGCCGGGTAACGTGCGGGAACTGGCCAACCTGATCGAGCGGCTTGCCATTCTCTACCCGTTTGGTGTTGTCGAAGTGGGCGAGTTGCCGGAGAAATTCCAGAGCGACGTCACCAGCGCGGAGTCTTCCCGGCTGAGTGAAGAGATTATGAGCGCGCAGACCATGCCCCAGTACCAGCTGGAAACAGAGCCACGTCTGCCGCGCGGCGGGCTCGATCTGAAAGAACACCTCAGTAACCTGGAGGTGGGGTTCATCCGCCAGGCGCTGGACGATGCCAATGGTATTGTCGCGCAGGCCGCCAAGCGTCTCGGTATGCGTCGCACCACGCTGGTGGAGAAATTGCGTAAATACGGCCTCCAGCGCTCTGACAGCGCGCCGAGAGTTTGACGCGCTGTCGAAGCACCGGTTTTAACCAACTGATTCCAAAAGAAATGTAGATCCAGGCATACTCCTTGCTTTGTAAAGCACGGGCTCACCAGCCCGCTGTAGAAACGCATTTTGGAGTACGCCTGTAAATGAACCAGCCGGTTGCCAGACAGCAACAACTGCGGGACGCCTTTGAACAGTTTGCCGAGGTGTCCGAACAGCTCACCGGTTCCTACCGGGTTCTGCAGACCCAGGTCGCCAGCCTGAACCGGGAACTGGTGGCCGCCCGCACCGAGCGCGTGCAGCTACGCGACGAAATCAACAGCCTGCAGCAGGAAGCATCGCGCAGTCAGCGTCTCTCCAGCATGGGAGAAATGACGGCACGACTTGCCCACCAGGTCCGTACCCCGCTTTCCACCGCACTTCTGTATGCATCCCAGCTCAGCCAGCCGGGCCTGCCGCGCGCGCAGCATGACTGTTTCGTGGAGCGCCTGCTGGTCGGCCTGCGCCATCTTGACCACATGGTGAACGACATGCTGGTGTTTGCGCGCGGTGGCCAGGGTAACGAGGAAGTGGTTACGCTCGGTGAGCTGCTCGAGCAGGTGCACCAGACACTGTTACCGCAGCTGACGGACAAGGCGGCGCGCTGGTCGGTACAGCTGGCGCAAAAAAATATCCACATGACCTGCCAGCGCGAAATACTGGCCAGCGTATTTGTGAATCTCGCCACCAATGCGCTCGATGCCTGCGACAGTCAAGCGCGTCTTGAATGGCACGCTGACGTCCAGGGCAAAACAGTCCGTCTCACATTTCAGGATAACGGGCCGGGGATTCCCGCCGACCTGCACGAGCATATATTCGAGCCCTTTTTCACGACCCGCTCCAGCGGCACCGGCCTGGGGCTGGCGGTTGCGCGCGCTGTAATTGGCGCACACCAGGGCAATATCGAAGTCGATCCCGGCTACCAGGAGGGTGCACGGTTTGTCATTCGGCTGCCGTTGCTCGATGTACAGCAGCAACTCCCCAGCGAGATGCTGAATAACCAGCAAAAGGCAGACAATGCCAGTTTGAGGTATGTGTAATGAGTCAATCCACCGTGCTGATTGTTGAAGATGATCCGGCCCTGCGTGATGCCCTGTGTGCCACGGTTGAGCTTGCCGGCTTCGGCGTGCAGTCCGCTGACGACGGCAGGCAGGCCATGCAGCTGGTCGAAAAACAGTCATTTGACCTGGTCGTCAGCGATGTGCAGATGAAAGGCATGGACGGCAATACCCTGTTACAGAAACTGAAAGCGGGGATTCCGGAGTTGCCCGTGGTGCTGATGACGGCCTACGGAACCATACAGCAGGCGGTCGACGCGATGCACGCCGGTGCCGCCGACTACCTGGTGAAACCCTTCGAGGCGGAGGTGCTGGTGGATATGATCCGCCGTTATCTGCCCGTGCAGGGTTCCGACCCGGAGGTGGTTGCCGAGGACCAGGCCACGCAAAAACTGGCGGCACTGGCCAGGCGGGTGGCGGGTACCGACGCCACCGTGATGATCAGCGGGAATTCAGGTACCGGCAAGGAAGTCTTTGCACAGCTGATTCATCGCCATTCGGCGCGTGCCTCCGGACCGTTCGTGGCAATCAACTGTGCCGCCATACCGGAGAACATGCTGGAAGCTTCGCTGTTCGGTTACGAAAAAGGCGCGTTTACCGGGGCCTATCAGGCGCGCGCCGGCAAGTTCGAGCAGGCGCAGGGCGGGACACTGTTACTGGACGAAATTTCCGAAATGGACCTGGGACTGCAGGCCAAGCTGTTGCGGGTACTGCAGGAACGCGAAGTCGAGCGCCTGGGCGGTCGTGAAGTGATCCCGCTGGACGTGCGCGTGCTGGCGACAACCAACCGCAATATGCGCGAAGAAGTGGCGGCCGGCCGTTTCCGTGAAGACCTGTTCTACCGCCTGAATGTATTCCCGTTGCACCTGACACCGTTGTGCCGGCGCAAGGCGGACATACTGCCGCTGACCAATCGCCTCATTCGCAAGTATTCACCACCGGGCCGCTCGGTTCCGCATATGTCGAAGCAGGCGCAGCAGGCCTTGCTGGAGCATGCCTGGCCCGGAAATGTACGGGAACTGGATAACGTCATACAGCGTGCACTCATCCTGCTGAACGGAGACCAGATCGAGTGCGATGACCTGTGTTTTGAACTGGACGTGGTTGCCGGCTCGAGCGGGGAAATGCAGCAGGCGGTGACAGAGGATGTCGCGGCGCCGGCAGAAGCCGGTCTGGACGGTGGCCTGAAGACACGTGAGTTTGAAATGATACTTGATGCCCTGCGCGTCGACAGGGGCAGCCGCAAGGCTGC
>JBHHXO010000112.1:0-10822 GCA_046757125.1 Thiogranum sp.
GCAACGTGCTGAACGCGCTTTGCCACTGATCAACAGCCTGTGGATCTGGGGCGGCGGCGTGCTGCCGGTAAACACCGGGCAGTGCTTCGACAGGGTTGTTACAGCGAACGTAACCGTGCAGGGGCTGGGTAGCCGGAGCTCATCGAACTGCAGTCCCGTGCCGGAGCGGGCTGACAGCCTGTTAAGTGAACCGGGGGAGGGCGAACGTGTGCTGGTAACCCTGGATGCGCTCGATGCACCGGCGGCATATGAAGATATCGGCCGGTGGAACACGGTACTGGAACACTACGAGCGCGACTGGTTCGCGCCGCTGCTCTCGGCGCTCGCCGCGCGCAGACTGACCCGCCTGGATGTGTTCCCGGTTAACGGCCAGTGCTTCAGCATCACACCCGCCGACCTGTTGAAATTCTGGCGGCGCACCAGGTCGTACCGGGATGTGCTGTCGCCGCTAACCGCAGCGCATCCAGCCTGATAAACGCATGAAAAAAATAGTCCCGAGACAGTCATCGGAAAGCGCTCAGTGCGGGCTTCCGGATACGCTTCACCCGGTGCTGAGACGTGTGTATTCGGCGCGTAATGTCACTACGGGCGCAGAGCTGGACAACAGTCTGGCACGTCTGCATTCCCCCGCCGGGCTCAAAGGGATGACGACAGCCGTTACCCTGCTTGCCGAAGCATTGTCGGAGCAGGAACGGATCCTGGTTATAGGGGACTTCGATGCGGACGGTGCGACCAGCAGCGCGCTGATGGTATCTGCATTGCGGGCGATGGGTGCGCGCAGCGTGGATTACCTGGTCCCGAACCGTTTTGAATTCGGCTATGGATTGACGCCGGAAATCGTTGCCGTGGCAGCGGCGTCCGGTCCCGACCTGATCGTTACCGTCGATAACGGGATTTCGAGTATTCGTGGCGTGGCAGCGGCCCGGGAACGGGGTATCCGGGTGCTGGTTACCGACCATCACCTGCCGGGCAGGGAATTGCCGGCGGCCGATGCGATTGTGAATCCGAACCAGCCGCAGGATACCTTTCCCAGCAAAAGTCTTGCCGGTGTCGGCGTGGCCTTCTACCTGTTGATGGCGCTGCGCGGCCGGTTGAGGGAGAGCGGCTGGTTTGCCGGTAATGAGCGCGAACCCAACCTGGCGGATTACCTCGACCTGGTGGCGCTCGGCACGGTCGCCGACCTGGTGGCGCTGGACCACAATAACCGCGTGCTGGTCAGGCAGGGTTTGCAGCGTATACGTGCCGGGCACTGCAGGCCGGGTATCCGGGCCCTGCTGGAGATTGCCGGCCGCAAACCGCGGCGTATTGTCGCTGCGGATTTCGGGTTTGCCGTGGGGCCGCGCCTGAATGCCGCCGGACGACTCGACGATATGTCGCTCGGGATCGAATGCCTGCTGAGCACGGACGATGCAAAAGCAAAACGGCTTGCCGAACAACTCGACGCCCTCAACCGTGAACGCCGGGAAATCGAAGCGGGCATGAAAACGCAGGCCATGGAGTATGTGCGACAGGTGCGCGTCAACGAAGAGCGGTTGCCGTTGGGCCTGTGCCTGTTCGAACCCGACTGGCACCAGGGGGTGATCGGGATCCTGGCGTCGCGGGTCAAGGAGCGCTTTCATCGCCCGGTGATCGCCTTTGCGCGCTCCGGACCGGACCAGGTCAAAGGGTCTGCACGCTCAATACCCGGGTTGCATATCCGTGACACACTGGATGCCATAGCGGCTCGCCATCCCGACATGCTGCAGAAATTCGGGGGGCACGCCATGGCTGCCGGCCTGTCGCTGGCAGAACACCGGCTGGCGCAATTTGAAACGGCGTTCCTGCAGGAACTGGAGGAACGCCTGGATGACGGGATGCTGGCCAGTGTGCTGGAATCCGACGGTGCGCTGGAGCTGGATGATTTCAATCTCGATCTGGCCGAACAACTGCGCACCGCCGGCCCCTGGGGTCAGGGCTTCCCTGAGCCGCTGTTCGACGGAAATTTCACTGTACTGCAGCAACGCGTGGTCGGTGAACATCACCTGAAATTGCTGCTCAGGCCCGAAGGTGGCAGCCTGTCGCTGGACGCCATTGCCTTCAACCAGGCGGCCGATCACCCGCTAAGGGAAGGGCAGCAGGTGCGGCTTGCCTACCGGCTGGACAGTAACGAATACCGCGGCCGGCTGGGGTTGCAGTTGATGGTCGAGATGATCGAGTTATTGCAATAATACCCGGTATGCGCCACTCTGCAACCAATATAATAATTATATAAAACATTCGGTAATAACGATAACTTAATGTAATTACACAGAATGAAAGGTGTGTATAAACCCGGCAAACCGTAATAGTAGGCATGCGAACCAGTAAATTCATTGTCCCGTTGAAAATTGCGGCCGACGCCTACCGGCAGATGTACAGCGGTGCGGCACGGCACGTAGTTGCACTGGATATCGAGGGGCGCACTATCCAGCTTCCTGCCGCCGCGCTGCGTCCTTTTGTAACCCATGAAGGTATCGAGGGTGTATTCGTTATCCGGGTGGATGAAGCCAACAAGCTGATCGATATCCGGCGTCAGCGCGAGTGATTTTTGGCAGTCGCCGGGGAACCCGGTATGATCCCCGTTTTTGTCCGGTCGCGGACAATCCGCATGGGTGGTCGTTTTGGAAGTAAATCCGGTTCTGAACAGGATCAAGGATCTGCAAGGGCGTTCCGCGACCCTGAGGGGGTACCTTTGACTACGATAGCAAGCGTGAAAAACTGACGGAGGTTTGCCGTGAACTGGAAGACCCGGATGTCTGGAACGACCCGGAACGGGCCCAGGCGCTGGGCAGGGAGAGGGCGCGCCTCGCCGAAGTGGTAGAAACCCTTGACGACATAGATACCGGCTTGCAGGATGCCGCCGGGCTGCTGGAACTGGCAGCAGAGGAGAACGACCAGGAGACCTTCGACGCGGTAAGCAGCGACCTTGCCGGCATGGAGACGCGGGTCGCGGCACTCGAATTCCGGCGCATGTTTTCGGGTGAAATGGATGCCGCCAATGCGTTCCTCGATATCCAGTCCGGATCGGGGGGTACCGAAGCGCAGGACTGGGCGGAGATGTTGCTGCGCATGTACCTGCGCTGGGCCGAGCGCCACGAATTTACGACGGAGCTGATCGAGGTATCGGCCGGTGAAGTGGCGGGCATCAAGAGCGCCACTATCAAGGTCAACGGGCCGTACGCATTCGGCTGGCTGCGCACCGAGATCGGTGTCCACCGCCTGGTACGCAAATCACCCTTCGATTCGGGTAACCGGCGCCACACGTCATTTGCCGCCGTGTTTGTTGCGCCGGAAATCGACGATGATTTCGAAATCGACATCAATCCCGCCGACCTGCGTGTCGACGTCTATCGCGCCAGTGGCGCGGGTGGCCAGCACGTCAACCGCACCGAATCGGCGGTGCGTATTACGCACCTGCCCAGCGGGGTTGTCGTACAGTGCCAGAATGACCGTTCCCAGCACAAAAACCGCGCGACCGCGATGAAACAGTTGAAGGCCAAGCTGTATGAACTGGAAATACAGAAACGTAATGCCGACCAGCAGGTGGTCGAAGACAGTAAATCGGATATCGGCTGGGGCAGCCAGATCCGTTCCTACGTGCTGGACCAGTCGCGTATCAAGGACCTGCGGACCGGCATAGAGACGGGCAACACCCAGGCGGTGCTGGACGGCAACCTGGATGAATTTATCGAAGCGAGCCTGAAGAGCGGCCTGTGACGCAGGCCCCGCACTGATCCCCCGCCGCATGCGGCGGGACTGTTTATAACCTGAATGCCGAGACTATGACTGAAACAGACGAACACAAGCTGATTGCCCAACGCAGGCAGAAACTGAATGACTTGCGGGAGCAGGGCGCCGCGTTCCCCAATGACTTCCGGCGTGATTCCATCGCCGCAGAATTGCACGCCGCGTTTGGCGACAGGGACAAGGACTGGCTGGAAGAGAATACCATCCGGGTCAAGGTGGCCGGCCGCATGATGGGCAAGCGTGTCATGGGCAAGGCCAGCTTTGTGCATATACAGGACATGTCCGGGCGCATCCAGGTATTTGCCCAGCGTGACAGCCTGCCGGAGGGTCGCTACCAGGCGTTCAGGAACTGGGACGTCGGCGACATCATCTGCGCCGAGGGTGTGCTGTTCAAAACTAATACCGGTGAGCTGTCGGTCAAGGCCGATGAACTGCGCTTACTGACCAAGTCGTTGCGCCCGCTGCCGGAAAAATTTCACGGCCTGACAGACCAGGAAATACGTTACCGGCAACGTTACCTGGACCTGATCATGAACCAGGACTCGCGCGATACCTTCATTATCCGCTCGCGCATCGTGCAGTTTATCCGCGAATTCTTTAACCGCCGCGGTTTTCTCGAAGTCGAGACACCGATGATGCAGAGTATTCCCGGGGGTGCCGCTGCACGGCCTTTCACCACCCATCACAATGCGCTCGATATGCAACTGTACCTGCGCATTGCGCCGGAACTCTATCTCAAGCGCCTGGTGGTGGGCGGTTTCGAGAAAGTCTACGAAATCAACCGCAACTTCCGCAACGAAGGACTGTCCACGCGCCACAATCCGGAATTCACCATGCTGGAGTTTTACGAGGCCTACGCGGATTTCCACGACCTGATGGATATCACCGAGGAACTGCTGCGCACCATGGCGAAGCTGATCCTGGGTAACACCGTGATCAGCTACCAGGGCGACGAGTTTGATTTTGGCAAACCGTTTGCGCGCATGACCGTGAAGGAATCCATCCTGCACTTCAATCCCGATCTGGAAGCGGCACAGCTTGACGACCTGGAAGCGGCGCGCAGCGTGGCGACAGCGCTGGATATCCCGCTCAGGGACAGTTACGGCCTCGGCAAGATACAGATCGAGATTTTCGAAAAAACGGTGGAGCAGCGGCTCAAGGATCCCACCTTTATCACCGCTTACCCGACCGAGGTATCACCCCTGGCGCGGCGCAATGATGAAGACCCCTTTGTAACCGATCGTTTTGAATTCTTCGTCGGCGGGCGTGAGATTGCCAACGGATTTTCCGAACTCAATGATCCCGAAGACCAGGCCGAGCGTTTCCGCAGGCAGGTCGAGGAGAAAGAGGCCGGCGATGACGAGGCCATGCATTTCGATGCGGATTATGTCCGTGCGCTGGAGCACGGCATGCCGCCTACCGCGGGTGAGGGTATCGGAATCGACCGTCTGGTAATGCTGTTCACCGACTCTGCGTCGATACGGGACGTACTACTGTTCCCGCATATGCGTCAGTAGTTGCTGCAGGTCTCCGTATCCGGCTCGTTGTCGATGTGGCTGACGGGCCATTCCCCCGCCGCCAGGTAACTCAGGAAGTCATCGGGTGATAGCGGCCGGCTGATCAGGTAACCCTGGGCGATATCGCAGTGCATCATTTTCAGTGTATCGAGAACACTTTCCGTTTCAACCCCTTCGGCAACGGTATGCAGGCCCAGGTTATGCGCCAGGTCGATGGTTGAGCGCACGATCATGGCGTCGTCCTTGTCGTTCATCATATCGCTCACGAAAGAGCGGTCAATCTTGAGTTGCTGAACCGGCAGGCGTTTCAGGTAGCTGAGCGAAGAATAGCCGGTGCCGAAGTCGTCGACGGAAAGCTGCACGCCCATGTCGTTCAGCCGGGTCAGGATGTCCAGGCTGCGCTCGGGGTCGTTCATGATGGCGCTCTCGGTAATTTCCAGCATCAGGTACTGTTTGTCGATCCGGTGACGATCCAGGATTTCAGCAATCTGCCCGGGCAGGTTTTCGTCGCGCAGGTTGTGCATCGACAGGTTCACGGCCACGCCGAGCCGGTATCCCTTGTCCTGGCAGGATTTGCAGTACTGGACCGCTTTTTCGAGAATCTGCAGGGTGAACTGCTTGATCAGGCCGGTGTGTTCCAGCACGGGAATAAAATCCGTGGGCGGGATGATGCCGCGCGCCGGGTGTGTCCAGCGCGCCAGCGCTTCCACGCCGGTTATGAGTTTGCTGCGCAGGTCCAGCTTGGGCTGGAACGCGAGACCAATATCCTGTTGCTGGATCGCGGCGCGCAGGTCGCGTAACAGCTCCAGCCGGTTGGGGTTGTTGATATCGCTCTCGGGATCGTAGATGACGTATTCATCGCGGTTACGCTTGGCAATGTACATGGCGACATCCGCGCTTCTCAGCAGCGCGGAAGGATCCGTGCCGTGCTCCGGGTAGATGGCGATACCCATGCTGGCGCCGATCGAGAAACTGTTGTGGTCGATTTCCACCGGCTGCTGCAGGGTCTGCTGCAGCTTTCTGGCAACAGTGAGCGCAGCCTCCCGGTTTGCGCACGGCAGCACCACGGCAAATTCGTCACCACCCAGCCGCCCCAGGGTATCCGGCTCGCGCAGTGCCGACTGGAATATCTTGCCGACACTGATCAACAGATCGTCACCTACAGAATGCCCCAGGGTATCGTTGACCTCCTTGAAGTGATCAAGGTCGATCATGATCAGGGCCATTGAATTCTGGTTGCGCCTGGCGGTCAGGATGCCCTGTTGCAGACGGTCCAGAATCAGGGTGCGGTTGGGAAGGGCGGTAAGCGGGTCGTGAACGGCGTAATGCTGCAGTTCTTCGTTGGAGCGGGTAAGTTTTATATTGGATTCGACCAGTTTTTCCTTGTAGGCCTCGGCCTTTTGCCGTGCAAGGGTAAGTTCCTCGAAGAACATGGCGTTCTCGATCGCGATACTGACCTGTCCGGCAAAAAGATTCAACAGCTCAAAGTCCCTGGCGTCGAAACTTTCCCCGCCGGTTTTGTTTATGCAGGCGATGCCACCCAGAAACTGCCGCTTCCCGACCAGCGGCACCAGCAGGATGTTGCCGGCTTCCTTTTCCCACCTGTTGCGTTCCGATTCCTCCAGCTCGTCAAGCACACCTTTCCACCATGCCTTTCGGTGGCGGAAGACCCAGCCGCATATACCGGTTTCGATCGGCAGTTCGGCAAACCGGAGTTCCTCGGCGTGCTCGCCGGCAGCGGCGCGGTAACAGTAGGTGGACTGGTCGGCCGACAGTACCGGGATCGTGACGGTCTCGGCATGTAGCAGATCACGCGCACGCGCAGCGACAAGATCGAAAACCTTTTGCAGATTGTATTCGCTGCCTATAACTTCGGTAAGCTCGCTGAGCATGGCAATTTCGGCTTCGCGTTGCCTGAGCCGATCCTGCATATCCCGAAGTTCGTCCTGGGCAGCCGGAATCACTTTCCTGCCCACATTATCTCCCGTGTCGCTATCTAATTGAGTATAGGGGATTTTAAGACTGGGTCGGCACAATGACCACGGGCTTGAGGCATTATTGACCCGAGACCGGCGAATCCCGCATCTGATCTAAATAATAGCATTAAAATCAGAGGGGTAAGAAAAAGTATCGCTAGTCGAATAATTGTTGAACAGCGTCAATCTCTTCCGCCACGTCGGTGAGCTCAATTTCATGAACATCCACGTCAAGACCGAGATGGCGGAATGCGGGAATGGCGCTCCAGTCGGCCTGGCTGAGCACATGGTCGCTATCGATGTGGCTCTGCAGGTTGGCAACCTGCACCACGTCGACCAGGTCGGCCGGACCGGCGTGGTCCCGCGCCAGATTCTCGTGCTCGGCCGCGACAGCGACCAGCGTTTCGGGAAATTTCCAGTGTTTGAGGATGGCGCTACCGATGCGCGTGTGCAGGTTTTCGATCAGATGGTCCAGTAATCCCGGGGTTTCCAGCAGTTCGGTGCGTTCCTCGGCGCGGTACAGGATCGGCAGGGTCCCGATATCGTGCAGCAGGCCGCCCAGCATGGCCTGGTCCGGGTCGACGCCGGGTGTCTGCCCGGCCAGTGCGCGGGAAATAGCGGCGACCTGTACGCTGTGTTCCCATACTGCGCGCAGTCGCTGGTCGACCATGTCACTGGTGGCCTGGAACATCTGCTTCATGACCTGGCTGGTGACCAGGTTGCGTACCAGCTTGTTGCCGAGCCGGGCGATGACCATGGACAGGCGGTCGATTTCCTGCCGCCCCCGGTACAGGGGGGAATTGGCGACCTGCAGCAGGCGCGCGGACAGCGCGGCGTCCTGGCCGATGATGGCGGCTATCTGGTTGGCATTGGCGTCTTCGTCATCGACGACATCGCGCACCCGCAATGCGACTTCGGGCAGGGTAGGCAATTGCAGGTGGCCGCTTTCCAGGTCCTGGACAAGCTCGTTGACAAAAACTTCTTCGGGTTCCATTCCGGCTCCTTGGTCGGGTCTTGTCCCTGTAACGACGGCAGGCGGGAATATCTGAATCCGTACGCTGCTGCGGTTCAGTCCTCCGCCATGGGATAGGGCAGGGGTTTCAGTTCGAGCAACGGGCCGTCGCTCCCGCCCAGGTGCAGGCCGGTTCCGGCTTCTGCGCTGGCAATCTGCAGCACCGCAAGCAGCGCGTAACCGCCGTCGGGGTGCGGGGCGACCGATATCAGCTTGCCGACACTCTGTTCAGCGTCGCTGGCGAAGATCTCCTCTCCGCTGTCCGGCCGTTCGGTCGTTTCGACCCGGGCCAGGTACATGCGGCGCTTGAGTTTGCCGAGGTACTGCATGCGGGCGACGATCTCCTGCCCGGTATAACAGCCTTTCTGAAAGCTGACACCGTCGACCAACTGCAGGTTCATCATCTGCGGCACGAAGGCTTCGCGCGTCTGCGGCAGGACCACCGGGATACCGGCTTCGATGTCGAGCAGCTGCCAGGCGTCGGCGCCGATGGGCGCACTCTGCACGTTGAGCCGGTCCCACAGCTGCATGGCATCGTCCACGGTGGTGAATATTTCGTAGCTCGGGTGGATACCCGGGACCTGGATAACGGCGTGGTTATCGCTCTGTACCACGGCGCTCACGGATGCCGGCAGTTCCCCGACAAAAGCGCCCAGGTCCTGTGCGGCATCCTGCCCGGATATACCCAGGTGCACGAAGGTATCGCTGGTATCCTCCAGCGTGACGCTGGAGCGCAGCACGAACATGCGCAGGCGCTTGATAACATCTTCCAGCATGCCGGCGGGCAGGCACAGGTAATAGCTGTCACCGCGGTGGAATGCGCGGAACGTGGCAAGCAGGCGGCCTTTCGGGTTGCACAGGCCGGTAAGCTGGCTGTGCCCGTCGTTTACCTTGCGGATATCGTTGGTAAGCTGGCCCTGCAGGAAGGTTTCCGCGTCGTCACCGTGTACCGAGATCAGTCCGTAGTGCGACAGGTCGGCAAACACGTTGCCGGTGAGCGCAACACTCAGTTCGCGGCGCAGGTTGCCGTAGTGGGCTACACCGCTGTCGGTGAATTCCGCGCCGGCCCTGGCCAGAAACTCTTTCCATTCAGAGATCATGATGTGCCGTCCTGATTACCTGCGTTGCATAGTAGTCAATCTTTCCCCTGGTGTCAGCCTTGCAAACACTGGTAGATTAAACGGGCAGGTGGTATAAACGCAGGAACACCGGGTGAGTCACCTTAATGGTCCAGCAAAAACCAGCACCGAAATATCTGAACCTGATAAAGATCAAGCTGCCGCCCGGCGGCGTCGCCTCCATTGGCCACCGCATTTCCGGTGTGCTGATGTTCCTGTCGATCCCTTTTATTGCCCGGGAATTTGCCCGCTCGCTGGAGAGTGAACAGGGTTTCCGGGCGGTACAGGAATGTCTGCAGTCGACAACGGTTACGCTGCTGTCGCTGCTGCTGGTCTGGTCCCTGAGTCATCACCTGCTGGCCGGTGTGCGCCACCTGTTTCTCGACGTGGAAATCGGCATGGACAGGGCCAGTGCCAACGCCACGGCCTGGCTGGTCAACCTCGGCGCCGTGCTGATCACGGCGCTGTACGCGGCAAGCCTGTGATGAGTCGTGCTGCGCAGGGACTGCGCGCCTGGCTGCTGCAACGCTTTACGGCCATCTACCTGGCGATTTATCTGCTGGTGGTCGTGTCATTCATCACCCTGCATGGTCCCTTCAGCTATGCCCAATGGCGGGCCTGGCTGGCCGGACCCTGGATGAGCATCGGTACCACCCTGTTCGCGCTGGCGCTGCTGCTGCATGTCTGGGTGGGTATCCGGGATGTGCTGATCGATTACCTGCACGCGGTATGGTTGCGGCTGCTGTTCATGGCGGCAACCGCGCTGGTGCTGCTGGCCAGCCTGCTGTGGATGATACGCGCCCTGGCGCTGGCGGCTATCGGGACGGGTTAGAGGATGACGATTGAAAAACGCAGTTTCGATGCCCTGATTATCGGCGCCGGCGGCGGTGGTTTGCGCGCCGCGTTGCAGCTTTCGCAGGCGGATGCCCGGGTCGCGGTCGTGTCCAAGGTGTTTCCGACCCGTTCGCATACGGTTGCCGCGCAGGGGGGCGTCAACGCGGCGCTGGCCAATGTGCTGCCCGACAACTGGCACTGGCATATGTTTGATACGGTCAAGGGCAGCGACTACCTGGGTGACCAGGACGCCATCGAGTACATGTGCCGTGCCGCACCCCGCGCGGTGTACGAACTGGAACACTTCGGCGTACCGTTTTCGCGCCTGGACAGCGGCAAGATCTACCAGCGCGCCTTTGGCGGGCAGAGCAGGAACTTCGGCGGGGAACAGGCGGTACGCACCTGCGCCGCCGCGGACCGCACCGGCCACGCCATCCTGCACTCGCTCTACCAGCAGAATATCCGCGCCAAGACCCATTTCTTCGACGAATATTTCGCCATCGACCTGGTGTGCAACGCAGCGGGATATTTCCTGGGCGTGCTGGCGGTGGGCATAGCCAGCGGGGAACCGATACTCATCGAGGCAAAAACCACCATCCT
>JBHHXO010000113.1:0-10689 GCA_046757125.1 Thiogranum sp.
GGTCGTTTGTAACGATCGACCGGCGTGGGGACGGTAACGATAAAAACGTTGCAGGTCCCGAGCGTCTCCAGCCGGTCTGTGTACCCCAGCTGGTCCGCTTCTGCCAGCTCCGCTGCATCGACCTCGAGCGTGCTGTCCCTGCCGCTCTTTAGTTCACTGATGCGGCCTGCATTGATGTCAAAGCCCAGCGTAGGCATTTTTTTTCCGAACTCCACCGCCAGTGGCAGCCCGACATAGCCCATTCCTATAACGCCTATTCTTGCTTCTTCTACAGTAAGCATGCTGTTTCTCTTTGTTCCGGGTTGCAGCCGGGTGTGGCAGATGAACCGGGTGTTTCTAAGGGGGTGTATTGTGCGTTACCGGCATTGTTTTCGCCAGTTGCTCAAGGTTATCCACGGTCTCCAGTGTCTCGGAGAGCAGCTTGCGCTTGATCAGCCAGGGACCGATCAGCGGGGGAATCCAGAAATCCGGCTCCACCTCGGCGCGGATCAGCACTCGCGTGCCTTCGTCTTCCTGCCACAGGTTGAGGCGAGCATAACCGTACCTGAAATCACTCAGCTCGGGCACCACCACGGCGGTTACCGTACCATCCTGTGATTCGATAACATCCTGCACCTGGCGGAGCCGCCGGCAGTAGAACCAGACGCAGGCGTGGGTAACGGTACGCACCCGGAAATCGCCCGGTCCCCGTCTCAGGAGAATCTCACTGACTTCAATCGCAGGATTCACACGCCCGAGATTTTCGTAGTCGGTCAGCAGGACGCGCGCCTGAGGCTCGGCCATGTGCACCAGCGTATCCACCTCGACAAGGTAGCTGCCACTCTGGTGGGATACGGATGCAACATAGACCTGGCCGGCAACCGCCGCTGCACTGAACAGCAGGCCGGCCAGCAGACCCGGAAGTTTCATTTACTCGATCAGCCCCTTGAACCTGTCACCGAATTTCTTTTCCAGTTGCTTGTTGAGCTTTTTCCTGATCTTTTTTTCCGTCTTCTTTTTAAGCACCTGGTCGAGCTGGATTTTGTATTCGGGTTCGGCAAAGGTCCCGCTCAACTGAACCGGAATCTCAAGTCCTTTCAGGTCGACCGCGCCCTTGCCACCCTGCCCCTCAAGACTGCCCACAACCTTGGCGGTCACCAGGTAATCGAGCGTCTCCCGGGGCAGATCGATGTCACCCGTACCCTGCACCCGCAAAAGCGGGCTCATGGCCATCAGGTCACGGTTACGGATTACGCCGTTGGTAATATTGGCGGTGCCCGACAGGCTGGAGAAATCCGTCTGGTTGGGACCACTCTCGGGTGGCACCGGCTTGCCGTCCAGCTGCGCCTGCGCCTTGCGGATCATGGCTGCAAGGTTAAAACCCGTCACGGCACCATCGGTGAATTTGAAATCAACCTTGCCGTTCAGTGTCTTCGTAAACTGCTCCGCTGTCTGGCCGGTCGCCGTCAACGTGGCGTTGGCCTGCGTTTCCCCGGACAGGGTCTCCTTGCCGCTCAGGTCCTTGAGCAGGGGACCGACCTGCACACCCGACAGGTGCTCATCCATGAATATCCTTGGCTGACTACCGCGCACATCCAGCTTGATGTCACCTTCGTACTGTCCTTCATACAGGCCGGCACTGGCCGGGTACACGCGCACCACGCCGCCTTTCGCGGTCAGCTTCATGCTGATATCCGAGCTGCGCAAACCGGAAACCTTCAACTGCGCGATTTTCAGATTGCCCTCTATATCCAGCTCGCGCAGCGTGTCCACCGGGATCAGCTGTGTACCGGCAGCGGCGGCCGCAGCAGGCGGAGCCGGGGGGGGAGCATCGCTGCCGACCGGCAGGTAGCGGTCGACGTTGATCCGGTCCAGCTGCAAAGCAAAGCGGATCGCCGGCCGGGCGAAGTTCGCCACGCTGAAAGTTCCTTTCAGGGTCGAATCGTCCAGCCTGAACCGTATATCACTCAGCCTGATGCTGTCGGTGGTTGCCTGCAGCTTCAGTTGCGCGTCCGCCTTGCCGAGCACCGTCGCATCAGACACATCGAGCGGCGGCAGGCCCAGCGCCTGCATAACATCCCGCGGCACAAATTCCAGCACCCTGATTTCACCACTGAAATCCGGATCATCCAGCACCTTCGCGCCGTTCAGTTCACCTTCAAGCCGTAAATCCAGCGCCTCGAACACCAGTTCGGTCACGGCCAGTGTCTGCGCCTGCAGATCCAGCGTGGTATTGAATCCCAGTTCCGTTTTCAGATTGCCACCGGGCAAGCCGGCACCGGCGAGATCCGTCTCCAGCTGTGCATCACTCAGGCTGATGGTCTGCCCGTCACCCGACAGGGCCACGGTGGCCGCAAATGCAATCGGCCCGGAAATCTCGGGCTGGCTTGAATCCAGTGCCAGTCCCAGTTCCACCGGCACGGCTTCACCCGGCTCGATGGCGCCGGTACGCAGGCTCAGCCCCTCGATTTCGTAGCGGGCGCCCGCCTGCCGGTCGTCCCAGATCACGTCGGCATCGCTTATCTCGACCCCGCCGATGGCCAGCCCCGCCAGCGCCACTTCGTCAGCAGAGGCGGATTCCGGCGCAGCCACGGCCGGTTCCTCAGCCGCTTCGGCCGCCCCCGCCAGATCACTCCAGTTGGTCCTGCCTGTGCTGTCGGTTTCGAGGGACAGCTTCAGACCGCGCAGCACCACGGTATCCATTTCCACCTGCTTGCTCAGCAAGGGCAGCAACTTGATACGCACCTGAACCGCATCCATGCTGGCAAAGGGCCGCTCGGAAAACCCTTTGGCGTTGGACAGCGACACCGGCCCGATGTCCAGGCCCAGCCAGGGAAACACGGACAGGCTGATATCGCCCGGCATGGACAGGGTTCGACCGGTCTTCGACTCGACCGCCGTAGCGATCTCCTGCTTGAAGTCATTGGGATCAACAACCAGTGGAAGGATGATGGCGGCAGCAACGATCAGCAGCACCAGGCCACCCAGCGCAACAACAACCAGCCGTAACAGTTTACCCATATTGATGCCTTCTTAAGGAGTCAGCAGATCATGCCTGGCGAAAAAATGGAGCGGGTGATGGGAATCGAACCCACGTTTGAAGCTTGGGAAGCTCCAGTTCTACCATTGAACTACACCCGCCGTGTGTCAAAATCCCAGCGATTCTACAACCCATCACTCCGGACTGTCACCACCTCTCGTATGATAATGGTGCCAGGACAACCCCGGTTGCCGGTATTTTCTATCGCATGACGCGTCCGGTACACCGCAGCAAGTACCGGCAATCAGCACCCGTTCTCTGTGCCGGCTGGAAATTATCACCTGCTTCCCGCCATAGAGCATTCCGACAAAACCCGCCGGGCATCCGCGCGTACAGGATGCCTGCCATCCGCCGGCGTCTCTGCTATAGTCCTGCGCATATGGGGCCTCGAACCAGGCTGTAGCAAGCACGCCTGGCTGCACGCCACGAAGCCGCTATTTGATTGAAAATACAGGAGTTATTATGGAAAAACAGTCTCAGGATCAGGTCTCGCACCAGGATGAAATCTGCACACACTCCCGACCCGGAACAAAACGCATTCACTGGCGCGCCCTGACGCTGGCGGCGGCTGTCGGGCTTGCACTGGCCGGCTGCCAGACCACGGACCCCTATACCGGCGAACAAAAAACCAGCGATACAACCAAGGGCGCCGGGATCGGCGCTGCCGCAGGCGCGATCGCCGGAGCACTGTTCACCGGCGGCAGCCGCAAGGGTGTCCTCATCGGCGCCGGGATCGGCGCACTGGCCGGCGGCGCGGTCGGCAATTACATGGACCGGGAGGAAGCCAAACTGCGCGCCCGCCTGCAGAACACCGGTGTCAGCGTCACCCGGGTCGGCGACTCGATCATCCTGAACATGCCCGGGAACATTACCTTTGCCACCGACTCGAGCAATATCTCGGCGGATTTCTACCGGGTACTGGATTCGGTAGCGCTGGTCATCAACGAATTCGAGAAAACCTACGTCGACGTGATCGGGCATACCGACAGCACCGGCAGGCCCGAATACAACCAGCAGCTTTCCGTTTCCCGCGCCAGCAGCGTGGCACGCTACCTGGAAAGCCGGAAGGTATTGCCGCAGCGCATCAACACACAGGGCATGGGACAGAACTCACCCATCGCCAGCAACGAAACCCCGGAAGGTCGCGCCCTGAACCGGCGCGTCGAGATCAGGCTTACGCCCCTCACCTGACGCGGTTCACTGCGCGTGTAGCGCTTCGACCTGCTCACGGAACTGCTCCAGCACCCGCGCACGTTTTATTTTCAGCGTGGGTGTAAGCAGCCCGTTTTCCACCGTCCAGGGATCCAGCATGAGGGACACGCGACGAATCCTGGCGTAGCCTGGAAAATCGTGCAGCTGCTGCTGGACCCTGGCTAACACTTTTTTGTGCAGGTGGCTGTCCTCCAGGCTCTCCCTGGCAAAGGGATCCAGCCCCTGCTCCCTGGCGAAACCGAACCAGAGATCGGAACTCAACACGATCAGTGCGCCCAGGTAGGGCTTGCCCTCGCCCACCACCAGCGCCTGTTCAAACAGGGCGTCGAGACAGATCGCCGATTCCATATCCCCGGGCGGAATTTTCTCACCGTTGGAAAGCACCAGGATGTCCTTGAGACGTCCGGTGATATAGATGCAGCCATTGTCGATACGCGCCTGGTCACCGGTGTGCAGCCAGCCTTCGGGGTCGATCATCCCGGCGGTTGCGGCGTGGTTGTTCCAGTAGCCCAGCATGATGCCCGGGGACTTGACCAGCAATTCATCATTTTCACCCGTGCGGACTTCTATGCCACGCAGGGGTTCGCCAACGCTGGCCGGATCGTTATTGCCGTCGCGTGTCACGCTGATTACCGGGCTGGTTTCGGTCAGCCCGTAACCCTGCAATATCGGCAAGCCCAGGCTGATAAAGATGCGCGCGACCGGCAGCGGCAACGCCGCACCGCCACTGATGGCAAAGCGCATCCGGCCACCCAGCCTGTCGGTCACTTTTTTGCCGACCAGCTTCCTCAACAGCGGGTTCAGCAACAATACCGGCGACCAGGCTGCCCGTCCCTGCCGCCACCGGAAATGCTGCCAGCCGATACGCACGGCGGCGTGGAACAGGCTGCGCGCCAGTGGTGATTTCCTGTCCAGCTGCCCCATGATGCGCCCGTGCACGCGCTCGAAAATACGTGGCACCGCAATCATGACCGTGGGCTTGATGGTAACCAGGTCGTCGGCTAGCTGGAGCACCGAACGTGCGTGCGCGACCGTGGCGCCGGCCATGACGGGCAGGTAGTAACCGGCCGTCCTTTCCAGAGTATGCGACAGAGGCAGGAAAGACAGAAACAGGTCCTGCTGGTAACAGTCTACCGCCGCCACCGATGCATGCGCCACGGACAACATATTGTAGTGGCTCAGCATCACACCCTTGGGACGCCCGGTGGTCCCCGACGTGTAGACTATGGACGCCAGCGCGTGCGGATCACCTGTACGACGTGACGCATCGGCCGCAGCCGCCGGCAACCAGTCCTCGACAAAACGCAGCCGCGGGTCGGCGTCGGCCGCGCTGCTTTTCTCATCGGCGCCCGGCGATTCAAGAATCAGCACGCGCACCAGTGTGGTGTTATCGCTGAGCGCGGGCACCAGCGCCTTCCATTGCCGCATGTTCTGCAGCAACAACACCCTGACCACCGCGTCGTGCAGGATGTAGGCAACATTATCGGGCCGGTCGTCGGTGTACAGGGGCACCGACACCAGCCCCTCGCCCAGCACCGCCTGGTCGAAACAGACCCAGTCTGTACAGTTGCGCAGGCAGACCGCGGCGCGATCACCGGGATCGAACCCTTCATCCGCCAGCGCCGCCCGCCAGCGCGACACGCGGGCGGTCACCTCCCGCCAGCTGTAATCCACCCACCTGTCGGTCGCCTTGTCGTGGTTGCGATAGGCCACCGCGTCGGGGGTACGGTGCACGCGCTCGAAAAGCAGTCCGTCCAGTGTACCGGCCGCCTCGGCGGTGATCAGATCTTCCTGCCACTCAGTCATAAGCCACTATTTGTGCATGGAATCTCCGCCAATGCAACTTTTCCGGTAGAATGCAGCGCCATGGAACTGGTCATCAACGGCAAACGCGAGCAGCTGCCGGATGGTATCAACGCTGCGCAACTGGTCGAACACCTCGGCCTGGCAAACCAGCGCCTGGCAATGGAAGTCAACGAGGAAATCGTGCCCCGCAGCCGCTATGCGCAGTACAGTTTCTCGGCCGGTGACCGGATCGAGATCGTACGCGCCATCGGTGGTGGCCAGGGTTCCAGCGGCCCCGTCTTCAGGAGAACAACATGTCGAGTGTGATGAAAAGCGCAGCCCCCGGTAGCCCGGACCCGTTGATGATCGACGGTGTCGAATACCGGTCCCGCCTGCTGGTAGGCACGGGAAAATACAAGGACATGGAAGAAACACGTCTTGCCGTCGAGGCCAGCGGTGCGGAAATCATCACGGTCGCCATACGCCGGACCAACATCGGCCAGAACGCGGACGAGCCCAGCCTGCTGGATGTGCTGCCACCCGACCGTTATACCTACCTGCCCAATACCGCAGGCTGTTACAATGAAGCCGATGCCATACGCACCTGTCGCCTGGCGCGTGAACTGCTGGACGGGCACAACCTGGTAAAACTGGAAGTGCTGGGCGACGAAAAAACCCTGTTCCCGGACATCACCCAGACCCTGAGCGCCGCGGAGACGCTGATTGAGGATGGCTTCAGGGTCATGGTCTACACCAACGACGACCCGATCATCGCCAAACGACTCGAAGAGCTGGGCTGCGTCGCCGTCATGCCACTCGCCGCACCCATCGGTTCCGGACTGGGTATTCGCAATCCCTACAACATCCGCACTATTGTTGAAAACGCCAATATTCCAATCCTGGTGGACGCCGGGGTCGGCTGCGCCTCGGATTCGGCCATTGCCATGGAACTCGGCTGCGACGGTGTGCTCATGAACACGGCCATTGCCGGCGCGGAAGATCCTGTGCTGATGGCTTCTGCCATGAAGAAAGCGATTGAAGCGGGACGTGAATCCTTCCTGGCCGGCAGGATTCCGAGAAAACGTTTTGCCAGTGCCTCGTCACCGATAGACGGTACCTTTTTCTGAAATCACTGTCATTGCGCTCGCAATGACAGGTTTTTTCGGTTTGGCAAGGTAATCACGGCCCTTCATATACTGTCCCGCACCGCTCCCCCGGGCATGGCTTTGACGTGCAAATCCCGCTGTGGATACGGGATGGTAATGCCCGCTTCCTTGAACCCCCTCCAGATCGCGACATTGAGATCGCTGCGCACGTTACCGACCCCGTCTTCCGGGTCGTAGATCCACACCCTGAGTTCCAGGTCGATACCACTGTCACCGAAACCCGTCAGCCGCGCGGCGGCAGGCGGGTCTTTCAGCACACGGTCACAGCACTCTGAAGCTTTCAGCAGGATCTCCATTGCCTCCTCGGGATCATCGTCATAGCTGATCTGTACCGGCAACTTGATACGCACCTGCTTGTCACTGTAACTCCAGTTGATTACCTCGGTGGTGATCAGGTTCTCGTTCGGGATCAGCGTCTCGACGCCATCGCGGTCGCGCACCACGATATAGCGGGCGCGCAGTTCCTGCACCCAGCCGAATTTCTGGTTGATACTGATCACGTCGCCGGGCCGGATAGAGCCGTCGAACACCAGGATAAAACCGCTGATGAAGTTACTGGCGATGCGCTGCAGGCCGAAACCGATACCGACACCGAGCGCGCCGCCGAACACCGTCAGGGCGCTGAGGTCGATACCGACTGCGTTGAGGGACAACAGGCCCGCCAGCGTATACAGTCCGAACTTGATGGTCTTGGCCAGCCCGACCTTTATCCCGGCGCTGATATGGGTCGAGCGCGACAGGCCCTGCTCGACGGCTTTTGACAGCCAGGTCGCCAGCACCATCAGCGCGCCAACCGCGACCGCAAACTGAAGCACGGTGAACAGGGAAACCCGCACCGTGCCAAAGGTATAACCGAAAGCATCCAGCACCCTGGCGATATCGGGCAACCAGCCCAGCAGGTGCAGTGCCACCAGCAGCCAGATCGAGGTGCTGATCAGGGTTTCCCAGGCTTTTGCCGCCGGCCCGGGCTGCAGGCCCTTGCGCAACACATAGACCGCCAGCCGGATACCGGCCAGCGACAACATCAGCGGCACCACCAGTTCCAGCAGCAGCACGTTCATCTGCAGGTGCTGCAGCACGCCCTTGCCGACCAGCGCGACCAGCAGCATGCTCAGGGGAAAAATGATGCGCTGCAGGCTGCGCAGCGTGAAGCGCTTGATATGACGGCCGTCGATGCCGGAAGTGGATTCAAGCAGGAACTGTCCCAGCTTGCGGTGTACCGCCAGCGCTACCGTGGCGGCCAGCGCCAGTACCAGCACTTCCCCGGCCAGGTGGGCATAATTGAGCCGGCTTAACCAGTCGATGACTTTGCTCAGATAGTCTTCAAACAAGGCCGTATAATCCTGGATTCCGCAGCAGCGGGAGCAACAGCAACACGGTAACTGGATGCATAACGGTAAACATAACACAGACGCGCAGCGCAGGCGCATTCGATCTTTCGTACGCCGCGAAGGCCGGCTGACGCCGGGACAACAGAACGCACTGGACGCATTATGGCCGCGCTTCGGGCTGCCTGCCGAAAGCGTACTCGACCCGGTTCAGGTTTTCGGACGCAGCGCACCGCTCACGCTGGAGATCGGCTTCGGTAACGGCGGCAGCCTGGCCGCCATGGCGGCACACGATCCACAGTCCGATTTTATCGGTATCGAGGTACACCGCCCCGGCGTGGGCCACCTGTTGATCGAGCTGGAGGAACGCTCGTTGAGTAACGTGCGGGTATACTGCCACGATGCAGTCGAGGTTCTGGAACGGTGTATTCCCGACGCCTGCCTCGACCGCGTGCTGCTGTTTTTCCCCGACCCCTGGCCAAAGCGCAAGCATCACAAACGGCGCATCCTGCAACCGGAATTCGTTGAACGGGTTGCGCGCAAGCTGAAAACGGGCGGCCTGTTTCACATGGCGACGGACTGGGAGCACTATGCCCGGCATATGCTGAGCGTCATGCAGTCGGCGGAGGATTTCGTCAACTGCGACACGGCCGGAGCTTACTCGGAGCGCCCTGAATACCGCCCCGTCACCCGCTTCGAACAGCGCGGCCAGCGACTCGGCCACGGGGTACGGGATCTCGTTTTCCGACGCGGTTAAACCGCCTCGAGGCGGGTACGGCGAACCGATTGATCCGGATCCAGCGGCGTGCCGGTCAGGGCGGCTTCACCCAGGCGGGTGCGCGCATATTCGATGGCGTCGGTGCGGGTACGGAAAAAATATTCCGCACCGAATTCTTCCTTCAACCCGGATTTCTCGAATATGCGCATGGTCTGACCCTTGACCCTGGCCAGCAACATTTCCACACCACCCGCCTGGAGACGTTCGCGCAGCGTGGAAATAACCTCTTCACCGGTAGCATCGATCTGGTTGACCCCTTCCAGGTCCAGGATGACGTAACGGAGCTCCGGTTTACCGGCCACGTTTTCCAGCACCTGGCTCTCGAAATAACCGGCATTGGCAAAATACAGCGAGCCGTCGAAACGCAGCACGGAAAGATACGGGCTGCATTCCAGCTTGTGTCGCTGCGCATCGCGGAAAGTCCCGTCAGCGTGCAGCGACAACTCGGCAAAACGCGGGCGCATGGTACGGTACAGGAACAGGCCGAGCGACAGCACCACGCCGACAACGATCGCTTTTTCGAGATGCGGCGCCAGCACCAGGGTCAGCGCAAAAGTAACGATGGCAACCACGCCGTCGTGCACCTGCACCTTCATGGCGTGCTGGATCGGCTTGACTTTAACCAGGTTGGCCACCGCCATGATGATCACGGCCGCCAGGGTGGCCTGCGGCAGGTGATACAGCAGCGGAGTCAGAAACAGCAGGGTAATGGCAACAACACCGCCGGTAACGATCGAGGAAAAACCGGTCCTGGCGCCGGCGCTGATATTCACCGCCGAGCGCGAAAACGAGCCCGATACCGGGTAGGCGCCAAACATACCGGCCGCGACATTGGACATCCCCTGGCCAAACAGCTCCTGGTTGGTGTCCAGCCGCTGCCGGGTCTCCGCCGCCATGGCCTTGGCGATGGCAATGGCCTCCATGAAACCGATCAGGGCGATAGTGATAGCGGCTGTGGCCATTTTGATGGCCGTCTGCATATCGAATTCCGGCACGATGACGCCCGGTAGTCCGACCGGAATCTCACCGACCACGCGGCCGCCCGCCCCCTGGAAGCCGAGCGCCCAGGACAGTATCGTCGTCACTACCACGGCGGTAAGCACACTGGGTATTCTGGGCGTGAACTTTTTCATGAGGATCATGATGGCCAGCGCAAAGATACCCATGAGCAGCGTCAACATGTGCGTATCCTGACTCGCGGCGACCAGCACCCGCCACACGGTTTCATAATGGTGTTCGGATTTTTCCACGCTCACACCGAAAATCTTGCTGAGCTGGGAAGTGGCGATAATAATCGCAGCGCCGTTGGTAAAGCCGACCACCACCGGGTGTGACAGGAAATCCACCAGCACGCCCAGCCGGAATACGAGCTCCTCGACTGGTCGGGGAGCTCAGGTCCTG
>JBHHXO010000114.1:0-10653 GCA_046757125.1 Thiogranum sp.
GAGTTCCGGATCATCCGCTCCATTGCGCTGTTTTCCGTTCTGATTGCGGTGATCGTCGGCGTCATTTCCCTGTACGCCCGGCCCTGGGCCTACCGCCAGAGCTACCAGATCGAAGCCGATGCGCGCGCCGAATTCGACATACGGAAAATAGAGCCTGGTCGTTTCATCGAACTGCAGGGCAGCAAGTACGTCCTGTTTGCGCGCGACGTCGACAAGGACAGGGGCCGGCTCAAGGAAGTATTTCTGCAGAGCGACAAGGACGGCAAGATACAGGTGACCTATGCGCGCGAGGCCCTGCTGCCGCCGGTCAGCGCGGGTGAACAACGCAGTTTCGTATTCCACGAAGGTTACAGCTATGTTCTGGACCGGCAGGGCAGCGGGGACACCACACTGAAGTTCGGCGAATTGATTGTACCGATTCCGGAAGTTACCAAAGATGTCAGCTACAGAAGGAAAGCGGAACCCACCGCCAATCTGGCCGACTCGCAGGCCGCCAAGGATATTGCCGAGTACCAGTGGCGAACATCGACACCGCTGGCGACGCTGGTGCTCGCGCTGATCGCCGTTCCGCTCAGCCGCAGCACCCCCAGGCAGAGCCGTTACTACAGTTTCGTGGTGGCCATCCTGGTCTATGTCGGCCTGTTCATCCTCACCAGCGCCGCGCGCAACTGGGTATCGGACGGCAGAATCCCCGCCTTCCCCGGCCTGTGGTGGGTGTACGCGCTGCCAATGCTGCTGTTTGCCGCCCTCACCGGCCTGCCGGCCCTGAAACGCAGGATGAACTGATGGGCTGCCTGGACCGCTACATCGCCTGGAAACTCCTGCAAGGCTGGATACTGATATGGCTGGTTGTGTCCGCCATCTTCGGTCTGCTGACATTCATCGAAGAACTGGATCGCGTGACCGACCACTACCAGACGCTGGATGCTCTGCATTTTGTATTGTATACACTGCCACAGCGATCCATGGAACTGGCGCCGGTCATCATCCTGCTGGGCTCGTTGCTGGCACTGGCGGGAATGAACAAGAACAGCGAGATTATCGCCATCCGCGCGGCGGGCGTCTCGCTGGCAAGATTTTTTCGCTCGATCGTGATACCTGCGATTGTGCTGGTTATTACGCTGTATGCTATCAGCGAGTTTGTTGCCGCCCCCCTCTACCAGGATGCGGAAGTCCGCAAAATACTCGTTCGCACCAACAAGGCGAACCTGCTCAAGGGCAAGGGATTGTGGTCCAACAACGGCTACAGCTTCTTCAACGTTCGTACCCTGAAACACAGCAATGCGCCACGCAGTATCTACCTGTACGAGTTTGACAAAACAGGCCGCCTGCTGAATTTTGTATACGCCGGCGGTGCCCGGCTCAACGAAAGCCGGCGCTGGAATCTGCTCGATGTCCGACAGAAATCACTGGTGGACAACCGCCTCAGGAGCCAGCACCTCGACCACCTGGAAATGGGACCGTTCTGGTCACGGGACGAACTTCCCGCCCTGCCCCTTTCCACGTCCGGGATGACACCCAGCGGGCTCTACGAATACTCCGGTTACCTGAAATCCACGCAGCAGGTCTCGGAACGGATCGAACAATTATTCTGGCAACGGGTTTCCCTGCCCCTGACCGCGGGCGCCATGGTACTGCTGGCAACCCCGATCGGGGCCGGCCTCGGCACTACCCGCAGCAGCGCTTTCGGAAAGAGTCTGGCCATCGGCGCGGGTGTCGGCATCCTGTTCTACCTGTTATCCCAGCTCATACAGACCGGGGGCTCGATTGCAGGACTGCCCCCCGAACTGGTTGCCTTTCTGCCCGTCACGCTGGTAGTCGTTGCTACCGCCATCCTCATCTCCAGGATACGCTGAATTTGTCGCCGCGTCTCACTCAAGGCATAATCTGCACCGGCACGAACCCTGCCCGTATGCTGTTTCCTTTCCCGGCCCCCGAGTACTTCCCATGCGATTGATGCTGACATTCTTCCGCGCATATCCCTGGCAATCGGCGCTCATGCTGCTGGCCCTGCTGTCCGCCGGCATCGCGGAAAGTATCGGCCTGTCCGCGCTGCTGCCCCTGCTCAATGTCGCGATCAGGAACAATACCGGCGCAGCTTCCGGACCCGCTGCAAGCGAACCGGAAAACGATGTTGAACGCATCGTAAACGAGGTCCTGGCAAGCATGGGCCTGGAACCCACCATCGGTGTACTGCTGAGCATCATTGTCGTAGCGGTCACGGTGAAAAGCCTGTTGCTGCTGCTGGCCAAAAAACAGGTGGGCTACACCGCGGCCCAGGTCGCAACCGACCTGAGGCTGGCCATGCTGCGTGCTGTACTGCGCGTCAAGTGGGAGTATTTCCTGCACCAGCCGGTCGGCAAGTTGACCAATGCCCTGGCCACCGAATCACAACGTTCATCGGACTCGTTCGTCAATGGCGCAACGGTTATAACGCTGCTGATTCAGGCCATTATCTACGGCTCGGTCGCGGTCGCGGTATCCTGGAAAGCCACGCTGCTGAGTCTCGCAGCGGGCGCTGTCATTATCAGTATATCCCACTTCCTGGTGCGCATGGCGCGCAAGGCCGGCGGGAAACAGACCAAGCTGCAGATCGCGTTGCTTACCCGGCTGACGGATACCCTGCAATCGGTCAAGCCACTCAAGGCAATGGCGCGGGAACATCTCGCCGACACGGTACTTGTCCTCAAGACGTCCAAGCTCAACAGGGCGCTGCAGAAACAGGTTTTCAGCACTGCGCTGCTCAGCTCGGCCCAGGAAGAGATGTTCACCATTATTATTGCAATAGGCATGTTCGTCGCGCTGGTGAAATTCAACATGCCGTTCGCAACCGTGCTGGTACTGGTCGCACTGCTGGGGAAGATGCTCAGCCAGATGGGCAAGGTACAGAAGCAGTATCAAAAAATGGTACTCGGCGAAAGCGCCTTCTGGTCACTGAAGGAAACCATACGCGAAGCCGAACAGGCCAGGGAAGTACTGGGAACCGGCACGCTGCCGACCCTGGACAGGTCGGTGAAACTGGACGCCGTCAGCTTCACCTACGACGAACACCCGGTTCTGAACAATATCAATATAGAAATACCCGCCGGTTGCCTTACCACCCTGATCGGTCCGTCCGGTTCGGGAAAGACCACGGTCGTCGACCTCGTCATCGGCCTGCTGCGGCCACAGTCGGGGACCGTGTCCATTGACGGTGTTCCCCTCGACGAACTCAGCCTGAAAGCCTGGCGACACATGATCGGCTACGTGCCACAGGAAACCCTGCTGTTACACGACACGGTGCTGCATAACGTCACCCTGGACGATCCCGGGCTGAGCGAACAGGACGCGGTGCAGGCCTTGCAGGATGCCGGGGCCTGGGAATTCATATCCGGCATGGCGCAGGGCATACACAGCACGGTCGGCGAACGCGGAACAAGACTGTCCGGCGGGCAGCGGCAAAGAATAATGATCGCCCGCGCGCTGGTGCACAAGCCGAAACTGCTGATACTGGATGAAGCCACCAGCGCGCTGGACCCCGAGAACGAAGCCGCGATCGGCCGAACCATGCAGGCCCTGCGCGGCCGGCTGACCGTGCTGGCGATATCGCACCAGACCGCACTGGTGGATGCCGCTGACCGTGTCTACCGCCTGCAGGATGGCGGCGCCGTGTTGCAGCAGAATCAGGAATAACCAAACAGCGCGCGCACCCGCTTTACCGCGCGCTGCATATCGGACAGGCCGGCGCCGGATGCCGGTTTTGCCGGCTGCCCCAGCCATACCGCCCGCCCTGTGTCCAGCAGTTGTCTGTGCACCAGGCGAATATCACGACTGAGGCGCCGCGGCCCGAAACGCATCAGCCAGCTGTAGGTCAACCCGGTCAGCCTGAAATCCACCTCGGCGGGACACTCCGGGCGCATGGGATAGCCGTAACCACCCAGATCCGCCATGTACAACGGCTTGCCGGTCGCGCAGGCCTCACCCAGCATGGATATGCTGTCCGCCGTGACAATCAGTTCGTCGCTCAGCGCCAGGATGCCGAAATAGGGATTGCTGTCGTCATCGGCCCGCCACCGATACAGGTAGTGGGGCACCGGGATGTGCCGCTGAAATGCCTGTACGGCCTGCTGCGAAGTACGCGCGCTCGTGGATACCAGTAGCGACCCGTTGCGCTGCAGCGCCATCCGGCCGGCCTGCTGCGCAATTCTCGCTGCCGCCCCGGGCCCCAGCGTATAGGGCCCGCTGTTCCCCCCCAGGATGACACCGATGCGCGGCCGCGGCAGGTCTTCGACCCTGGGCAGGAGCCGACGCCCCTGCTCCGCGAGCCGCCCGGGCGTCACCTGGTTCAGGGGCATGGCATTCTGTAAAACCCTCTCGTGCGCCGCAAGGCGGTACTGGGGGGTGGTGATAACAAGGTCAAAACGATCCGGCGCAGCCCAGGGGCGGCCGATGTGCACCAGCCGTGTTCTGCCCCCGGACTGGTCACGGATCCAGCGGCCGACCGGCTCGTTGCGCATACCGGCCGATATCACCAGGTCCGGCCAGGGGGGTGTCAGTTTACTGGAATCCTGCAAACGCACACCGCGCAAATCGCTGCCGCGGAACAGGCTGGTGCGAAACTCGCTTTTGCGATAACTGAGCGCCTTGAGCTCGAACGGCCAGCCCAGCGCTTCCGCCAGCGCCATGATCTGGCTGCGCTCGCCGGCCCGATAGCCGGTTACCAGCCACACTCGGGGTATTTTTTCATCAGAACCAGTAGCCGGGTCGGATGGGGTGATAACAGGTCGATTCATAGATCCCGGCCGTGCGCGGCTGGTGCACGTGGCACCGCCGCCCAACTCCAAGTACAATTCAGCGTTCCGAATCTAGCGGCTTGTGCAGGCCGCGTCAATTTTCCGTTAACTGCATCCGGACGACTGTTTCTCCATGCCTGACTACAACGAATTCCTGGCGAACATCTTTGAAATTCTCAAGCCGTTCGCAAAACAGGGCATCATTCTCAACAAGGAGAGCGAGCTGGTCACCGAACTCGGCCTGACCTCGCTCCAGGTTATGGAGCTGATCGAACAGCTCGAAGACCATTTCGACATGTCGATTCCGCTGAATATCCTGCCCGATATCCGTACCGTGCACGACCTCGCGCTGGCGCTGGAAAAGCTCGATTCCTGATCATGAGCCTGTTCGATAAATTCCAGCCTATCGCCGACATCCAGGCCGAGCTGCAGCAACTGGGAATAATGCCCTTTGGCGCCATCACCGAGAAACTGCTGTCGTCCACCGAGGCCATCGTCAACGGTCACAAGGTCATCCTGGCGGGCACCAACAATTACCTCGGGCTCACCTTCGAGCCCGAATGCCTGGAAGCGGCGAAAAAAGCCATCGACGAACTGGGCACCGGCACCACCGGCTCACGCATGGCCAACGGCACCTTTGCCGAACACGTGGCACTGGAAAATGAACTGGCCGCCTTCTTCGATCGCAGGCACGCCATCGTATTTTCCACCGGCTATGCGGCCACCATGGGCATGGGCTCGACGCTGGCCGGCCCGGGTGACGTGATTGTGCTCGACGCCGACAGCCACGCCAGCATCTATGACGGCGTGCGCCTCGGTAGAGCCGACATCATCCGCTTCCGGCACAACGATCCCGCCGATCTCGACAAACGGCTGCGCCGCCTCGGTGACCGCATCGACAACACACTGATCATTGTCGAAGGCGTCTACAGCATGATGGGCGACCAGGCGCCGCTGGCCGAGATTGCAGAAGTGAAACGCAAGTACGGCGGCCTGCTACTGGTCGACGAGGCACATTCGCTGGGCATGCTGGGCGAGCACGGCCGCGGCGTGGCGGAAGCCGCCGGCGTGGAGGACGACGTGGACTTCGTGGTCGGCACCTTCAGCAAAAGCCTCGGCGCAATCGGTGGCTACTGCGTCAGCAATCACGACCACCTGAACGCCATTCGCTTCGCCATCCGCTCCTATATCTTCACGGCCTCGCCGTCTCCTTCGGTGGTCGCCTCGACGCGCGCCGCACTGCGCCTGATGCAGGAGCGCCCGCAACTGCGCGATCAGCTGTGGGCCAATGCGCAGCGTCTCTACGACGGCCTGCAACAACTCGGCCTCGAGATCAGTCCGCAGGTCAGTCCGGTGATTGCCATCACCATCAAGGACCGCAACCAGGCGATCGACTGGTGGAACCGGCTGCTGCAACACGGCGCCTACGTCAACCTGGTGATGCCACCGGCATCACCCGGCGACGACAGCCTGCTGCGTTGCAGCGTCAGCGCAGCGCACAGCGCTGAACAAATCGACCGTATTGTAGAAGCCTTCGCTACGGTGCAAGGCCGGAAATAATTCTGGTTTTGAACCGCCAGGACGCAAATGGATAAACTGAAAATCATCGGCAACGGCCCGCTGCATGGTGAAATCGCAATCTCCGGTGCCAAGAACGCTGCCCTGCCGGTACTGGCATCAACCCTGCTCAGTGCCGAACCGGTCACCATCCGCAACGTCCCGCATTTACGCGACATCACCACCACGCTGGAACTCATGGGTCGATTCGGCGCCCGTTTTGAACTCAGCGACAACATGGCGCTGGTCGCGGACAATTCCGCTATCACCGAACTGCTTGCACCTTATGAACTGGTCAAAACCATGCGCGCATCGATCCTGGTGCTGGGCCCGCTGCTGGCGCGGTTCGGCGAGGCGGAAGTCTCGCTGCCCGGTGGCTGCGCTATCGGCTCGCGCCCGGTCAACCTGCACATACAGGGCCTCAAGGCAATGGGTGCCGAGATCGACATTGAAGACGGCTACATCAAGGCCAAAGCCAGCCGCCTGCAGGGCGCACACTTCTTCTTCGACCTGGTGTCCGTCACCGGCACCGAAAACCTGATGATGGCCGCCTGCCTTGCAGACGGCACCACGGTGCTGGAAAACGCCGCGCGCGAACCGGAAATCACCGACCTGGCGCTCTGCCTCACCGCGATGGGCGCGCGCATAAAGGGCGCCGGTACCGACACCATCACCATCGAAGGTGTCAAAGCGTTACACGGCGGCAATCACACCATCATTCCCGACCGCATCGAAACCGGTACCTTCCTGGTTGCGGCCGCAGCCACCGGCGGCAGGGTACGGCTGCGTAATACGGAGCCGGTCTGCCTCGATGCCGTGCTGGAAAAGCTGCGCGAAGCGGGTGCCGAAATTACCGCCGGGGACCGCTGTATCGAGCTGGACATGCACGGCAAACGCCCGGCAGCAGCCAACATTACTACCGCGCCCTATCCCGCTTTCCCCACGGACATGCAGGCCCAGTTTGTCGCACTGAACACTATTGCCGACGGCACAGCGACCATCAAGGAAACCATTTTTGAAAACCGTTTCATGCATGTGCAGGAACTGCAACGCATGGGCGCCAACATCGAATTGCAGGGCAACACCGCCATCGTACGCGGCATAGAGAAACTAAAGGGCGCCCCCGTCATGGCCACCGACCTGCGCGCCTCCGCCTGCCTGGTCATCGCAGGGCTCGCAGCGGAAGGCGAGACCATCATCGAACGCATCTACCACCTTGACCGCGGCTACGAATGCATCGAGGAAAAACTGGCACAGCTGGGTGCGCGTATCAGCCGCATCCCGGGACACGATTCGGACAATCCAGGCGGTGAAGAGAATCCCTGAAACGCAACACGGCGGGCAACAGGCGCAGCCCGGCATACTGCGCAGCCTGTCAGGCCCCGGCATTCAGGGGGATCAGAGGTCCTCCCGGGATCAGCCTGAAATACGGGTTCTTCGTTTCCACTGATTCCGTTATCCGGGTGACATCTCCAGCATCGACAGTTGGGGGAAAGGACAGGATATTCCTGCAGTCCAGGTTACAATCCGGCAGCGCTTCATTGAGCATATACGATGAATAGCCCTGTCCATCGAGCATCGCCAGGATTTCCCCGACGGGATCCGACTCGATGTGCTGTTCAAAACATATCACAGGAAGTGATTTCCTGATCATTTCGAAACTCCCCGTCAGCACGTCCTTCTCCATCCCTTCCACATCAATATGGAAGAAACCAACATCGATATCGCCGGCCCCCCGGATGATTGCATCGATGGTAGTGGAACTGAGTTTCCCCCTTGCGTTCCTGGCCGTATCGGCAAAGGCGGTATGATCAATATCTCCCTCGTAGACGAGTTCACGCCCTTCTTCATCCGAACAGACGGCCACCACCGGGACGATGTTATCGACCCGGTTGAAGCGGGCCAACCCTTCCAGGTAAGCAATATTCGAGGGAGAAGGATCTACTGCGATGACACTGGCGGCCTCACCTTCCAGGAACCCGGCCCAGATGAGCGCGTTATCACCAATCCATGCTCCAATATCAACAACGGACCGATTCCGCGAGATAATCCCGTTCGTGTAGAGGAGGTATACGATCTTTCTGAACAGGACTTCATGCATTGCCCTGGTCAGAAAAATTCGGGAATTCCTGACCCCCTCCCAGGAATACCTGAACAAGCAGTCCATGAGGGACACGCGCGGGAAAATGACGGATTGCCCTCCCTCGTCCGGGAATTCCGCCACATAGCTACCGGCTTCCAGGTGCTTCCTGGCGCGCAGGGTCTTCAGGACTTTTCCCGCATACGACATTTTTTACTCACAAACGCCGGTTCCGGCTCAAAAGGGGCGCAAACCGGTGCCAGGGATCAGGCGTAACGGGGCTGGCAGGCACGCGGGGATGCGCCGGAACTCCGCGGACAGGGATTCACCAGGCTTTCCTGCCGATCAACTCAATCGGGTAACCGTCCGGGTCTTCGACAAATGAAATAATGGTGGTACCGGCATTCATGGGTCCGGCATCGCGCAGGATCCTGCCGCCGCGCTTGCCTATCTCATCCGTGGCGGCATAGACATCATCCACTTCCAGCGCGATATGACCGTAACCGGTACCGAGGTCGTAGCTGTCGACATCCCAGTTATGGGTCAGTTCGATCACGGTGTTTTCGGATTCGTCGCCGTAACCGACAAACGCCAGCGTGAACTTTCCTTCCGGATAGTCTTTCCGGCGCAGCAGTTTCATGCCCAGCACTTCGGTATAGAACCTGATGGAGCGATCCAGGTCACCGACTCGCAGCATGGTGTGAAGTATGCGCATTTGTTACTCCTGTACGGGAAGTGTATAGATTCCCCGCTTGCTGGTGACTTTTTTATCTTTTACGCGCCGCTATCCGCAACCGCAGCGCGTTGAGCTTGATAAAGCCTTCGGCATCCTTCTGGTTATAGGCGCCCTCGTCATCCTCGAAGGTGGCGATACGCTCATCGAACAGGGAATCCGTTGCGGACATACGCCCCGCCACCATCACGTTGCCCTTGTACAACTTGATGCGCACCTTGCCGTTTACGGTAGCCTGCGAGGCATCGATCATCTGTTGCATCATCTCGCGCTCCGGGCTCCACCAGTAGCCGTTATAAACCAGTTCGGCATAACGCGGCATCAACTCATCCTTCAGGTGCGCCACTTCGCGATCCAGCGTCAGCGATTCCATGGCGCGGTGCGCCCTGAGCATGATGGTGCCGGCGGGAGTCTCGTAACAGCCGCGTGATTTCATCCCCACGTACCGGTTTTCCACGATGTCGTCGCGGCCGACTCCGTTCTCTCCACCCAGTTTGTTCAACTGCTCCATCACCTGCCCCGGTGTCACGGCCTTGCCGTCGATGGCGACGATATCACCGTTTTTATATTCCAGCTCCACGTAGGTCGGCTTGTCCGGGGCCTGTTCCGGCGCGACTGTCCAGCGCCACATCGTCTCTTCCGGCTCGGCCCAGGGATCTTCCAGGATGCCGCCTTCGTAGGAGATGTGCAGCGAATTGGCGTCCATCGAATAAGGCGACTTCCTGCCCTTCTTGAAGTCCACCGGAATATCGTGCTCCTCCGCATAGGCCATCAGCGTTTCACGCGAACTCAGGTCCCACTCGCGCCACGGCGCAATCACTTTTACGTCCGGTTTCAACGCATAGGCACCCAGCTCAAACCGCACCTGGTCGTTACCCTTGCCGGTGGCACCGTGCGAAATGGCGTCCGCACCGGTCTCGTTGGCAATCTCCACCAGGCGCCTGGCAATCAACGGCCGTGCGATCGAGGTGCCCAGCAGGTATTCACCTTCGTAAATCGCATTGGCGCGAAACATCGGGAACACGTAGTCACGCGCAAAATCCTCGCGCAGATCCTCGATGTAGATTTCCTTCACGCCCATCGCCTGCGCCTTGGCGCGCGCGGGTTCGACTTCCTCACCCTGACCGATGTCAGCAGTAAAGGTAACCACTTCGCAGCCGTAGGTGTCCTCCAGCCACTTGAGGATGATAGAAGTATCCAGACCGCCTGAGTAGGCAAGAACGACTTTGTTTACTTTTGACATAGTGTAAGAACCTTTTTTTACCACCTGCAAAGGATGTTGGCTGTCCGATTTCAAGGCGATGACTTGCCCGCTGCGCGGGTTCCCTGCGCTTCTCGACGTTTTGCGCGCTCGCTGAACTCACAGGCTGCAAAAAGCGCAGCCTGCTCAGACAGACGCTCGCTTCATCGCAAAACGTCTGCGATGCTCGGCTGCGTCAACGCCTTGAAATGGGACAGCCAACATCCTTATCAACCATAGCGCCCGGTTTGAACATATCTCACTGCAGTCT
>JBHHXO010000115.1:0-10650 GCA_046757125.1 Thiogranum sp.
TGTCCGGGGCGGCCGTGCCCTTTCAAATTGGCCTTTTTCATCAGCCCCTCGTACTGGTGCGAAACCATCAACGACTGCACCTGGGCCATGAAATCCATGACCACCACCACGATAATCAGCAGGGATGTACCGCCAAAATAGAAGGGCACATTCCAGTACAAAATCAGGAACTCGGGCAGCAAGCACACCGACGTGATGTAGATCGCACCCGCCAGCGTCAGGCGCGTCATGACGCTGTCGATATAGCGCGCCGTCTGTTCGCCCGGCCGTATGCCGGGAATGAACGCACCGGACTTTTTCAGGTTATCCGCGGTCTCCTTCGAGTTGAAGACGATGGCGGTATAAAAAAAGCAGAAAAAGATAATCGCCATTGCATAGAACAGAATATACAAGGGCTGACCCGGCGACAGGGAGGATGAAATATCTTTCAGCCAGCCCATGCCTTCATTACTGCCAAACCACTGTCCGGCCGTGGCCGGGAACAGGATAATACTGGACGCGAATATCGGCGGGATAACACCGGCCATATTCAGCTTCAGCGGCAAATGCGTGCTCTGCGCCGCGTACATCTTGCGCCCCTGCTGCCGCTTGGCATAGTTAACCGTAATACGCCGCTGCCCGCGTTCCACGAACACCACGAATGCGGTAACCGCCAGCGCCATGGCAAACAGGAACAGCACGCTCAACGTGTTCATTTCACCGGTGCGCACCAGCTCCAGGGAGCCGCCGATCGCCGCCGGCAGTCCCGCCACGATACCCGAGAAAATGATAATCGAGATACCGTTACCGATGTCGCGCTCGGTGACCTGTTCGCCCAGCCACATCAGGAACATGGTTCCGGTGACCAGGCAGGCAACCGACGAAATCACGAACGGCATGCCCTGCAACATAACCAGCGGCGAACCGCCAACCACCTGCCCCTGCAGGGCGGTGGAGATACCGATCGCCTGGAAGGTGGCCAGCACCACGGTGCCGTAGCGCGTGTACTGGGTGATCTTGTGACGACCCGGCTCGCCTTCCTTCTTCAGCTGTTCCAGTGCGGGCACCGTGAACGACAGCAGCTGCATGATGATCGATGCCGATATATAGGGCATGATCCCCAGCGCGAACAGGGACAGGCGTTTCAGTGCGCCACCCGAGAACATGTTGAACATGTCGAGGATGGTGCCCTTCTGCTGCTCGGCCAGCGTCTCCAGCACGACCGGATCGATACCCGGCAGCGGAATGAACGAACCGATGCGGAAAACGATAATGGCGCCGAGGACAAACAGGATACGCTGACGCAGTTCCGTCAGCTTGCCCATTTCACCGAGCCCTGCACCCATGCCGGGTTTGGCCATCAGGAAACCCGCCCGGTCACGTTAATCTTCAACCTTGCCGCCGGCAGCTTCGATTGCCGCGCGCGCACCTTTTGTGACACCGACACCCTTCACCGTGACCGCTTTGCTGATTTCGCCGGACAACATGATTTTGGCGAACAGCGTGCTCTGCTTGATGATACCCGCAGCCTTCAGCGTATCCAGGTCGACGCTGTCGCCTTCAACCAGCGCCAGTTCACCCAGGCGGACTTCTTCCGTTACCCGGGAGACGCGCGAGCTGAAACCGACCTTCGGCAGGCGGCGCTGCAGGGGCATCTGGCCGCCTTCGAACCCGATCTTGTGGAAACCGCCGGAACGGGATTTCTGACCCTTGTGGCCGCGCCCGCCGGTCTTGCCCAGACCCGAGCCGATACCGCGCCCGCGGCGCTTGCCTTCCGGCCGGCTGCCGGAAGCGGATTTAAGTGTATTCAGTCGCATGTCAGGCGCCCTCTACCTGTAACAGGTATGAAATCTTGTTGATCATGCCGCGATTCTCGGGAGTATCGGCGACCTCGACCGTGTGGCGGATGCGACGCAGGCCGAGACCGGCTGCACACGCCTTGTGTGATTTGAGTCGTCCACTGGTGCTCTTGACCAGAGTTACTTTCAGTGTCTTGTCAGCCATGGCTTACCCCAGGATCTCGTCAACCTTCTTGCCGCGCTTGGCGGCGACCATCTCCGGCGAGCTCATTTCAGACAGGCCTTTCATGGTCGCCCGCACAACGTTGATCGGGTTATTGGTGCCAATGCACTTTGCCAGCACATCGCGCACACCGACCACTTCGAAAACAGCGCGCATGGCGCCGCCGGCGATAATACCGGTACCTTCCGATGCCGGCTGCATGTACACCCTGGCCGCACCGAAGTCGGCCATAATCGGGTACTGCAGAGTGCCGTCTTTCAGGGCCACCTGCTGCATGTTCTTGCGGGCATTTTCCATAGCCTTCTGGATGGCAACCGGTACTTCACGCGCCTTGCCGCGACCGAAGCCCACCTTGCCTTCACCGTCACCGACCACGGTCAGGGCTGCAAAGCCGAACTGACGGCCACCCTTCACCACCTTGGCGACACGGTTGATACCGATCAGCTTTTCCTGCAGACCGTCCGAATTCTGTTGATTATCGACATGCGCCATAGTGCAAACCCTTGATTAGAATTCCAGACCGTTTTCACGCGCGGCATCCGCCAGCGCCTTTACACGGCCGTGATATTTAAAACCGGAACGGTCAAAAGCCACCTGGCTGATGCCGGCTGCCTTTGCGCGCTCTGCCACAGCCTTGCCGATTACGGCTGCTGCTGCGGCGTTACTGGTACTGCTGATATCCTTGCGTAATTCCTTGTCCAGCGTCGAAGCACTCGCCAGCACCTTGTCGCCGGAGCTGTCGATAAGCTGCGCATAGATATGACGCGGTGTGCGGTTGACACACAGGCGGACCCTGCCCAGTTCGCGGATCCTGGCGCGGGATTTTCTCGCGCGACGCAGTCGTGATGCTTTCTTGTCCATACTGATACCTTCGAATCTGACCTATTTCTTCTTGGCTTCCTTACGCACAATGACTTCATCGGCGTATTTCACACCCTTGCCCTTGTAGGGTTCCGGCGGGCGGTAGGCGCGAATCTCCGCAGCCACCTGTCCAACTTTCTGCTTGTCCGTACCCCGCACCACGACTTCCGTCTGGCTGGGCGTTTCCACGCCGACACCTTCCGGCACCGCGTAATCGACCGGGTGCGAAAAACCCAGCGTCAGGTTGAGCTTCTGGCCCTGTGCCTGGGCGCGGTAACCAACGCCGACCAGTTCCAGCTTCTTCTCGAAGCCCTGGCTGACACCCACCACCATATTGTTTACCAGCGCGCGCGTAGTGCCCGTAAGCGCCATGGCTGCCTTGGAACCGTCCTTCGGCGCAAAGCTCAGGACATTGTCTTGCTGCGATATATCCACCGAAGCGTGGATATCGCGTGACAACGAGCCTTTTCCGCCCTTGACAGTAATCGCCTGACCGTCAATGCTGATTTCAACACCTTTTGGCAGTTCAACCGGTTTTTTTGCAACTCTGGACATGATCTGTACTCAATTCAGGATACGTAGCACAATACTTCGCCACCTTCACCGGCAGCACGTGCAGCTCTGTCACTCATAACACCCTTGGATGTCGATACGATCGCGACACCGAGACCGCCCTGCACCCTGGGCAACTCGTCGCTGGCCTTGTAAATACGCAGACCCGGGCGACTGATGCGTTTCAGCATGTCGATGACGGGCTGACCCTCGTAATACTTGAGCTCGACGCTCATCACCGGCTTGCCGCTCTCTTCACTTAGCTGAAAACCCGCAACATAGCCTTCGTCCTTGAGGACGCTGGCGATGGACTGCTTCAGTTTCGAAGCCGGCATGGACACCGCCACCTTGCCTGCGCGCTGACCATTGCGAATGCGCGTCAGCATATCGGCGATTGGATCGGTCATCATAATATCTGTACCTCTGTCCTGTCTCTGCTGTTACCAGCTGGCCTTTACCAGGCCCGGAATGTCGCCCTGCATGGCGTGCTCGCGCAACTTGTTGCGCGCCAGTCCGAACTTGCGATAGTAGCCGTGTGGCCGGCCCGTTATGCGGCAACGATTACGCTGACGGCAGGGACTGGCATCACGCGGCAGCGCCTGCAATTTAAGTTGCGCGTCATAACGATCTTCATCCGACTTGTTGGCATCATTGATGACAGCCTTCAGTTCGGCACGCTTTCTGGCGTACTTCTTTACCGTTTTGGCGCGCTTGATTTCACGCTGGATCATGCTGCTTTTTGCCATGAAGTCAGTTCCTCAGTTCTTGAACGGGAAATTGAACGCCGCCAGCAGCGCACGTCCTTCCGCGTCGGTCTTTGCGCTGGTGGTTATCGCAATATCCAGCCCGCGCAACTTGTCAATCTTGTCGTAGTCCACTTCCGGGAAAATAATCTGTTCCTGGACGCCCATGTTGTAGTTGCCACGTCCGTCGAATGATTTCGGGCTCATGCCACGGAAGTCGCGCACCCGCGGGATCGCGATATTGATCAGGCGATCCAGGAATTCGTACATGCGGTCGCTGCGCAGCGTCACCTTGCAGCCGATGGGCCAGCCTTCACGCACCTTGAAGCCGGCAACCGACTTGCGCGCCTTGCAGACAATGGCCTTCTGCCCGGCGATTTTCTCCATATCGCTGACAGCGTGCTCCATTACCTTGCGATCGCCCAGCGCATCACCGACACCCATGTTCAGGGTCACCTTGGTAACGCGCGGCACTTCCATAACATTCCTGTAGTCAAACTGCTCGGTGAGCTTTTTGACTACTTCATCACGATAAATATCTTTTAATCTGGCCATCTCAGCGATTCACTCTCAAACATCCACAACTTCGTTGTTGGACTTGAATACGCGCACCTTGCGCCCGTCTTCCAGCATCTTGAAACCGACGCGATCACCCTTTTTGGTGTGCGGGTTGTACAACATGACGTTGGACACATCGACCGGCATCTCTTTCTCGATGATCCCGCCCGTGATCCCCGCCTGCGGATTGGGCTTGGTGTGCTTCTTGACGACATTCACGTTTTCCACCACCAGCTTGTCCACTTCCGGCAGCACGCGCAGCACGGTTCCGCGCTTGCCACTGTCCTTGCCGACCTTGACGACGACGTCATCACCTTTTTTGATTTTGCGCATAATCCTGTCTCCCGCCTACAGCACTTCCGGCGCCAGAGAAATAATTTTCATAAACCGTTCACTGCGCAATTCACGCGTAACCGGGCCAAAGATACGTGTACCTATGGGCTCGAGCTTGGCATTCAGCAACACGGCCGCGTTACCGTCAAAACGGATCAGCGAACCATCGGCACGTCGCACACCCTTGGCGGTACGCACCACCACGGCGTTGTAGACCTCGCCCTTTTTCACCTTGCCGCGGGGAATAGCCTCTTTCACACTGACCTTGATAATGTCACCGATATTCGCATAACGGCGGTGCGAACCACCCAGCACCTTGATGCACTGCAGACGGCGCGCACCGCTGTTGTCTGCCACATCGAGTTTGGTTTGCATCTGTATCATGACTTAATTCCCGTTCAAGCAACTTCAATAAGGTTCAATCAGCCGGCCGGCCGTTCGACAACTTCAAGCAGCTGCCATGACTTTGTCCTGGAGATCGGGCGGCACTGCCGGATCGTCACTGTATCGCCCTGGCGACATTCATTGTTTTCATCATGAATGTGCAGTTTGGTGGAACGACGGATATATTTTCCGTACAGCGGGTGGCGAACCTTACGCTCGACCATGACCACGGCACTCTTGTCCATCTTGTCGCTCACCACGCGACCCGTCAGGGTGCGAACCAGCTTGCTGTCTTCACTCATGCCGCTTCACCTGCTTTCGTTTTTTCGTTCAGTACGGTCTTGATGCGCGCTATATCACGGCGCACCTTCTTGACCTGGTCCGGCCGGCTCAGCTGGCCGGTGCCCTTCTGCATGCGCAGGTTGAACTGCTCTCGCAGCAGTCCGTCCAGTTCAAGCTTCAGTTCATCGCTCGATTTCTGACGAAGATCGCTGGCATTCATCACATCACCGTCCGTGTCACAAAGGTGGTACGTACCGGCAGCTTGGCCGCGGCCAGCTTGAAGGCTTCGCGCGCGAGTTCCTCCGATACGCCCTCGATTTCATAGATCACGCGGCCCGGCTGGATTTTCGCCACCCAGTACTCCACGTTACCCTTGCCTTTACCCTGCCGCACTTCGATCGGCTTCTTGGTAATCGGCACATCGGGGAAGACGCGAATCCACAGCTTTCCGCCACGCTTGACCTTGCGCGTGATGGTGCGGCGCGCGGCCTCGATCTGGCGTGCGGTAATCTGACCGCGCGTTGTGGACTTCAGCGCAAACTCGCCGAAACTGACTTTGCTGCCGCTCAGTGCCAGGCCACGGTTGCGACCTTTCTGCTGTTTGCGGAACTTGGTTCTCTTGGGCTGTAACATCTCGCGCTTTCCTTATTTTCCGCCAGCTGCTTTCTTGGCAGCTTCGGGCTCGACTTTCTGTTCGTCGCGGTCCAGGATTTCACCTTTGAATACCCAGACCTTCACACCAATCACGCCGTAGGTCGTGCTGGCTTCAGTAACACCGTAATCAATATCGGCGCGCAGCGTGTGCAACGGCACCCGGCCTTCGCGGTACCATTCGGTACGGGCGATCTCTGCACCGTTCAGGCGACCGGCGACCATAATCTTGATGCCCTGTGCGCCAAGCCGCATAGCGTTACCGACCGCCCGCTTCATGGCGCGGCGGAACATGATGCGGCGTTCAAGCTGCTGGGCAACACTTTCCGCCACCAGCTGTGCCTCGATTTCCGGCTTGCGGACCTCTTCGATATTGATATGCACCGGCATGCCCATCTTGCGCGACACTTCACCGCGCAGGCGTTCGATATCCTCGCCCTTCTTGCCGATCACGATACCCGGCCGCGCCGTGTGTATGGTGATCGCCGCATTGTTTGCAGGGCGCTCGATCGTGATCCGGCTCACCGAGGCGTGCTTCAGCTTGCGCTTGATGAAGTCGCGCACCTCCAGGTCGAGATTCAGAAAATCTGCATACTTGTCCGAATCTGCATACCAGGTGGATGTCCAGTCCTTCACGATGCCGAGGCGAATACCGATTGGATGTACTTTTTGGCCCATGCCGTGCTCTCTTTAATCTCTCAAATCGCAGTTACTGTTCAGCAACAGTAACCTGGATGTGACTGGTTCGTTTCAGAATCTGGTTGGCGCGGCCTTTGGCGCGGGCTCTCCAGCGTTTGAGGGTCGGTCCCTCGTTGACACATATTTCGGATATCTTCAGCTCGTCAACGTCCGCACCTTCGTTGTGCTCGGCGTTGGCGATTGCCGACTCCAGTACCTTGCGAACCATGTGGGCCGCTTTCTTTTTGCTGAAGGTCAGAATCTCCAGCGCACGTTCAACCGGCAGGCCACGAACCTGGTCGGCTACCAGCCGGCACTTCTGCGCTGAAATGCGCGCATGACTCAACTTTGCAGACGCTTGCATATCGATAGCCCTTTACTTGGATTTCCTGTCCGCGGCGTGCCCCTTGAAGGTGCGCGTAACGGCGAACTCACCCAGCTTGTGACCGACCATGTTTTCATTGATCAGAACCGGCACATGCTGGCGGCCATTGTGAATAGCGATCGTAAGACCGACCATGTCGGGCAGCACCATGGAACGGCGCGACCAGGTCTTGATCGGCTTGCGACTGTTACTGCTCACGGCTTCATCGACCTTTTTCACCAGGTGGAGATCAACAAAGGGTCCTTTTTTCACTGAACGCGGCACTGTTCTAACCTCTATCGTTACTTCTGATTGCGACGACGCACAATCATGTTATCGGTGCGTTTGTTTTTACGGGTCTTGTAACCCTTGGTCGGCATGCCCCAGGGGGATACCGGGTGACGGCCACCCGAAGTACGGCCTTCACCACCACCGTGCGGGTGGTCAACCGGGTTCATGGCAACGCCGCGCACCGTAGGTCGCACACCGCGCCAGCGGGTCGCGCCCGCCTTGCCCAGGGAACGCAGATTGTGTTCGGAGTTACCCACTTCCCCGATGGTGGCCCGGCAGTCAGCCGGAACCTTGCGCATCTCACCGGAGCGCAAACGCAAGGTTGCGTGCACACCTTCGCGCGCAACCAGTTGCACACCACAACCCGCGCTGCGTGCGATCTGCCCGCCCTTGCCCGGCTTCATCTCGACGTTGTGCACCATGGTGCCCAGCGGGATGTTACGCAGCGGCATGGCGTTGCCGGGCTTGATCGGCGCTTCTATGCCGCTGTGGATCTCGGCATCGGCGTAGATACCGCGCGGGGCCAGGATGTAGCGACGCTCACCGTCTGCGTACAGCACCAGCGCGATATGCGCGCTGCGGTTCGGATCGTATTCAATACGTTCCACACGACCCGGCACACCGTCCTTGTCGCGCTTGAAATCGATAACGCGGTAACGCTGGCGATGCCCGCCGCCGCGATGACGCGTGGTGATGCGGCCCTTGTTGTTACGCCCGCCACTCTTGTTCTTTTTTTCCAGCAACGGCGCATGCGGCGCACCCTTGTGCAACTGGGCTTCTACGACCTTGACGACGAAACGACGCCCGGGAGAAGTAGGTTTGGACTTGACGATAGCCATTATTCTGCGCCTGCGAAATCGATGTCTGAACCTTCGGCCAGGGTCACGTACGCCTTCTTCCAGTCGGAACGGCGGCCCATGGTCTGACCGAAACGCTTGATCTTGCCCTTGACGTTGCTGACCTGTACCTGTGTAACCGTAACGTCAAACATTTTCTCGACAGCCTTGCGTATCTCCGGCTTGCTGGCATCGCGCAGCACCTTGAAGACAAACTGCCGATTTTCATCGGCGGCGCGGGTGCTCTTTTCAGAGACCACCGGGCCGACCAGCACCCTGCTTAAACGCTCATTGTTCATGCGAGCTTCTCCTCGAACTTGCGCAAGGCGGCAACGGTAATCAGCACCTTGTCGAACCCGACCAGGCTGACCGGGTCGGCAATATCAGGATCGACAACGTCGATGTGCGGAAGATTGCGCGCGGCCAGGTACATGTTCTCGTCCGGGTCATCGTGCACGATCAGCGCGTTATGTCCCAGATCAAGCTCCCTGAGCTTGCCGAGCAGTTCTTTGGTTTTCGCGGCCTGGACAGTGAATTCCTCGACCACGATCAACCGGTCCTGCCGCAGCAGTTCCGAAAAAATAGACCGGATGGCCGCGCGATAGGCCTTCTTGTTGACCTTCTGCGAGTAATCCCGGGTAGTTGCCGCGAAAGTTTTACCGCCGCCGCGCCATATCGGGCTGCGTATTGTACCAGCACGGGCACGCCCCGTCCCTTTCTGGCGCCAGGGTTTTGCACCGCCGCCCCTGACCGCCGAGCGGTTTTTCTGCGCGTGGGTACCGGCACGGCCGGCGGCCCGGTAGGCCACCACAACCTGGTGCACCAGCGTCTCGTTGAAATCCTGCCCGAATACGGCATCGGAGACATCCATGCTTGAACCATCCTGCATATTAATGTTCATAATCCGATCCCCTATCAAGCCTTGACTGCCGGCGTGACGATAACGTCGCCGCCCTTGGCACCCGGCACCGCACCCTTGATCAACAGCAGGTTGCGATCAGCGTCTACGCGCACGATTTCCAGATTCTGTGTGGTACGGCGCACAGCGCCCATGTGCCCGGCCATCTTCTTGCCCTTGAACACGCGGCCCGGCGTCTGACACTGGCCGATCGAACCGGGCGCACGGTGCGAAATCGAGTTGCCGTGCGTGGCGTCCTGCATATGGAAGTGATGCCGCTTGACACCACCCGCGAAACCCTTGCCGACCGTGGTTCCGGCCACGTCAACCTTTTGCCCGGCCTCGAACAGGTCCACACCCAGTTGCCTGCCGACTTCGATATCGTCGCCTTCACCGTCTGCCAGGCGGAATTCCCACAGGCCCCGGCCCGCTTCTGTTCCGGCCTTGGCGTAATGCCCCGCCAGCGGCTTGCTCACGCGCGATGCGCGGCGCTTGCCGGTGGTTACCTGAAAAGCGCGGTACCCGTCAGTGTCCCGGGTACGCACCTGGGTAACACGGTTCGGGTCTACCTCGACCACGGTGACAGGTATGGACGCACCCTCGTCAGTAAAGACGCGCGTCATACCCGCTTTTTTGCCTATTAATCCGATCGCCATCTCTGTTTCCTCGGCAAAACCTGATGCCAGCGGCCTCAGTTCAGTTTGATTTGCACGTCAACGCCGGCTGCAAGATCCAGCTTCATGAGCGCATCAACGGTTTTGTCTGTGGGGTCCACAATGTCCATCAGACGCTTGTGGGTACGAATCTCATACTGATCACGGGCATCCTTGTTGACGTGCGGCGAAATCAGTACGGTGAATCGCTCCTTCCTGGTAGGCAGCGGAATCGGGCCGCGCACCTGCGCACCGGTACGGCGTGCGGTTTCGACGATTTCGCGTGCCGACTGGTCGATCAAGCGATGATCGAACGCTTTCAAGCGGATGCGTATATTCTGATTTGCCATGTCAACCTCTAAAGAACGGGAGCAGTATTCAATCTACCCCGGATATCCATGTATCCCGTCATTGCGAGCGTAGCGTGGCAATCTCGTAACGTGGCAGCAGCCATTTGGAGATTGCCGCGGCGCTACGCGCCTCGCAATGACGAACTGGTTCATACTTCTCTTACTCGATAATCTTCGAGACTACGCCGGCGCCAACCGTACGACCGCCTTCGCGG
>JBHHXO010000116.1:0-10587 GCA_046757125.1 Thiogranum sp.
TTCATGTTAGAAATGCCACCCTCCCTTCAGACTCATTTCATATTGGACAAGGCTTACCTGTGTACATCGCCATTTCCTGGTCTACAATCAGGTGACACCCCAATAAAATATGCCAGATTGTCAGAAAGAGCATCCTGCGGGAGGGGCCATGAGCAGCAGAAAAATCTCGGTTGAGGCACAGTCGCTGATTGATGCCCAGGATAATCCGTTTGTGCTGATCGACGAGGATTACAATATCGTCGCGGCCAATACGGCCTATAAACAGGCCTACGGCTTTACCGAAAAAGATATCGTCGAACGCAAGTGTTTTCAGGTGTCACATCGTTCCGACGTGCCCTGCCACATGAACGGCGAAGACTGTCCGCACAAGCGTGTATTTGAAACCCGCAAACCCCACCAGGTACTGCATATCCACTACGATACACACGCCCAACCGGAGCACGTACGCATCAAGGGTTCCCCGATTTTCGGCGCGGACGGCGCCATGTACCTGGGTGAGGCCGTTTTCCCGCTGGCACATACCGAAGACCTGGACTGCGAACACCAGCGCATGATCGGCAAATCCAGCGCCTTCCAGGGCTGCATCGAGGCACTTACCCGCGCGGCGGAAACCGATGCACCGGTGCTGGTCTGCGGCGCAAGCGGTGTGGGCAAGGACCTGGCGGCGGAGTACATACACCGGCGTTCGGAGCGCAGCGGCCGCAGCTTTACCATGGTGGATTGCAGCGCCATTGCCGAGTCGGTCTTTGAAAGCGAGCTGTTCGGGCATGAGCGCGGCGCATTTACGGGCTGCATCGGCCGACGTTATGGTCTGTTCGAACAGGCCGATGGCGGCACCCTGTTCTTCAATGAAATCGGTGACCTTCCACAATCGCTGCAGGGGCGTCTGTTGAATGCCATGGAAACCGGCCACTTCCGGCGCGTCGGCGGGCGTGAACTGCTCCGTACCGACACCCGTATTATTTGTGCGACCAGTTACAACCTGCGCAAACTGGTCGCCGCCAGCAGATTCCGCGCTGACCTGTATTACCGCATCGCCGGCATCATCTGCGAAATCCCCGCCCTGCACCAGCGCCTCACCGACATACCGGACCTTGCCACGGCTCTGCTGCAGCGCATGGGCACCAGGGACGACCCCGGCTACCACCTGACCGAAGACGCCATCGAGATACTGTGCCGTTATGACTATCCGGGCAATGTACGCGAGTTGCGTAATATCCTGCTGCGCGCAGCATCCCTGAGCACCAACGGCATCATCACGGCACAGGAAATTCATATCGAGGAATCAACCGAAACCCGTGCCGGCAACCCGGCGATGCACCTGGTGGACGACAACGGCAACGAACCCTCCATCAGGGGACTGGAATCCCAGTACATTGCAGAACTGCTGGCGGAGCACCATGGCAAGCGCTCCACGGTTGCGCAGATCCTCGGCATCAGCGAAAGAACCCTGTATCGAAAGCTGAAACAGTACGGCCTGCAGTCAATCGGCAAGGCCAGCTAGCACTGCTCCTGCGCAGGAATTCCCAGGCCCACTGACCGGCATCCAGCCCTTCCGTATACCCGTACTCCGCCGGCCGGCGCCAGTTTCTCCGCTTCATTCTTTTCCCTGATGACAAATACCGGTAGGCTGACCGGCATGCGCACCGCACCCGGACTGATGGAGATGATACACGAGCTGATCGCTACGCCATCGGTCAGCAGTGTCACGCCCGCTTTCGACCAGCCCAACCGGCCGCTTATCGACCTGCTAGCCAACTGGCTCAATGACCTGGGCTACCGGGTCGAGATACTCCCCGTTGATGAAACGGGCCACAAGGCCAACCTGATCGCCACGCTCGGCAGCGGCCCCGGCGGGCTGGTACTGGCCGGGCATACCGACACGGTCCCCTGGGACGCGGAGCGCTGGAACCACGACCCCTTCAGGCTGACCGAGGCCGACGGCCGCCTGTACGGCCTGGGCACTTCTGACATGAAGGCTTTCCTGGCACTGGCCATCGAAGCGGCCTGCAGCTTTCCACCACAGCAATTCAGGGAACCGCTTATTATCGTCGCAACGGCAGACGAAGAGAGCTCCATGGCCGGTGCGCGTGCGCTGGTCGAAGCGCAACGCCCGCAGGCACGCTACGCCGTTATCGGAGAGCCGACTGCGTGGCGCCCGATCCGCATGCACAAGGGCATGTACATGGAGTCGGTTCATTTAAAAGGCCGCTCCGGACATTCCAGCGACCCGGCGCTGGGCAACAGTGCACTGGAAGGCATGCGCATCGTACTCGACGAGCTGGTCAAATGGCGCCTCGAACTGCAGGCGCAGAACCGTAACCCGCTGTTTGAAGTCCCGGTGCCGACCCTCAACCTGGGGCACATACACGGCGGCGACAACCCCAACAGGATTTGTGCCGACTGCGAGTTGCACATCGACCTGCGCCCCCTCCCCGGCATGGACATAGACGCTTTGCGTGCGGCCATGCAGACACGTTTGTCTGACGCGCTCGCAGACACCGGGCTGGAACTGACCTGCAGTTCCCTGATCAAGGGCACACCCGCCATGGATACCCCCGCTGCTACGGGCATTGTTCGCGGTACAGAGGAACTGACCGGCTACGCAGCCACCTCCGCCGCATTCAGCACCGAGGGGCCCTACTTCAACCGGATGGGTATCAGCACGGTGATACTCGGGCCTGGTGATATCGAGCAGGCCCACCAGCCGGACGAGTACCTGGCGCTGGAACGTATCACCCCGGGTATCGAGCTGCTGCGCAAATTGATACAGCGATTTTGTATCGGGCCGTCGGGCTGAGCGCCGTACAGTTGTTTTTCAGCCTGTGAAAACGGTAACCTAGACCGCATGGCCAATAAACAGAACAAAGAGCTGCAGAATTTTGTCACCGGTTTCCGCCAGGCGGCGCCTTATATACAGGCGCACCGCGGCTTGACCTTTGTCATCACCTTTGGTGGTGAAGCGCTGGACGAGGGTTTTGAGCGCCTGGTGAATGATGTCGCGCTTATCAACACCCTCGGCGTGCGGCTGGTACTGGTACACGGGGCGCGCCCCCAGATCGAACAGCGCCTCAAGCGCGAGCGTGCAGAAATCCGCTACGTCAACGGCCTGAGGGTAACGGATGATGCCGCGCTCACAGCCGTCAAGGATGCCGTTGGCAGCCTGCGCGTCGAGATCGAGGCCCGCCTGTCCATGGGGCTGGTCAACAGTCCGCTGGCCGGGGCACGGATCGGCATTGCCGGTGGCAACTTCGTAACGGCCAGGCCACTGGGAATACGCGACGGAACAGACTACTGCCACACCGGCGAAGTGCGCCACATCGACGCTGAAGGCATTCACGAACAGCTCGATGCCGGACGCATTGTGCTGCTGTCGCCGCTCGGGTATTCACCGACGGGCGAAGTCTTCAACCTGAGCGCCGAGGAAGTCGCCACCGCCGTGGCGGTCTCCCTGCACGCCGAAAAACTGATACTGCTGGTCGACGCCGGCGGGTTGCGCGACAGCCGGCGGCGTCTTATTCGCCAGCTGTCGCTGATGGAAGCCGAACAGCTGTTACGCTCGCGCCGCAAACTCAGCGACAGCTGGGTTCGTCACCTCAACAATGCGGTCGACAGTTGCCGGCGCGGCGTCAGGCGCACGCACCTGGTCGACCACAATGTCGACGGCGGACTGCTGCTGGAGCTGTTCACCCGCGATGGCATAGGCACCCTCATCAGCGCCGAGCTGTACGAAGGCCTGCGCACGGCAACTATCGACGACGTCGGCGGCATACTGAAACTGATCGCCCCGCTGGAAGACGAAGGCGTGCTGGTGAAACGCTCGCGCGAGCTGCTGGAAATGGAAATCGATCACTTCCTGGTCGTCAAACGCGACGGCATGATCATTGCCTGTGCCGCACTCTATCCCTACGACGGGCATATCGCGGAACTGGCCTGCCTGGTGGTGCACCCCGATTATCGCGCCAACGGCCGCGGCGACAACCTGCTGGAAGCGATCGAACTGCGCGCCCGCCAGAACGGCATAAAGCGCCTGTTCGTGCTGACGACCAGAACCTCGCACTGGTTCAGGGAGCGCGGCTTTGTCAGCGCCGAACTCGCCAGGCTGCCGGTGAAAAAGCGCAAGCTGTATAACTACCAGCGCAAGTCGAAAGCGTATATCAAGGCGATCGATTAGTGACGGCAAACGGAACTGATTCAACATCGGGGCCCCTGCGCATCGTACAGATCACGGATACACACCTTTATGCCGACCCCGCCGGCCGCCTGCTGGGACTCGACACCCGGCACAGCCTGGAGCGGGTCATCGACCTGGTGCTGGATGCGCGACAACCGGACCTGGTGGTTACCAGCGGCGACCTGACACACGACGGTTCAGCGCAAGCCTACCGGCACCTGCAGGACGAGTTGCAGCGTATTGGCGCCCCGGTCTACTGCCTGCCCGGCAACCACGATGATACAGCCACGCTGAATACCTGCATGAACAGCGGGCATTTCTTCAGCGTACGCAGTACGCGCATCGATAATTGGCAAATGCTGTTCCTGGATTCAACACTGCCCGGCAGCGAGGACGGGCACCTGGGACAGGGCGAACTGGACGCGCTGGACACGGCACTGGCCGCTGCTCCCGACCTGTACACGCTGGTCTGGCTGCATCACCAGCCGGTGCTCATGGGCAGCCGCTGGCTGGACAGCATGGCGGTCGACAACCCGCAGGACTTTTTTGCTGTCACCGACCGGCATAGCCGGGTACGCGCCATTGTGTGGGGCCACGTACACCAGCAGTTCGAACAACAACGCAAGGGTGTGCAGCTGCTGGCCACGCCCTCGACCTGCATCCAGTTCCTGCCGGGCAGCAAGAATTTTATGGTTGACCTCGTGCCGCCCGGTTACCGCTGGTTCGAGTTACACGCGGATGGCTCCTTCCAGACAGGCGTGGTTCGCCTGCAGGGCATCCCCGGGGAAATTGACCCCGGCGGCAACGGTTACTAGTCAGGCAGCGGGTAGCGCTCCATCAGGTAACCAAGGCAATCCTGCCGGATGACACGCTCATCCAGGGTAAACATCGATGGCATCACGGTGCGCGTGGTACGCAGCATATCGCCTTCCACCCTGAAATAACGATGCGCCACTTCGCTACCGCTTTCGTCGCTGGCTTCCAGCGGCATGCCCTCCACGCCGTCCAGGTGTGCCAGCGTGGTGCCGGCGGGGAGTTCGCGGAAATTCAGGTGGTCCAGGTCATCGATAAAACAGATATCCACCGGCTGTTCGCCGAAGCCGAAGCTGTAGGCGCGCGGCACACGCACAATGGCAACCGTGTGAAACAGGTCCACGTCGTGTGCCGCTACCGGGTGCCGGGGTATTTCACTCAGGTGCAGGCAGGCATCCAGGAACTCTTCGGCGTGCTCTTCTCCGGCGCTCTGTCCCACCTTGCCACACTCGACTGTCAGCGCCGGGCAAAGCTGCGCAAACGCCATGGATTGCACGCCGGCGGGCCGGGTGAAATACACCAGCGTGCGACTGAACATGCTGGCAAGGTGCATGAAGCGGTGATCTATGCGGTTGATACAGGCGTAGTGGGGATTGATGCCGGTATTGTTGTGCACATCCACACTGGCGAAAAGAGGACGTTGTCGCATGATATTGAAAACCTCCTCCATCATGCGCTTTTCAGGGCTGTCCTGATGTTCGCTGCCGGGCCAGACACGATTATAGTCCGGTTGCCCCGCCAGGCGTCGCAGGCCATCTTTTGCGGCCTCTACGTTACCGATAAAAATACTCAGCGCGCGTGGCAATTCCCTGTCCTGGTAGCGTTTAAGCAAGGATTGCAATGCCCGGAAACCGGTTGTCTCGTTACCGTGCAGTAATAAAGAAACAAACAACGTTTCCGTACGCCGTCCCGGCAGGTGAATCAGTGACGGCCCGCCCAGCAGCTCGGCAAGCTGCGTGGGTTGGACTTCCAGCAACCGGTCCGGCAAGGCATCGTGAACGTGTAACAGACTCCCCATACTCAGCTATCCCACTCGTGCACCGGCGTACCGTTCTGTTGACGCTCGTAGCAGGCTTCTGTGAGGGCCTGCATGTCACAGCCGTGCCGTGCCACGTAGGCCCGCTGCCAGTTGGCGCCGGTGCAGGCATTGCGCACCCGGTCCCTGACGATACCAAGATAAAGATCACGATCCTGCGCATCGATCTCCAGCAGGCCCAGCCCGTAACGGGCGACCGGGATCAACTGGTCCAGTAACAGGGGCTGGACCGGCCGCTTGCGCCCGTCGAGCCAGGTAATCTGGGCATCGAGACCGTCACGCGCCACGGCGTAGAAATTATCGCGCGCGGTAGCAAACGGCAGTTCTATCTCGGGCGCCACATCTCGCATCGCCAGCGCGTGCACCAGCCCGTAAAAGAATGCCGCACTGGCAATACTGTCTACAACGGTGGGTCCGGCCGGCAGGACCCGGTGTTCGATACGCAAATGAGGCGTGCCGTCCCCGTCGTAACCGATCAACGGCCGGTTCCAGCGCCATACCGTACCGTTATGCAGACGCAGGTGGCGCATCTCATGGCCGGGTTCGTCAAAATGGATAGGCAGCAGTACCGGGAAATGCTGCTGGTTTTCGACAAAGCATTCAAACAGGCTTTCCTTGGCGTAACCGGTACCGAAACTTACCCGCCGCACCGGTCCGCGCCTGGCACCTGCAAATCCGCCCACCTCGACCGACTGCTCGAACAGCGGGATCCGCGTTTCGTCCCAGAGATCCCTGCCAAACAGATAGGGGGAGTTGGCCGCAGCAGCGAGCAGTGGCGCCGACACAATCTGCGCGGCATTGTAGTAACGCACGGCGTCCGGCGCGGATACCTTGAGGTGCAGCTGCAGGGACGTTGTCGCCGACTCCAGCATAACGTCGCGATGCACAATATTGAGGTGCTCGCGACCATGAATATCCAGCGTCAGCGGTTCACCTTCGCGCAAACGCAATACCTGTTCGTTCAGCGCCCGGTAACGTTTCAGTTCCGACATATTCGCCAGCGTCAGATCCTGCTGCGTGACACTGGGCAGAATGCCGGTCATTACCAGGCGGCTGTCCAGGCCGGCCGCTACCGTCCCGCACCTGTCCCAGGTCTGTTGCAGATCACGCTGCAGGCGACTCAGCGCCTTGCCGTTCAGGGGCTGCGGATCGACATTGAGCTCAACATTGAACTTTGCCAGCTCCGGCACTACCAGCGCATCGTTCATGTCCTCCAGGAACTGCCTGTTCACCGGCGCCGGCCGCGCCTGCGCATCGATCAGCCAGGCTTCCAGCTCCAGACCGCACACCGGCACGCGGGAGGAAAACGCACCTTCATCGAACCACTGGCCCAGCAAGCGGGTTTCCTGCTGCAGACTCTCGTTGAATGACTCGAAATCGGCCGCCAGAAAGTCACTGTGGGTAATTTCGTCCCCCATCGCTCAGGCCCGCAACTTCCGGTCCAGTTCGGAAAGGCGCCGGGGGGATCCGATATCCATCCACTGCCCCGGGTAATACTCGCCACTGACCTGCCCGTCCCGCATGGCACGGCACAACACGGGCGCGAGGGGAAATGCACCATCGGGCATGGCAGCGAACAGCTCCGGCCGGTACACACCGATGCCACTGAATGTCAGTTTCTGCCGCCCTTCTTCCTTCACTTTGTCACCCTCAAGCCGAAAATCACCAGCGGGATTATGTTGGGGATTATCCACCAGCACCAGGTGCGCCAACCCGGAAGGTTCGTGCCGCAACTGCTGATAGGGGTAGTCTGTCCAGATATCGCCGTTCACCACCAGGAACGGCCGTTCACCCAGCAACGGCAGCGCGCGCCTGATCCCGCCCCCTGTTTCCAGCGCGCCTTGCGGCTCGGCGGAATAGCTGATCTGCACGCCCAGCGCCTTCCCGTTGCCCAGATGCTCGACAATCTGCGCACCAAGATGCGCGTGGTTGATTACCAGTTCCAGGAAACCCGCAGCGCGCAAGGCTTCGATGTGGTACTGGATAAGCGCTTTGCCACCCGCCTCCAGCAACGGCTTGGGCATTGTGTCGGTCAACGGGCGCATGCGCTCGCCACGCCCCGCCGCAAGAATCATGGCTTTCATAAACGTCCGGTTACGGTCTCCGTGATACCACCCAGCGCGGCCAGCTCAGCGTAACGTGAACATACCTCGACCACATAGCCCAGGGTGCGCGGAATATCATCCATGTAGCCCGGCTTGCCATCGCGGTAATTAAGACGCGCAAAGATGCCCGCTGCCTTCAGGTGCCGCTGCACACCCATCCAGTCGAACCATTTAAGGAACTGCTGCTCATTGAGCTCGCCCGGCTGCAGGATACCGGTCTGCGCGGCAAGTTCGTAGTAACCCAGCGCCCAGTCCTCGACCCGCTGCCGTGGCCAGCTGATATAGCAATCGCGCAGCAGCGATACCAGGTCATAGGTCACGGGCCCGGTTACCGCATCCTGATAATCAAGGATGCCCGGGTTATGGCGCGCCGACAACATGAGATTTCGGGAATGGTAGTCACGGTGCACACACACCTGCGGCTGTTCCAGCGCATTGTCGGCGAGCCGTTCGAAAGCCTGTTGCAGACTTTCCTGCCCGTTCCCGTCAAGCGCCAGGTCGAGGTGCCTGCCAAGCAACCAGTCCCGGAACAGTGACATTTCTGACAACAGCAATTTGCGATCATACGGGGGCAACCCGCTGTCCGGCCCGCAACTCTGCAGCGTCGCCAGTGCACCCAGTGCGTCGCCGTACAAGCGGTCCACGTTGCTGTCGTTCAACTCGTCGAGGTACAGTCGGGTACCAAGATCAGAGAGCAGCAAAAACCCCTGACCGAGATCGCTGGCAAGGATTTCCGGCACATGCAGGCCCAGCGCCAGGAACAACCCGCTGACGCGAACAAAGGGGCCGCAGTCCTCCTGTTCCGGTGGCGCATCCATCAGGACGTAGCTCTCGTCCCCCTGCTGCACACGGAAATAGCGGCGAAAACTGGCATCCGCGGAAGCCGGTTCGAGATCTGCATCGGACCAGCCCAACTGATCCCTCGTCCATTGCCGCAGACGATCAAGTCGATCAGACAATAGTTCTTCCTTTCTGTTGAACGGGGTAGACGGGGTGCATTATAGCGGTAAACACCCGTGAGTTATCCTTGTGTAACAGCGCAGCCGGAATACAGGCGCGACTCTTTCAGCCCGCCCGTTGCAACCTGGCCGACACAACCCGGCGCAGGTCATCGGCGATCAGGTAGAAGCAGGGCACCACGACCAGTATCAGCGCCGTCGCAAACACCAGGCCGAAGCCAAGGCTCACCGCCATAGGCGACAGAAAGGCGGTCTGCCCGGTAGCAAAAAAAATCAACGGCGAGATGCCAAGAAAAGTGGTGATCGTCGTCAGCAGGATGGGGCGCACCCGCACCCGCCCCGCCTCGACCAGGGCATCGCTGCGCTCCCAGCCCTGCTGCCGCAGGCGCTTGGCGAAATCCACCAGAATCAGGGAATCGTTGACGACGATACCCGTCAGCGCGAGAAATCCGATCAACGACAGAAATTGCAGGTGGTAATCGAACACGATATGCCCCACCACGACACCGACAAACCCGAACGGGATAGCCAGCATGACGACCAGCGGATCGAGCAGCGACCTGAACAGGGATGCGAGGATAAAAAAGATAACCGCCGCGGCAATGATCAGGGCCCGCTTCATATCCCGCATGGAATCAGCCGCCTCTTTTTTCTCCCCCAGGAACAGCAGGGTGTAACCGGGCTCCTGCCTGTCGAGATTGCCAAACCGACGCTCGACCAGTTCCGTCACTTCCAGTGCGGTCGTTTCCCGGTCGTCCACTTCGGCCGTCACGATGGCAAGCCGCTGCCCGTCGCGCCGGCGAATGGTGTTCAGGCCACGCCCGCTGCTGATATCGGCAACGTCACCCAGGTAGATGATACGACCGTCTTCCAGCGTAAGCGGCAGGGATTCGAGTGAACTGCTGTGCCTGACCTGGTCGGTATAGATGACGCGTACCGGAATCCGCTCGTCACCCCAGGTGACCTGTACCGCTTCCAGTCCGAGAAAACCGGTGCGTACCGCGTCTGCCAGTTGCTGCTGGGTCAGCCCCAGTTCGCGCCCACGCTCGTTCAGACTGTAACGGTACTCGATCTTGCCGGCGTCCAGGTCCTGCCTGACGTCGTAGACACCGGGCACCTGCCGCAGAAAATCGCGCAGCTGCCGGCCATGCAGCAGCAGCCGGCCGACATCTTCACCCACCACGCCCACTTCTATATCGGCACCCGCAGGTCCGCCCTGCGGTCTCAGTATGGACAGGCGCTGTATACCCGTCAGGGTTTCAAGCCGGGCCCGCACGTCCTTTATTATGGACTCCGTCCTGCGCTGCCTGGCGCCCTCCCAGCCGAATTTCAGACTCACTACCGGCGTTATAAAATTTTCAATAAAGCCTTCCGGGGCCGGTTTCTGCAAATCGACAATCAACTGTATATAGTTGCTGCCAAAACGGAAACGGTTGAAATCGATGAACGTCACACCGACATTGGTCAGCAGGGTATCCAGCTCGTCATCACCCATCGTCT
>JBHHXO010000117.1:0-10334 GCA_046757125.1 Thiogranum sp.
TCAGTACTGATCTCATATCACTCACTCCCTATTGAAAATTTGCAACAGCCTGGCCGGCCGCTGAATTAACCCTGGCAAGCAGGTTAGCTGCCCCGAAGTTGCTTTGCCCGCCCGGCATATTTTCAACATGGTGTTGGGGGGGGGGGATGCGGCCATCCATCTGATAGGTTGATATACGCGACACCAGCTACGACATGTCATCACTGGACGACAGTCGCGCCGGGGTGGTTTGCGGCGCTTCGCCAAGCCACAGCATAAACAACTCGTAACTTAACGCAAGCACCACGGCACCGACAAACAGGCCTATGATGCCCGAGGCCAGGAAACCGCCAATGGCGCCCATAAAGATAATGACCATGGGAGTCTTGACGCCGCGCGCCAGCAGTATCGGTTTGAGGATGTTATCGACAAGGCCAACGGGAATACTCCAGATCAGGAAGCCTACAGCGGTCACCGTATCCGCGGTATTGAACAGGTAAATAATAACCGGGACCAGGATCACGACAATGCCGATCTGCGCTACGCCGAACAGCAGGCACAGCAATGCCCAGAAACCGGCCGCAGGCACCCCGGCCACCATGAAGCCCAGTCCCGCCAGCAGTGACTGGATGAGCGCGACACCCAGGATCCCCGAGGCGACACTGCGTATGGTTTTTTCCGCCAGGTCGATCAGATCCGTGCGTTGCCTGCCTGCCAGCCGCGCAGCAATCGCGTGCGCGATGCGTTCGCCACCTTCGGCATACGGCATCAGCACACCGGCAATGATGATCGCAAAAACAAACTGCAGGATGCCGAATCCGGCACCGGCAGCGGTCGCCAGCAACCACTTGCCGACTGCCTTTATCTGGGGTCCGATCTGTTTCAGGGCAGCCTGGATATTCTCCGAGGCCAGGTTCCAGAAACCGTGCAGCGGTTCGCCAATGAGCGGCCAACCCCTGATGCTTTCCGCAGGCGGCGGAATAGTCAGTGTGCCATGGACATTCAGGTCTTCCGCCAGCAGCCTGACGGTTTCGACAAGCGTACCGCTTAACATCAGGGTCGGCGCGATGACAATGACCAGCATAAACAGGGTGAACAACGCAGCGGCAAACCCGGGACGCCATCCGAGTCTCGCCTGTACCCACTGGTAGCCGGGGTAGGCGGCAACCGCAATGATGAGTCCCCACACGATCGGGGTGACAAAAGGCCGTATGATCGTGAAACACCAGCTGATGAGCAGAAAGACAAGACCTATGCGTATTGCCGCCTCGAGCGCCCGTTCAACAAAGTTGCCGTTATCCGAAGGCGGGACAGCATTCATTGCGCAGCGGAACCTTTCCCGGCTGTAACAGTATCAGTGCCTGCAGCAGTACTGTAACCAAACACGGGATCCAGCCCCTCCTCCACCAGTTTGTCAACCACGGTGACCTGTTCGTCATCGAAATAATCGCGATACCCCCCCACTTTGCCACGCCTCGTCTTGAAGGAATCCGGGTTGCCCGGATCACCCGACTTCACCCGCATGCTGCTGCCGCGGAAAGTACTCTTCTTTTCCCGTTTCTTCATATTTTCCAGGCTTGCAAATTCGACCGCCTGGGCAATTTCCGCATCGCTTCCGGGCGTGCCCACGAACTCGAGCACCTGCCGCATGGTCGCGGCAGGATCCTTGCGCATGTCCTCGTAATGGACAATAAGGATGTCACCGAGGTACGAGAATGCCCCGGCCCAGTCGTTGTAGAACTCGATAATCTTGGGTATTCCGCTGCGGGGACTGGTAACAAATTCGAAAGTGCCCAGTTCGGTACCGGGTTCCGGAAACTTGTTGAGCCGGATCTTGTGCGGACGCATGCGGTACTTCCACTGGAAAAACTGCGAGACGGCCACATCGCGCGGATCACGCACCAGCATCACCACCTTTTTACCGCGAAAATGGTTGAGCGTATCCCGGTCCTTCAGGTAGTCGCGCATGTAGTTGTTATGGCTGAACAGGACACGCGGGATAGCCGCATTCCTGCGGTGCAGGTTGTCGAACTCCAGCAGGTGGCGGCGCGGCAAGCCGTGCTTGACCTGGTAGAAACGGGACAGCATCACCCGGAACCAGGTGCGGCCGCTCTTGGCCCAGGATATGAGCACCCAGTCCGCGGCGCACAACTTGCGGTACTCCTCCTTGCCACGCAGGCGCCGTTCCAGCCGGTAACGCCACGCCCGGGGCATGAAGAACAGCAGCCCTAGAATCAGGTGACGGGTAACAACAGCCTGGATTTCACGCATGGTAAACAGGTATTCCTGTAATAAATCGCTGGGCGCGCAGTTTACCGGGATTGGCGCGCAAGCGCACCGCCCAGGGTGTTGCGGGGAAGCAAAGCGTCAGATAGACGACACCGTGCGCCGGGATCAGCGTTCCGACCAGGGTTTGAAAGGATACTGGATCGGGCTCTCGCGCATCAGCCTGGGGAGTACCAGCAGGCGATAGCCGTTTTGCCACTGCAGGACATAGATCGATTTACCGACCTGCTTGCCGGTCTCGTCGACATCATAGTGCCCCAGCAGGGAGCGGAATTTCATCTTGCCAAGTTGCTCACGAACGGCATCCCTGTCCAGCGTCCCGGCAAGACGCACCGCCGCCTCCAGCACCTGGCCACCGCCATAACCATAGGCTACGTGCGGACCCGGATTGTGCCCGTGCTTTTGCTTGTAGCGGTAGGAGAAATCACGCGCCATGGGCAGGTGAGCACTGCGTATCCAGGATACGACCCCCATGACGCCGTCGGCGTCGGCACCCAGCGCGTCCCCAAACTCCCTCAGTGACGGGCCTACCGTGAAAGCAATCGCCTTCGGTGACAGCCGGACCTGCTTTGCCGCCCGCACGATGGCTATCGAATCCTCCAGATAGGTTCCGCCGATAACCAGGTCCGGTTTGCCGGTTTTCATCAACTGCAGCAAGTCGGAAAAGTCCCCGGTGTCCTGGCCGTACATTTCGTCGAACACGATTTCCATGTTGTGAGCGGCCGCCAGATCGCGCACGCCCTCCGCTACGTCCCGGGGAAAATCACTGTCCACGTAGATCAGCGCAATTCGCTTCAGCCCTGCACCCGCGGCTGACTCTATCAGCAGCTTCATATAGTCCCGGGCCGGCGCGTCGATGCCAAAGATGTTTTTGTAGCCGCGCGACCAGATGTGGCCATCGGCAGCCCCGGTGGCAACCATGGGAAAGTCGTATTTTTCGGCTACCGTGCTGGCGGCCAGTGTCAGTTCCGAAGAATAGGGCCCGAGCAGCAGATCGACCTTGTCTTCGTTGATCAGGCGCTCGTAGAGCCGCGCGCTGGTAGCCGCATCCGACCTGTCGTCGTAGTAGACAATCTCGACCTTGCGACCCAGCAGTGCGCCACGGCTGTTCACATCGGAGGCCCACATCTGCGCACCGCTCAGCTCATCGCTGCCCGGCGCCGCATAGTCGCCGGTGAGCGATACCGTTATCCCCACCCTGATAGGCCCGGGCGCCTGTTCCGCTGCGTGAGCGACAGTCACAGCGAACAGGACCAGCGCGGCTGCGACGAGCAGCCGGATATTCCACAAAAACCCCGGGCTACAGTTTCCAGTACTCACATTCTATCTCTTGATATCCAGTTCACGTTTGGTCGTCCACAGCATGCGCACCAGTTCGTACTCGAAAGGTGAATTGGTTTCGTAGTAGAGGAACTTGACGTGTGCGCGCAGATCGACCGCGCGCAACAGGTCCATGCCGGTCTCCTGCCATGACTCCATGTTGGTAGTACGTCTGCGCACCTCGCTGTAGTAAAGCCAGTCCACGCCCTGCCCTATGCCGTCACGCACGCTGGACGGCCCGAGTATCGGCAGCACCAGGTAGGGACCCGGCCCTGCGCCCCAGTAACCCAGGGTCTGCCCGAAGTCCTCGTCGCTGCGCGGTACGTCACTGGCAATATCGAGGAACCCCAGCAGACCAACGGTCGAATTGACCAGCAACCGGGTCGTGGTATTCAGCGTTTTCTCGCCGTTCAGTTGCAGAATACTGTTGTACAGCGTCGTCAGATCCTGGATGTTCCTGAAGAAATTATGAATACCTTCCTCTACGGGATCCGGCGTGATCTTGAAATAGCCGATGACCACGGGCAGGAAAATATACTTGTCAAAGTAGTAGTTGAAACGGTACATGGTGCGGTTGAAGCCCTGCCAGGGGTCATAGACACCTTTCTCCTCACGCTCGTCGACACCGCCCCCGAGTATTTGCTCGGGCGTAAAGAAGGCCTCCTCGACAGTGTCGTCCTCGTGTATCGGCGCAGTACTGCAGCCACCTGCCAGCAACAGGGAAGCCAGCAACAGATACAGGGCCGGGCGCGGTATCAGTGTTGTCATAGTGCCTGCCCGCTTAGCGCACTTTTGAACACATTCACCATGTACTCGACATTATCCCTGTATTCCATATTGCCGAGATGTCCGCCCGTGGGATAGATTTTTGCCCGCTCACCGAACACGCGCGGGAAAAAATCAATCTCGCCCGGCTCCAGGATCAGGTCGTTTTTATTGTGCATGACTTCTATCTTGTCAGCCGAACGAAGGTAGTCTTCGATACTGCTCAGGCTCATCGCCTCGACCATCCGGTGTCGATCGATCGAAGGATCCAGACTCTTGTAGTAGGGGTAGAAGTAATCGTGGAAGTAGTCGGTAAAACCCAGCCGGAATACGACTTCCCGGTAGACGCCCGGATCCGTGTTGCGGGTGAAGTGTACATTCTTCGGCTTCACATAGCCGTAGTCGGTCATAACATCCGAGGCGAACGCCATGTGCGCCGAGGAAAACCGGAACGTGAGACCGATCAGGGCAGCCAGTTGTTCGTTCTTGGGCTGCAAGGCTTCGTAGACCTGGTACAGAAAATCCTCGCTGAAGTCGAGGCGCCTGGCGCGCACGTACAGCTTGCCGAATTCGGACACGATCCCGTTGTAGTAAGCGGGGAAGTTGTCCACCCCGCCGGGGATATTCTCCAGCATGCGGTCGAGCAACGAGATCGAGCTGTACAGGCTGACCGGCGGATTGATCAGCAGCACTTTCTTGAAATTGAAGGTCTTGCGCTCCTCATCCACCAGGGATACGAACGCTGCATTGAATCCGCCGAGGCTGTAACCGGTCACAAAATAATCGGTGATCCCTGTCTTTTTCAGCAATCTGGCCTGAACAAGTTCCATGACGCGATACAGGTCTTCCGCGTCATGCATCGCATGGCCGGTTACCGACGTCGTTGAGGCCGCCACGACAAAATTGGGAATCGTGGGCGAGGACAGGGAAACTACATGGAATCCCGCGCTGTAGAAGGCCTTTGCCTGCGCCGAAATATGCCCGCCGTTGTAGGCGCCACCGGTGCCGGCGATCAGGAATACCAGCGGAGCGGCCTGCTTCTGCAAGGCGTATGAATAACGCAGTCTGGCTTCGTAGAACAGGAAATCGGGAACCTTGCGGTCCTTGAAAACCGTCAGGCTGTCCCGCCTGGTGGGGACATGAACAGTGAACTTCGCCCGATCATTCTCGGGTGTACCGACCACGGTCGCTACGAACGGGTCATCGAAAGGATACCCGTAAGGTTCCTCGGTAGCCCAGGCTGTCTGCACCAGACAAAAGGCAATCAACAACAGCCCAAGGCCTCTGTTCATATCAGGTGCTTCCCCGCTTTTTAAAGTAATTACCCGTACCGCGCAAGACTTTAACACATCCCGACGCCCCGATGTCCACTCTCCATCCTGATTTTCCCCGCCATTGCGGCAATCCGGCTGCGATGGCCGAGCGGCTATTTAAGTCCGGCGCATTCTTTACTACCATGCGCCCCTCCGACCGGGCCGACACAAGCCCTGCCAACGCACTTCTGCAAGCAACGCTCAAGGAATACACCATGAACAGGATCACAAAACTCTTTACGCTGACATTCGCCCTGCTGCTGGCCACCACCGGTAACCCGGTACGGGCCGGCAGCAGCGATTCACCGACCCTGACACGCATCGAACAGCGCGGAGAGCTGGTACTCGGGACCTCGGCGAACATGCCGCCGATGACCTACAAGCAGCCCGGCGGCAAGGTGATCGGCCTGGACGTGGATATTGCACGCGTCATGGCCGGCGCGCTGGACGCCAGGCTGACCATCAGGACCATGGCATTCGACCAGCTGGTCCCGGCGCTGCAAAACGGCGATATCGACGTTATCGTTTCCAACATGACCATCACCCCCGAGCGCAACAGATCGGTTGCTTTTGTCGGGCCCTACATGCGTTCCGGAAAATGCATCATCACCAAACAGGAAAGTCTCGCCAAAGCCGAGCAGTCCGAGGACCTGAACACGCCGAAAACCCGTATCGTGGTGCTGAAGGGATCCACCAGCGAGCTGTTCATCAGGACCCTGCTGCCGGAAGCCACCGTGACCACCACCGATGACCTGCAGAGCGGCGTCAAAATGGTAAAGGAAGACAAGGTCGGCGGCATGATGACCGATTACCCGGTATGCCTGTCCACCCTGAAGAACTACCCTGATGCGGGATTCGTATCACTGTTCTCGCTGCTCAACTATGAACCGATCGGTATCGCCGTAGCAGGCAACGATCCGCTGTTCATCAACTGGACGGAGAATTTCCTCGAGCGCCTGGACGGCACCGGCATGCTGGACGAGATCGGTGTACACTGGTTCGGCGAATTCGCAAACACCATATCGACCGATAACGGCAAGGCGGAAACAGAACAGGCGGAATAGACAGCTCTGCGAGGGCAGGCATCAGGGTGACAAAACAGCACACACGGGTACTGGCAGGCGATGTCGGAGGCACCAAGACCTCGCTCGCCATTATCGAGGTGGCCGGCACACAGCTGGAGGTACTCGCACAGGAACACTACCCGAGTGCCGCCTATGCCTCGCTGGATGACGTCATCCGTGAATTCACGGCCGCGCAGAACAGGACCTGCGACTGTGCCGGTTTCGGCATCGCCGGCCCGGTCAGGGATGGCAGGTGTGACACCACCAACCTGCCCTGGCGGGTCGACGCGCGCTTGCTGGCCAAAGCGCTCGGACTCAGGCACGCCTGGCTGCTGAACGACCTGGAGGCCAACGCCCGGGGCATCAGCGCCCTGCAGCCCGATGACCTCCACACCCTGAGCGCCGGCGCCCCGGATGCCTGCGGCAATGCCTCGATCATTGCCGCGGGAACCGGCCTGGGACAGGCCGGCCTGTTCTGGGACGGCACACGCCACCGGCCCTTCGCCTCGGAAGGCGGACACAGCGATTTCGCGCCCGGCTCCGAACTGGAGATTTCTCTACTACACTATCTGCAACAGCGTTACGATCACGTCAGCTGGGAACGCGTGATATCCGGCAGGGGGCTGGTCGACCTGCACGCGTTTCTGGCGGAACACCGGCGGCTGGAGACCCCGGCATGGCTGAGCGAGGAGATGCGCAACGGCGACAGCGCCGCGGCCATTTCCCGCGCGGCACAGGCGGGCCGCTGCCCGGTGTGCAGCGAAGCCCTGGACCTGTTCGTCAGGCTCTATGGCGTGGAAGCCGGCAACCATGCCCTTAAAATCATGGCCACCGGTGGCGTCTATATCGGTGGCGGTATCGCACCACGGATCCTGGACAGACTGAAGGGCGAGAATTTTCTGCGCGGCTTCCGATCCAAGGGTCGCATGGAAGCGCTGCTGCGCAGCATGCCGGTCAGGGTTATCCTGAACGAACACACGGCGCTGTACGGCGCGGCGCTGTACGCTGCCGATGCGGCAAAACGTATTCAGGGAGACGCTGGGTAATTCATCTTTCGTCATCCCGGCGAAGGCCGGGGTCCACGAACTCCGATACATCGGGTGCCGGCCTCTCCCGGCATGACGGAACATCAGGATACCCATAATCTATTGAGAGTACGGCAATGAACGTAGTCATAAGGAACCTGCCCGAAGACAGCAACGAAGACGAGATCCGGGGCCTGTTGCAGGAACACGGTGTCCCGGTCACCGGGGTCACGCTAAGCAACGAGGGGAATGCTGAACTGTGTGTCGCAGTCGTTGCCCTCGACACCAACCGTGCCGGCGCCGACGCGCTGGTAAAGATGCTGGATGGAAAAATCTGGCGCGGCAGGACACTGGCCGCCCGCGCCCAGAACATGTTCACCGGCGAAGGCCTGAACAAAACCTGACCAGGGAGAAGCAAGATGCCACAGGATACGGACAAACGCAGCACGGCCGTCGAGGATACGCGTACCGGCCTGAGCGTCGCTGCACTCGAGCGCGCCTTCGCCAACAACCTGTTTTATGTACAGGGCAAATTCGCCGCCTCGGCCACCCGCAACGACTTCTACATGGCGCTGGCCTACACGGTGCGCGACCGCATGCTGCGCCGCCTGCTCGACGCCGTGGAAACCTGGCTGGAAAAAGATGCAAAGCTGGTGTGCTACCTGTCGGCGGAATTCCTGACCGGGCCGCACCTGCAGAACAACCTGATCAACCTCGGCATCGAGGACGCGGTGCGCGAAGCCGTGTGCACCTGCAAGTACGACCTGGACGCCCTGATCGACCAGGAAGAAGAACCCGGCCTGGGCAACGGCGGACTGGGGCGCCTGGCGGCCTGCTACATTGATTCACTCGCCAGCCTGCAGATTCCCGCTATCGGCTACGGCATCCGTTACGAATACGGCATTTTCGACCAGGAGATACAGGACGGCTGGCAGGTGGAAATTACCGACAAGTGGCTGCACCTCGGCAATCCCTGGGAACTGCACCGCCCGGAACGCACCTACGAAGTGAAGTTCGGCGGCCATACCGAATCCTGGCGCGACGAACAGGGCCGTTACCGGGTACGCTGGATCCCCAACCGGGTCGTCATGGGCGTCGCCTACGACACACCGATACTCGGCTACCGCGTCAACAGCGCCAACCTGCTGCGCCTGTGGTCGGCACAGGCGCCCGAGTCTTTCAACTTCAAGGATTTCAACGTCGGTGACTACATGGGCGCGGTACAGGAAAAAATGGTGTCGGAAAACATCACCAAGGTGCTGTACCCCAACGACGAGGCCACGCAGGGTAAAAAGTTGCGCCTGCAGCAACAGTACTTCTTTGTCTCCTGCTCGCTGCAGGACGTGATCGCGATCCACCTGTTCCGCGGCAACGAACTGGACTGTTTCCACGAGAAGTTTGCCGGCCAGCTCAACGACACCCACCCGTCGGTCGCCGTTCCGGAACTGATGCGGCTGTTGATGGACGAACACGGCATGGAATGGGAACAGGCATGGCAGGTAACGCAAAACACCCTCGCCTACACCAACCATACGCTGTTACCGGAGGCGCTGGAAAGCTGGTCCCTGCCGCTGTTCAGGAGCGTTCTGCCCCGCCACATGGAAATCATCTACGAAATCAACCGGCGCTTCCTCGACGAAGTGCGGCTGAAATTTCCGGATGACAGCGATCGCCTGGCGAGAATGTCCCTCATCAACGAGGCCGGCGAAAAATCGGTGCGCATGGCCAACCTGGCCTGCGTCGGCAGCCACGCGATCAACGGCGTGGCCGAGCTGCACACCAGGTTACTCAAGGCCCACACCCTGCGGGATTTCTACGAACACTTTCCGGAACGCTTCAGCAACAAGACCAACGGCGTGACCCCGCGGCGCTGGATGGTGCTGTGCAACCCGCGCCTGACGGCGCTTATCAGTGAAAAGATCGGCGCCGGCTGGATAACCGACCTGGACAGGCTGCGGGAACTCGAAGCCTTCGTGGACGACGCGGATTTCACCGCGCGCTGGCGCCGGGTCAAACTGGACAACAAGCGCGATGAAGCCGCCTATTACCGGCAGCATACCGGCATCGCGCTGAACCCTGACGCGCTGTGCGATGTGCAGGTAAAACGACTGCACGAATACAAAAGACAGCACCTGATGGTGTTGCATATCATCACCCTGTACAACCGCATCAAGCAAAACCCGGACAGGGATGTCGTGCCGCGCACCTTCGTCTTCGGCGGCAAGGCCGCGCCCGGCTACATCATGGCCAAACTGGTGATCAAGCTGATCAACTCGGTCGGCGACGTGGTCAACAGCGACCCCGATGTGCGCGACCGGCTCAAGGTGGTATTCATCCCCAACTTCAGCGTCAAACTGGGGCACCGCGTGTACCCCATCGCCGACCTGTCCGAACAGATCTCGACCGCCGGCAAGGAAGCATCCGGAACCGGCAATATGAAATTCGCCATGAACGGCGCCCTGACGGTCGGCACCCTGGACGGCGCCAATATCGAAATCCGCGAGGAGGTCGGGGCAGACAATTTCTTCCTGTTCGGCCCACAGTTTTTGACGTTTGGCGGGCGCGCGTTTAACGGGCACAAT
>JBHHXO010000118.1:0-10088 GCA_046757125.1 Thiogranum sp.
GTAGATCGGCGTCAGTTCCGGCAGATGATCCTCGAACACCAGGCCGAACTTTTTCTTTTTTGTAATCCGCGCCGTTTCTAGGCGCAGGCGCTCGCGCAGCGCCTTGTCTTCAATCTGCGCGATCAGATCATCAATGGCAGCCACGCTTTGGCTCCTTGTTGTTGTTCATTATTCTCAAGCACCCTGCTTACCTGGCTGTGATGGTTGTTCACCTATGGCGATGTCGTTGCGGTCGCAATAATCTCGGATCAACACCTCCACCATATTGGCGATGGATCTATGCTCATTCTGGGCCGCCGTGCGTAGCGCCTCCTTCAATTCCGGTTCAATACGAAAGGTCAGCGTGGTGGTCTTCGCTGTGGCCATCTTTACCCCTCAAACAGCTTTACTGCGGATGTACTGTAATGTACTGTAAAGTCCCATATAATCCAAGGGATAGATTCGACCCCAACCGGGAGGGGGACTATGGCCCGAGACTTCTCACCCATCCTTTTTTTCAAGCGCATACCCAATGCGCTGCTGGGACGCTATTTCCAGGAAAGGCACGGCGTCCTTAAAGAAGTTGCCTTCGATAAACTGGACGGAAATAGCCGCAAGGGAGAGACAATATTTCAGGCATTCTCGACACTGCCCGAGCCGCAGCAGGCCAAGATCGAGGCGGAGTGCCAGAACATCGAATCCATGGCCCACCAGGCGGGGGTAACGGCGCTGATCGACGAGGCGACGGACTTCCACAAGAACGCGGATTTCCCGGAAGCCATTAACCAGCAGGACAGCTTTCACGGCAAGGTGATGTGGACCTTTCTGGAGCACCCGGATTACTGGGACGGCGCCAGCTCCAACCTGTACGCGGAGAACATCCCCGACGCCTCCTGGCACAAACGCAACGATCTTCCCCATGTTCCACCCCATGTGGAACCGGAAGACACCGAACGGCTGGAAGACGCCCTGAGCCATTATTTCCGCAAGAAGGAAGGCCGGGGACGCCATTGCCAGGTGGACGTGTACCGAAAGGGCAACAAAGAAAACTTCTTCGCCCACCTCTCGGACTTCGGGCAGGCGGACCCGGAATGGGAAGGCAACAACCTAAATCCCCGGGCACGCCTTCCCTCCTTCGAGATCATCTTTGTCTACAACCAGTCGGAAGGCTCGCTGGATATTCACGCACCCGGCAACACCAAGTACATGGACGACCTGCAACAGATATTCGCGGAAGCCATCCTCAAACTGGGCGAACTGGATGAATACACCAAGGACAACCAGGTGTACCGGCTGGACCGGCTGGGAAAGCGCGAATTCGAGTTCAAGAAACCCGACGATTCCGGTATCCGGTCCGTCGCGATCAAACGCCTGCGACTATCGCTGCTGGGTGGCGGTAAACGCAAGGTCACCGTGGACGCGGACCCGAAACACAATCCGAAGGCGGTCTATGACTTGATCGACAAACTCAATCCACCGCCTTTTCATGTCACCCAGGCGGAAATCAAGGTCACATTCCTTGCGCCCCTCCCGGGTACGCGCAGCAAGACGCGCACCTTCCGGATCAGCTATCCGGCCTGGTGCAACCTGCGCCACGTCGGGCGCGATGAAATCATCCGCAATATGCTGACCGCCTCCGGCATTGAATTGGCGGAGCCGGAACCCGCCGAGGAAGATAGCGCAGAATGACGCTGGAGGATGCCGCACGGGAGTTGCTGCAATGCCTTGGTAACGATGGCGATACCGTAATTCCATGGGAACAGGTCCGCCGATGGCCGAAAGGTGCGATGGATACCTTCCGGAACGCTGGTTGGCTGAAGGAAGGCGACCTTGCTGAAACTGTCGTGTGTTCCGGGTGTGAAGAAAGCTGCACAATGCCGGTCGAGGTCTTTCCCGCGGATGACGGGAAAGGCATTGTCGCTTTTGTCGCCTGTGAGATCCGCAACTTCGGCAGGGTAAAGATCCCGCCCGCGCATTTGCAACAATGGCGACTGACCCAGGGGCAACTGGCGCAATGGATTGCCGACACCCTTGCCCTTCGGTTCAGTGGCAGGCGATTGGACGGGGAGAATCTGCTGGAACTGGGCCTGTTCAGTGGCGGAAAGCGCGCCCAGATGCTTTGTCTCTATGATGATGGGGAATTGGCTCTGGTCGCGGGTTCAAACCGGATTCCCCTGGTCGATGCCATCCTATATATAGATGGGGCATTAACCCTGGATGCAGACCTGATCCGGCAATTGGTGGATACCTCCACCACTGGCGATCCGCGCTATACGCCCAACACGGCGCGCCGGGAGGTGCGGAAACTGGAGACCGCAGCCATGCACGAGCAGTGGCGGAAAGAATACCGGGCACTGAAAAAAGCGAATCCGGAAAAGTCAGACAAATGGTGTTCCATACGAATATCAAAGATGGAGATTGCCGGAGGGGCCGCGCCCGAAACCATCCGCAAGCAAATGAAAAAGTAAAAAGTTGGGCGGAATTTTTTCGCCCAGATTTCCTGCCTGTAACCCGCTGTTTCTCAATACTTCCGGTGTTTTTCTTCGCGCAGGTCTATGAGCGAATAATCACCCTCGCGAATTTGTAACCCCTTGTATTAAAGATATTCCCTCGCAGACCCTTCGGGCTTTTTCGTGCGTTTTATCGCCCAAATCGCACACCTAATGTGTGTCTTGAACATTCCTAAATCGTTTAGCGAGGTTTGAACATGACACACAAGATACTACGGCTTCCCGGTGTAAAAGCGCGCACCGGACTTTCCCGTTCCACCATTTATCTGCGCATCTCGGAAGGCAGCTTCCCCAAGCCCGTTTCCCTTGGCGGCCGTGCCGTCGGATGGATCGAGGCGGAAATCAACGACTGGCTAAACCAGCAGATCGAGACCAGCCGCATGGCGGCACGGTGAACGGGGAGGCAATAACCATGAGCAGAAAAACCAAGGGCCGCGCTGGCGGGCACCAGGCGACCCCGAAGACTTCTCAATACACCCGTTATTTTACCGGCCTTGCTTCACAGATCAAAGCGGTCATCGTTACGCTTTCCCTGTGGGGATGGCTGCCCATGAAGCTGGCGGACTGGGTTACCCGGAAGGGAGGACAGCACCATGAGTGATGCAGTCTCCCAGTTCCGCGATGCAATACGGGCCACCGGGCTGGAACCTCCCGATGTGATTGAACCTGGCAGGCTGCACCGCTTCCCCGGCGTCGGTAAACGCAACGGCAATACGGCCGGTTGGTGCAAGTTGTTCGAGGATGGGCTGGGCGGATGTTTCGGCGACTGGTCTTCGGGATTTACCGAGAACTGGCAGGCGAAACGGGATACGCCCTATTCACTCGCTGAACGCCGTGCCTTTGAAACGAGGATAAACGAGGCCCGGACGCAGGCGGAAACCGATCGGCAGGCGCGTTATGCGCAGGCCGCGGAAAAGGCCGTTGCCATCTGGAACACGGCAGACCCGGCCACTGATGAACACCCCTACCTTGTCCGAAAGAACATCAAAGCCAATGGGGTGCGGCTGCATAAAGGCGCGTTGGTTATTCCCATGCGCAAGGGTAGCGATCTGTATTCCCTGCAATTCATTGATGCCGATGGCAACAAACGGTTTCTCAGTGGCGGGCGGGTTTCCGGTTGTTATTTCAGTATCGGGACCACAAAGGACGCAGAAGCCTTGTGTATCGTGGAAGGTTTTGCCACCGGCGCAACCATCTATCAGGCAACCGGGCTGCCTGTCGCGGTTGCCTTCAATGCGGGTAATCTGGAAGCGGTTGCCAAGGCTATGCGCGAACGCTTGCCGAATCTACCTTTAATCATCTGCGCCGATGATGATGCGGCCACCGAAGGGAACCCCGGCATTACCAAGGCACGTTTTGCAGCCATAGCAACCGGGGCAAGGCTGGCCGTTCCCGTTTTCGGCGGTCAACGCCCTGACGGTGTAAGCGACTTCAACGACATGGCGGCGATGGTCGGTATGGAAGCGGTAGCACGTGCTATCCATTCCGCGACGTTGTTATCCGATGAAGATGCACAGGACGAGACTACCTGGCCGGCTCCCCTGCCCCTGATTGCCAAGATCGATCCGGAAGCCTATCCACTGGATGCACTGCCGGACACACTCCGCGCTGCGGTTGAGGAAGTCCATGCCTTTACCAAGGCGCCGGTTTCCCTGGTGGCTTCTTCCGCCCTGGCGGCTCTGTCCCTGGCCATGCAGGCGCTGGCCGATGTGAAGCGGGCGGAAAAACTCACCGGGCCTGTGGGCCTGTTCCTGCTGACGATTGCCGATTCCGGGGAACGCAAATCCACCTGCGATGGGTTCTTCATGCAGGCGATCCGGGACTATGAGGCGATGCAGGCGGAAGACGCCAAACCGCTGCTGAAAGATCACAAGGCGGCCATGGAAGCCTGGGAGGCAAAGCGCGGCGGGATCAAAGAAAAGATCCGCGCACTCGCCAAAACCGGCAAGGCCACTGGTGAACAAGAAGCGGCGTTGCGGGAGCTGGAACACAACAAACCGGAACCGCCCCGGATACCGCGGTTGATTTACGGCGATGCGACACCCGAAGCCTTGAAATGGAATCTGGCCAAGGGCTGGCCCTCCGGCGGTGTGGTCTCCAGTGAAGCCGGGCTGGTCTTCGGCGCGCACGGCATGGGCAAGGATTCCGTCATGCGCAACCTGGCCACACTGAACCAGCTTTGGGACGGCGCGGACATCGCCACCGAACGGCGCACATCCGAATCCTTCACGGTACGCGGCGCACGGCTGACCATTGCCTTGCAGGTACAGGAGGCCACCCTGCGTAATTTCTTCGAGCGGTCCGGCGGACTGGCACGGGGGACCGGATTCCTGGCCCGCTTTCTGGTGGCCTGGCCGGAATCCACGCAAGGCTATCGCCCGTTTGTCGATCCCCCGGAGACCTGGCCTGCACTGGCCAAGTTCAATCAACGGATCGCGGCGGTCCTGAATCAGGTTGTACCCATGGATGAGGATGGCGCACTGACACCGCCAATGCTTCCGCTGGCGACCGATACCAAGGCGGCATGGGTGGCATTTCATGATGCGGTCGAAAGTGAACTGCGCGCCGGTGGCGAACTCTATGACGTGCGCGACGTGGCCAGCAAAACGGCCGACAACGCCGCCCGGATTGCGACCCTGTTTGAACTGTTCGAGCACGGTGCTGGTGGCGCTGTGGGACTTGCAGCATTTGAAGGGGCATCCCGGATTGCCGCCTGGCACTTGAACGAGGCCCGGCGTTTCTATGGGGAACTGGCGCTACCCGAGGAACAGGCCGACGCGGCACGACTGGATCATTGGTTGATGGACTATTGTCGCCGGGAAAAGACCAACATCGTTCCCCGCCGTGATATTCAGCGCAATGTGACACCGGCACACCTGCGCCGGAAAGCGGCGTTGGATGCCGCGCTGATGGAGTTGATGGACGCGGAACGGATACGGCTGGTCCAGGAAGGCAAACGCAAGGAGATCCACGTCAATCCAGCCCTGCTGGATGTGGGTGCGCAATGACCCTTTCCGCACTCATAAAAAAGGGTGGACTGTGCAAGTCGGTGACAGCGACACCTGCGACACTTGCGACACAAGAAGCCGATCAGCCGGTAACTGTCGCACCGGTCGCAACTGTCGCAGTCGCACAGAATCCGGGAACACTCGCGCCACTTTCACCTGATGAAAAATCAGGCATCCGCGTTTGGTTGGCGCATATTGAAGAGACCGACACAGCCATAATCGAAGAAGTATTGGACCAATGCCGCAATGGCCTGGAGGCCCGGCGTTACTTTCACAAACGGTCGGAGGAAGTACCGGAACCCACGATCTGTGACCGTCCCGTTCGTTGCGGTGACTGCATCCACTTCAATCGTATCGACCATCCGCACCTTGGACATTGCGCCAAAGGCGAACCGGAAGCCGTAGCGGGATTATGGGACACAGACAGGCGATATTGTGACTGCTTTTTACCTGCTCCAAAAACATCCGGTAACAGCGATCAACGTTCTACATAGACCAAAGGATAAAGGTGAATTTCCCTAATGATTTCGGTTAAATCTGGAGGCGACAATGGGCGGCATGGGTAGCGGCAGACACTGGTATTACGGCGCGAAAGACACCACCAGCGATTATCGGGCCATCGATATTCGGCGATTACATAAAGAAGGACTGCTCACACCACACCGGTCCTTCGGATGGCAATGGTCACGCAATGGCGAAGTCCTGGCATCCGTTCAAATACGCACGGAACAACACCGAATCATTCTGAACTATCGTCACCGTCGCAACGGCGAAGAATGGCAGGATGAAAACTATCCGGTGTATCTGGACTGGACACCTTGCAACTTCGGCGGGCAACGCCCCTGGTTCCTTTGCCCGGCACGCGGTTGCGGCCGGCGCGTTGCCATCCTCTATGGCGGCGGCATCTTTGCCTGTCGCCACTGTTACCAATTGGCCTACGCAAGCCAACGCGAAACACCCGATGATCGAGCCGCAAGACGCGCCAACAAAATCCGTGAACGCCTGGGCTGGGAACCAGGCATCCTGAATCCGAAGGGATGGGAAAAACCAAAGGGCATGCACTGGAAAACCTTCGAGCGATTGAACATCGAACATGATGCACATGTCGCCGAATCGCTGGCAGGCATTGCCCGGCGCTTCGGCATGTTCGACCGGTCATTATGGGAATGATTCCCGCAACAGCCAAAAGTACCGCATGAAAATGTGGGTGCAGTGTGGGTGCAGGAAGACAGTTTCGGAAATTACAACCGAAAAAGGCTTAGCGAGAAATCCACTAAGCCTTTGTTTTTAATGGCGCGCCCGGAAGGATTCGAACCTCCGACCGCCTGGTTCGTAGCCAGGTACTCTATCCAGCTGAGCTACGGGCGCGTAGAGCGCGGGATTATCCGTTAGAGTCGGATAAAACTCAAGACCTGAGCGAACCTATGGGGTTTTCTTCACAATCTCCCTCTCCGCCATATTAAAAAAGCCGGCGGGACCCGCTGACAAGGGAGGGCATTTTGTCCGCCCGGTCGGGATTGATTCGTCGCTTTGCTCCTCACCCCTTCGGGGCGCCTGCGGCGTCCTGCGCCGCACAAAGCGCGGCTTGTCGAACCGAAGGGTTCTCTTCACAATCTCCCTCTCCGCCATATTAAAAAAGCCCCGCAAGGGGCTTTTTTAATATGGCGGAGAGGGAGGGATTCGAACCCTCGATGGGCGATTAACCCATACTCCCTTAGCAGGGGAGCGCCTTCAGCCGCTCGGCCACCTCTCCTTCTGGCAAACGGACTCTGGATCAGTCATTTGCAGAAGGCGGGTAGAATACCGGCGCTTTCACATAAGGTAAAGTCAAATCCTAGTTTTCGGCTGTTTCCACCGGATTGGAGTCAGCCTGCTGCTCACGCTTGATACGATCGTAGATTTCCTCGCGGTGCACTGCAACTTCCTTGGGTGCATTGACGCCAATGCGGACCTGATTCCCTTTAACGCCCAGTACGGTAACTGTGACTTCGTCACCAATCATGAGGGTTTCACCAACCCTTCGTGTAAGTATCAACATTCCTAGTATCTCCTTGACCTACTCAATCGCCAACCACCAGCTTTCGCAGTCAGCACGTACTCGGGCAACCAACATGAATCCTATGTCGGCCACTCCATATAAAACTAAACTCACGCAACAGTTTTTTGTTTTTATTGGATTTTATCAGAACCGCTGATGGCGGCTTCCGGCAGGTCAGGCGGGAATGGCCTGATCAAGTTGGAATGTCTCGTGCAGCGCCCGAACACCCAGTTCCAGGTATTTCTCGTCGACCACAACCGAGACCTTGATTTCAGAAGTCGAGATCATCTTTATATTGATACCTTCCTTTGCCAGCGTCTCGAACATGGAGGATGCGATACCGGCGTGTGAGCGCATACCGACACCCACCAGCGAAATCTTGACGATCTTCGGATCACCGACGACTTCGCTGGCACCCATATCCCCGGCAACCTTTTGCAGGATTTCCAGGCTGCGCTGGTAATCATTCCGGTGCACCGTAAAGGTGAAGTCCGTGGTCCGGCCATCGGGCGCCACGTTCTGGATGATCATGTCCACTTCGATATTCGCAGCGGCGATCGGCCCCAGAATCAGGTGGGCAATGCCGGGCTGATCGGGAACCCCGAGCGCGGTCAGCTTCGCTTCATCACGATTGAAGGCGATGCCTGAAATCAACGCCTGTTCCATACCTTCATCCTCATAGGTAATCAGCGTACCTTCGCCTTCCACGAAGCTGGAAAGCACGCGCAGCGGTACATTGTACTTCCCCGCGAACTCGACGGCACGGATTTGTAATACCTTCGAGCCCAGGCTGGCCATTTCCAGCATTTCTTCAAAGGTAATGCGATCCAGGCGCCGGGCATCGGGTTCGACCCGGGGATCGGTGGTATACACCCCGTCCACATCGGTAAATATCTGGCACTCATCGGCCTTCAGCGCAGCAGCCAGCGCCACCGCAGTGGTATCGGAACCGCCACGACCGAGCGTAGTGATATTGCCGTTTTCGTCCACGCCCTGGAAACCTGCCACCACCACCACGTGCTCTGCCGCCAGGTCCGCAGCGACTCGATCAGCGTCGATTTCACGGATTCTTGCCTTGTTATGGGCATCATCTGTCAGGATATGGACCTGCGCCCCGGTATAGGAACGTGCCGCGCAGCCACGCTCTGCCAGCGCCATCGACAGCAGGGCGATAGTGGTCTGTTCGCCGGTCGCCAGCAACACGTCGAGTTCGCGCGGGGCCGGCCGCTCGGATATGGCGCCGGCCAGCCCCAGCAGGCGGTCGGTCTCGCCGCTCATGGCGGATACCACCACAACAAGCTGGTGCCCCTGGTCCCGGTAACCGAGAATCTTCTCGGCCACCGCCTGGATTTTCTCCGGGCTGCCGACCGAGGTGCCGCCATATTTCTGGACGATGAGTGCCATATCAGGTGATCAACAGGATAGATCCGCGTGAAAACCGCGCATTAAACACCATTTTGGTGCAGGATAAAACCGTTTGAAAAAAGTCTAAACCGTTTCTGACGCGGCAATGTGCTGCTTTACCCAGCCGGCGACCGACTCGAGCGCTGCATCCAGGTTCTCGGGTTGGCTCCCGCCCGCCTGGGCCATATCGGGACGGCCACCACCGCGGCCACCGACCTGGGTCGCTACGTGGTTTACCAGCTCGCCCGCCTTGATACGCGCGGTCTCGGCCCTGGTGACACCGCCGACCAGCACGACTTTCCCGTCACTGACGGCACCCAGCACCACGGCTGCGCTGCCCAGTTTGTTTTTCAGCTGATCCACGGTTTCCCGCAGACTCTTCGCATCGGCACCTTCGATCCGGGCGGCCAGCACCATGATGCCGTCCACGTCCTGCGCCTGACCGGCCAGGTCGCTGCCCCGGGAATTCGCCAGCTTTGCTTTCAGCGTATCCAGTTCCTTTTCCAGCTTGCGGTTGCGTTCCAGCAACTGGCTGACCTTCGCGGCAGTCTCTTCGCGACCGGCTTTTACCAGCCCGGAGACCTGTTCGAGGTTCTTTTCCGTCGCGCTGATATATTCGAGCGCACCGGCACCGGTCACGGCCTCGATACGACGCACACCGGAGGCAATACCCGTTTCCGAGAGAATCTTGAACACGCCGATATCGCCGGCGCGGCCGGCGTGTGTGCCACCGCACAGTTCCACGGAGAATTCACCGATCGACAGCACGCGCACTTCGTCACCGTACTTTTCACCGAACAACGCCATGGCGCCCGCCGCCATGGCCTCATCGACGGGCATAATGCGGGTCTCCACCGGAGCATTGGCGCGAATCCGGTCGTTCACCAGGGCTTCTATGCGCTGCAACTCGTCTTCACTGAGTGGCTGGAAGTGCGAGAAATCAAAGCGCAGGCGTTCCGGATCCACCAGCGATCCCTTTTGCTGTACGTGCTCACCGAGCACCTGGCGCAGCGCCGCGTGCATCAGGTGGGTCGCGGTGTGGTTCAAACGGGTGGCGGCACGGCGTTGCTCGTCGACCAGCGCTTCGACCCGGTCACCCTGTTTGATTTCTCCCTGCGTCACCAGGCCGATGTGCGCAAACACGCCACC
>JBHHXO010000119.1:0-10042 GCA_046757125.1 Thiogranum sp.
CGGCACCAATGTATTAACATGAGAGTTACATCTTGAAGATATGTTCTTGTTATGGGTGCAGATTTAACAAATAAGGGGTAATACTATGAGACTGAAAAAACTGTTGTTTAAGGAGGATGTTATGAAAACATCACGGCTATTTCTTATGCTCTTTATAGTTGCCTGCTTTGGGGTAGGCAGCGCATATGCGCAAGGCGAGCATTTTGATCCCAAAGGCAAAGCACCTTCTAAATTCACCATCGAGTTTCAGCAACACCAGCGCTCCATCCTCCCGTTCGAGGATAAGCGGGATTTCGAGGAGATGAAGCGGGGCTTCATAGCCGCGCCCGACTACCGCGAGATCATGGCTGATGACGGCCACGTGGCCTGGAGCATGGGCAAGTATGATTTTTTGCTCGAACCCGGTAAGACCTTCGATACCATTCATCCTTCACTGCAGCGCCAGGCTTTACTCAACATGAACTATGGCCTGTACAAGGTCATGGATGGCGTCTACCAGATTCGCGGATTTGACCTGGCCAACATTACCTTCATCAAGGGCAAAACGGGGTGGATCATATTCGATCCACTGACGGCAAAAGAGACGGCCCGTGCGGCGTTGAAATTCATCAACGAGCAGTTGGGCGAGCGGCCCGTGGTGGCGGTCGTCTATTCCCATTCTCACGGCGATCACTTCGGCGGTGTCCGTGGCGTAGTGGACGAAAAGGATGTGAACAGCGGCAAAGTGAAGATCATTGCGCCGGTCGGTTTCATGGATCACGTCGTTGCCGAGCTCGTTTATGCAGGCACGGCCATGGCCAGACGCATGTTCTACCAGTACGGCGTTCTGCTGCAGGCCAGTCCCTACGGTCATGTCGATCAGTCGATCGGCAAGAATACGGCGGCGGGCAACCTTGGGCTCATCCCACCCAACGTGATCATAAAGGATGACTTTGAGGAGATGACCGTAGATGGCGTAAAGATGGTATTCCAGAATACACCTGGTACCGAGGCGCCGGCCGAGATGAACACCTTCTTCCCCGACAAGAAACTGTTCTGGGCTGCCGAGAACATCGTCGGAACGATTCACAATATTTATACCTTGCGCGGTGCCCTGGTACGTGATTCACTCAAGTGGGCAAAGGAAATCAACGCAGCCATCTACAAGTTCGGCCCGGATACCGAAGTGATGATGGCCTCACACAGTTGGCCGCGCTGGGGCCATGACCGTGTCCTGGAGGTGATGCGCGATCAACGTGACACCTATGCCAACCTCAATAACGGCGTACTGCACCTGGCCAACCAGGGAGTCACCATCAATCAGATCCATAATGTTTACAAAGTGCCTGAAAGCCTGCAGAAAAAGTGGCATGCGCGCAGCTATCACGGTTCCGTGGAACACAACAGCCGGGCCGTGGTGAACCGTTACCTGGGATACTGGGACGCCAATCCCACCACGCTGATACCGCTCTCACCCGAAGATTCGGCGCCGCTGTACGTTGAAATGATGGGCGGTGCGGACAAGATCATTGCCAGGGGCAAGCAGCTGTATGATCAGGGTAAATACAAGCTGGCCACCGAGATTCTCGACAAGCTGGTCTATGCCGAGCCGGATAACCAGAAGGCCAGGGACCTTCTGGCGGACAACTTCGAGCAGATCGGCTACCAGCAGGAGAGTCCCAGCGTCCGCAACAGCTTCCTCGCCGCAGCCTTCGAATTACGCAACGGCATTAAGACCGGAGTGACGCCAAAAGGTACCGGCCCGGATATGATTCGCGCCATGAGCACCGGTCTGTGGCTCGACTACCTGGCGATCCGCATGGATGGCAGCAAGGTCAAGGGTCTGGCCGGCAAGATCAATCTGATTACGCCGGACAATCACGAAAAATATGTCGTTGACCTAAGTAATGAAACCCTGACCAACATCGAAGGGTATCAGGCTGATGACGCGGTACTGACCATAACAATCAACCGCGAGGATCTGATTCCGATCATGATGGGCCTGAAAACCTTCGATGATCAGATCAAGGCAGGTAAGGCTCGTTTCAAGGGTGATCGCAAATTGTTCGACAGCCTACGCATGGCCATGACCGATTTCGATATCTTCTTCGAAATGATGCCTGGTACCAAAGCCAAGATGCCAGAGGAACCGGTCAAGCCATTGCAGGTGAAACCTTACACGATCGACCCGGGTATCGATTAAAGAGAACGCATTTGTGCGGGAAGAACCGGGCAGGCGGGCTTTACGCCCGCCTGGAAACGTTTTTTGGTCCATGACGATGGTTCACAGCGATTCACGGTTGATGGTCGAAAACCCCATTAACCGGTATTCCATTGGGGACCGCACCAAAGGGTTGAAGTACGAGAAGGACGGTTCGTTGAATATTTATATTCAGAAAAATGAACCTGCAGCTGACAGGAAGGCGTGGACGGTAACAAGCGCATGGCGTTTTTTGCTACCGATGTGTTTCTACGTTTGAATGGCTGGAAACTTGTGGTGGAAGCCGATGCTGCACATCTTTTTATAATCGGCACGTTGGAACGAGGTGAATGTGATTACATGCATGTATTGCCCTGGCTACAGGCCTCGATACAGAAGTCATAATTTAAAGCATTGAATGGGTCGCGGTACACCTCGCCCAAATACTCATATCACACTGTAAATCAGCACGTGGTTTCGGTGCCGAGCGGCTCACTAACTCTTTGAATTGCCGTCAGTCGACTGGGTCAAAGTTGGATGCCGATTTAGGCTCAGCATAGCCACCGCGCCACAGTCAGCACCATAAGCAGGGCAACGGCGGCGGCGAAGATGGGTCTGGCGATAAAGAAACTCATGCCCAACAACTCAGGCCGTCTATGCTGGAAAAGCATCAACTGTCAGTCAGAACCGGTATCGCACCGTTCCACCGGCGAACGCCAGCTTGTTTTTGCTGAATGTCGACCAGTCCTGCCAGCCGGCATTCATGAACAGGAAGTCCTTATCTGACAACTTGTATTTTACCCCGCCTTCCAGCCACTGGGGGTTGTCCCAGTCGATATTGACCTTCTTGACGTCCGGCGCCGGTATCACCAGGCTGCGGAAATTCACATCGCCTTTCAGATTCACGTCCATTTCAGCACGGTACACCAGACCGAGCAGCACCCGGTCGGTGGCCTGCCAGGTCAACCCCACGAACGGCTGGTAACCCCAGTCCGTGGCGTTATCGAAGCGGACGGCGCCGTCCGGCGTTCCCGGCCCGACCAGTGCCGCCTGATTAATGGCGATCTTCTGTTCGAACTTGGTATAGACGATCGACACCCCGGCGCCAACTGACAAGTCATCCGTCAGCCTGAATCCCACCGACGGCGAGATGCCGACGGCGGCCAGTGTCGCCCGGCTGGTCTGGTAACGGCCGACGAAATCATCGCCGTAATTCACACCGCCACCCTGGGGGGCGAGCAGCGACAGGCCCAGCCGGGTGCGCGCATTCAACTTGTTGACGTAAAAGAAGCTGGGAATGAACGCCGTATTCCCGGCATTGCCTCCGTCGCGGCCACCGCCGGTGGCCGTCGATGAATCAAATTTCACCCTGGCGACCACGACCTGGAAACCCGCCGTCAATTCATCCTGTTCCAGGCCCGTCATGCCGGCCGGGTTACTCAGGCTGAAGCGGCGCCAAACGTGTTGGTCGGGTTGGCTACGCCGCCTGTACCCAGGCTTGCGGGAGACCCCGCTTCGGGTATGTAAAAGGCGGCAGCGAGGGATTGCCGGGTAGCCAGCGCCAATACGACGAACAGCAGCAACCCACTCTGGACCAACAGCGACCTGGTAAACATAGCAAACATCCGAACCCTCCATTCAGTGAAAAGGGGGTTTATACTTCCTATACTTGATTTATACTTCCTATACTTGATGGGTTATATAGACCATGGATGCCGGTAACGCAAAAATCAACCAGAACCAGGGCCCGCTGGCCGGTGAATTCAAGGGCGAATACGACACCAACCTCATCCATTTCTTCAACTTCAATGTGAGCTGGCGGATCTGAGCATCGAGCCGGAATCCGGTAATCAATGCAAATGAAATCACCATTCTTTACTACCACGCTCGTCCTTGCGGTGCTGGTCTGCTCGATGCCGGTATATAGCACAGGGCAGGCTGCCCCGAAATTGATTCTCCAGATCACCGTCGATGCCCTGCGTGGTGATCTGCCGGACCGCTTCTCCAGTGTGCTGGGCGACGGCGGGTTCCGTTACCTGATGGAACAGGGTGTCCACTACACCAATGCCCACTACCGGCACGCCAACACCGAGACCATCGTCGGTCACACGTCACTGGCCACCGGTGCCCTGCCCGCGGCACACGGCATGGTGGCGAACGTCTGGTTCGACCGGGAACAGGGCCGCCTTGTCTATAACATCGAGGATCCTGGCTACCGCCTGCTCACAGCCGGTGCGGATATCGACAAGCAGACCGAGATCGATCATACCCAGAAAGCGGCCGCTTCGGATGGCCGTTCCCCGGATAATATCCTGGGCTCAACCTTCAGCGACGAGCTGGCCATTCATTTTGCCGGACGGTCAAAAATCTTTGCTGTATCGGTAAAGGACCGCAGCGCGGTGTCGATGGCCGGGCACGCCGGCAAGGCCTTCTGGTTTTCCAGGGCCAGCGGCAAGTTCGTCACCAGCAGTTACTATTACGATGAATATCCTGCCTGGGTGAATGCGTGGAATGCGAAAAAGCCCGCATCGGCCTACGCGGGCAAGCGCTGGGAACTGATGCGCAGGCCGGCGAAGTATTTGTTCGGTGATGCCGATGACCGCGAGTACGAGACGGACCTGGCGGGTTTTGGACGGGTTTTCCCGCATGCCTATGGTGGAGCGGGTGATAAATACTTCACTACCAAACTGACCCTGAGCCCCGCCGGTGACGAGTTGACCCTGGATTTTGCCAGGGCACTGCTGGACAGCGAACAGCTTGGCCAGGATGAGGTGCCGGATTATCTCGCTATCAGTTTTTCATCCACCGACTACGTCGGTCACCTGTTTGGTGCTTCCAGCCTGGAGAGCGAGGACAACCTGGCGCGCCTCGACCGTACGCTGGCGGAGCTGTTTGCTTATATCGATAAAAAGGTCGGGCTGGAAAACACCCTGATCGTTCTGTCCGCCGACCACGGGCAACCGGAAGTGCCGGGGTATCTGCACGAACTGGGTATCGACAAGGCTCGATACTTTGACCCCGGATCAGTGGAGAAGGCGCCGGCCATTGCAGCGCTGAAACGGCGCTTCGGTATACGGGGCCGGTTGATCGAAGCGTATTTTCACCCCTATCTCTACCTCAACCATGACCTGGTCCGGGAACAGGGGATGGATCAGGGGGAGGTAGAGCAGGCCGTTGCCGCGGAGTTAATGAAATTCGAGGGTGTGGCCTGCGCCGTATCCAGTACGGCACTGCGCAACGCGGATCTGCCGGATACCCGGTTGATGCGTTCGATCCTGCGGAACTTCCACCCGAAGCGCTCCGGTGATCTCTACCTGGTGTTCGAACCCGATGTTTTTATTAACGACTTCGACGGTTTGACCGTAGCTTCGGCCCATGGCTCGCCCTGGCGCTATGACAGCTTCGTTCCGGTGATCTTTGCCGGGGCGGGCTTGCCGGCTGCAAAGGTGAGCCGCCCTGTTACGCCCTATGATATTGCACCCACCCTGGCGGGCTACCTCAATGTGAAGCCGCCTTCCGGCGCCATCGGCGTGCCGTTGCCGGAAGTGCTGGGGCAGTGAATGAACGCTGCACTGCGTACTACCGTTTTGACCTGAATAGCAATAGAGGTACAGCCATGAGAAATTGGAAACTGCTGGTAGCCGGTCTCTTGATCCCGTTTCTGCTAAGCGCCTGTGACGGATCTGCCCGGCAGGATGCCGGCGTTAGCACAACGCCCGGTGAGGTCAGCGTGGCTTCCGGTCAGCAACAGCTCGCCCACGATCACTGGCAGGACCTGGCCGGGCTGCCATTCCCCGGTGGCTACCCCACTGCGGAAAGTTCACAGCGGCTGTTTGACGAGCTGGACTTCCAGCGCGCCGTGCAGGTCTATCTCTGGGCGCTGCCGGCGGTGAATATCGACGCCATGCGCCGCGGATCCGAGGCCGCCTTCGGTGCCGGTAATCATATCCTGCCGGTATGGAAAGACCGGCTGAACAGCCAGACGCGGGTCACGACACCGAATTCCGACGTGGTCTATGCCATGAGCTATCTGGACCTGAAAGATGGCCCGGTGGTCGTTGAAGTGCCACCCCGGCTCCAGGGCCTGTTCGACGACTTCTGGCATCGGCCCATCGCGGACGTGGGCTTCGTCGGACCTGACAGGGGGAAGGGCGGCAAGTATCTGCTCCTGCCGCCTGGATACCAGGGAGAGGAGCCCGGGGGCTACTTCACTTTCCGCAGTCCGACCTACCGCGTGTTCCTGTTCTGGCGCGGCTTCCTGGTGGACGGCAAGACCGACGATGCGGTGCAGCTCATCGAGCAGACCCGAGTCTATCCGCTGGGCGGGAAGGGTTCGGCACCGGCGATGGTGTTCCCCAATGCCTCGGAGAAGCCGGCAAATATGCTGGTTAGCCATGATATAAACTACTTCAGACAGCTGAAGGAATTCATCGACTACGAGCCGGTAGATCGCGAGGACTTCGCCATGCGGGGCATGATGGCGACCCTTGGCATCATCAAGGGGCAGCCGTTCGAACCGGATGAGCGCATGCAGCTCATTCTTAACCGGGCGGCCGATGTGGCCTGGAAAACAGCTTCGGTACAGCGCTACGAGCGGCGTATTCCCGGCACCCGGCGCTACGAGGATCGCCAGTACGATGAAGGCTTTATCGGTGGCAGCGAGGTATTCGAGGGTGACACCTACCTGAACCTCGATACCCGCACGGCATTCTTCCGCTTCGCCTATTCCAGCAGTCCGGGGATGGTGGTGGACATGGTGGGCAAGGGCTCCAAATATCCGCTCACCTTCAAGGATGCGGACGGCAACTTCCTGATGGGTGAGCACAGTTATAAACTGCACCTGCCCAAAAACATCCCGGCGGAGAACTTCTGGGCGGTGACGCTCTATGATGCGCCCAGCGCCGCGGGCGTGGCAAAGCCGGGACAGCCGATTCCATCCATTAACTCGCAGGAAGACCTGGCGTACAACGATGATGGTTCCATCGATCTCTACTTCGGCCCTGCATTGCCGCCGGGCGCGCCTGCTTCCAATTATATCGGCACCAACGAGGGCGAAGGCTTTTTTGTGGTAATCCGGCTCTACAGCCCGGGTCAGGCCTACTTTGATAAAACCTGGAAACCTGATGATGTGATCAGGCTGGACTGATGCACGGAAAATACAGCAGGAGAAAAGACACTATGAGAAAGTCAGTCGTTGCAGCTGCATGTTGTACCCTGCTGGCCGCGGGTATTTCGACTGCCGGCGCTGAAGCAGCGCCGGGTAATATCGTGCAAAGCCGTATAGGTGAACTTGAATTCACCCACAACTTTCTCGACGGTTACCCGGCCGATGCGACGGTGCAGAAGCTCTTCGACGAGATGGATTTTCAGCGCGCGGTACAGGCCTACCTCTGGTCGATCCCGCTGGTCAGCATGGCGCAGTGGCGTTACGCCCATGAAACGCAGCTTGGCGCAAAAAACGGGCAAATCATCCTGCAGGAAAGCTACCAGGACAAGCTCGGTGGCCTGACCTACAATGCCACCACCCCGTATGCCTTGCCGTTCATCGACCTGTCCAGGGGGCCCTGGGTGCTGGAAATGCCGGGCAAGCCCGGACAGGTGCGCGGTGCGGCGCATGATATGTGGCAGATCGGGATCGGGCAGCTTACCGAACCGGGCAAATACCTGTTCGTGGGACCCGGCCAGGAAGTACCGGCCGACAAGGGTTACCACGTATTCCGCTCATCCACCAACGGTATTCTTCTCGGCATCCGCCTGATGCCCGAGACTCGTGACGAGCGCATGGCCCTGCTGAAGCGTATCGCCGTATACCCGTATGCTGAACGTGCCGATCCCAAACCCCGCGGCTACATTAGGCCGGATGGTAAAGCATGGATGGCTGCGGCACCCCAGGGGATGAGCTACTGGGAACTGCTGGCCGACACGATCAACCGCGAACCGGTGGCGGAGCGCGACCGCTTTTTTATGGCCATGCTAAAGCCGCTGGGTATCGAAAAAGACAAGCCTTTCCGGCCCGATGAACGGCAAACGAAGCTTCTTACTGAAGCCGCACTGGTCGGCGAAGCGATGGCCAAAGCCAATGATTTCTCCAAGCGCCTGGAAGACGCCCATTATGTGGATGGATCTCACTGGGAATACGCCACCGTCTCGCCTCCGGACCAGCGCAGGGAACACTACGAAGACCTGGATGGACGCGCTGCCTGGTTCTATGAAGCCGTGACGAACGACATTGCCATGCATGGACAGAAAACCGGTAAAGGCCAAGTATACATGGCGACGTATAAAGACAAGGACGGTGACTGGCTCGATGGCGGCAGGAACTACATTCTGCACCTGCCACCGGATGTGCCTGCGGAAGCGTTCTGGTCACTGACGGCCTATGAAGTCAGCACACGGACCCTGATCCACAACAAATACGAGATTGCCGACCGGTCATCGCGTATGGACCTGGCAATGAATGCGGACGGGTCGGTGGATATCTACATTGGTCCCGACCAGCCTGGAGGAGACAAGGTCCGGAACTGGATACCGACGGAGCCCGGCAGGGCCTGGTTTCCGTACTTCCGGCTTTATTCGCCGAAGCAGGCTTTTCTTGACAAGACCTGGGTGCTGCCTGACATAGAAAAAGTAAAGTAGAGGTCGAGGGCTGGATCATCGCTAATGCGGTCCGGCCACGCGTTGCCAGGTGCGGTGCGCGGTCGTTCGGTATCCGGAAGCAGGCCGGCGGGAGACGGCCCAGAGCGGCTAACCACACCTGTCTGCAGGGCCGAATTTATTCGGCCAATCGTGCGGGGCACGCCAGCCGGTTTTGGTGGCATCATTGCGGTCGCCAGGAGATTCGACAACCGTCAGCTGCTACTGGACGTGAGTGAAAAGGGCGTCTATACCTTCTATGCTCCATAGGCCACCACATGCAGCGGCAGATCACGAATCACCAGACCACTGTCATGAACGTGTGATGTTTCTTCGTCATCGTCATTGGCGCCGGTATTGCCAGTATGCGGATAAGTCAGTGTGACAATTTGCTGTGCATAGGAGGGATCGGTCAGAATTTCCTGATAGCCGGTCATGGCGGTATTGAAAACCACCTCGCCAACCGGCTGGAGGTCTCCTGCTCAAAACAGGGTGGTCGGAAATCTTTCAGACCGGGTGGGTTTTACTGGAAATACACACGGGTAGCCAGTCCCGTTAGCCTTCAGGTTTAGAATATTTCCTGACAGCCAATCTGGATTTTCTGCCGATAACAATCTAAGTTACATAGATAATGTTCCCTAATCACAACCTAGAATCCCGCCATTTTCTATTTGCCGCCCTGTTCGGCATTTTAGTATTTACTGCAATAATTTACCTCAATAACATTCCCACCCGGATTGAACAGGGTCAGCAGGGCATTACCGCTATTCAGCTACTGGATGCCATGCGCCGTCCCTTGCTCGCTACCGAAGAGGCCGATCTGAAAAGACATATGGACTCTTCTGAAAAAACAGATTCCCTGACGAACTTTGAAAAAAATATACAGACCACCCAGACGCTGATAGAACGTTATCAGAAAGCCAGTCGTTACAATCCCGTTCTGGCAAAACGTGTTGATGAACTCATGGATCTCGTCCATAGCTGGGTTTATACCGAGCGCAAGTATGCGAGCGATCATCCCCCCATCGCCTCGATTTCCCGGCACCTGGTTGAATCCCGCCTGTCTCTGCTTCACATTCTTGCTGTTCTTGCCGAGGGTGAAGCCCCCATTCACCATGATATTGAACAGGGACAGGCTGCCGAGCACCTGCTGCAATGGAGCGGTGCCACTCTGGTTATCTATCTATTCCTGCTGTTTATTTTTTTCCAGCGCTTTCGGCAAAAAGAATT
>JBHHXO010000120.1:0-9942 GCA_046757125.1 Thiogranum sp.
ATATTCTCCATCCTGTTGATATTCTTTTACCTTTTCTTCATTGTCGCGCCGCTGGGCGAGACGCCGGAGATGGATGAAGTCGCGGTTTACGAGCTGCAGTCAAAGTCGCCGGTGCTGTATCTTGCCATCGAGGAACAGACTGAAATCGGTGCGGTGTTCGAGCAGAACGGGGCGGTGAGATTTATCTCTACCCGTGATGGCACGCTGATCAAGCAGGTGTGGTTGCCGGTTCCGGAAGGGGTCAAGGTAGCCAGTTTTTCGGCGGCGCGTCCAACTTCCGGCGTTGTGGCCCTGGGACTGAGCAACGGACAGGCGCTGGTGGTCAGGCAACGTTACAAGGTTACTTATCCGGACGATCAGCGCCTCATTACCCCGCAACTCGACTACCCGCTCGGCACCGCCCTGGTCGATGTTGTAACGGACGGTTCCGCCCTGGCAAAGGTGGTTGTCCAGGAGGAAGACGATTCGTTTACCCTGGTGGGCTGGAGCACCAGCGGTATGCTGTCCGTGGTACGGGCCACGCCGGGGGACTCCCTGCTCGATGACGAATCGACCTTCGAGTTCGAGCGCAGCAGCGGTAACACCGACCTGCAGGATATACTGGCGCTGCTGGTCGATCCGGTGCAGAGCAACCTTTACGTGATCAGCCACGCAGGCAAGCTGGCCTGGTTCAATATCGCGGACCTTTCGCAGCCGCACCTGGTCGAGCAGTTGAGCATCACGGCACCCGGTGTCGATGTGCTGGCAGCCACCCTTCTGGCCGGTGGCGTGTCTGTCATGGTTGCCGGCGATGACGGTGTAATCAATCAGTGGTTCTCGGTGCGCGATGAAGCGGGTGCGCGCCACCTGCAGAAGATCCGCAGTTTCGATGCGGTCGGTGATTTGCGAACACTGGTCACCGAACACAGTCGCAAGGGATTTTTTGTCGGGGACAACGACGGCAGTATTTCAGCGTATCACGCTACGGCTGACCAGCAGTTGTTAAAACAGCCAGTTGCGGATTCCGCCATTGTGCAAATGGCGATCGCGCCGCGCGCCAATGCGCTGTGGGCGCTGGGCGAAGACAGTCGCCTGCACTTCTGGCGCATAAAGAATGAATACCCGGAACTCTCCTGGAGTTCGCTGTGGTCGAAGGTCTGGTACGAGGGCTATGACAGGCCCGAGTACATCTGGCAGTCTTCGGCGTCGAGCAATGACTTCGAGCCGAAATTCAGTCTCACCCCGCTGACTTTCGGCACTCTCAAGGCCGCATTCTATGCCATGCTGTTCGCAATCCCGCTATCCATCATGGGTGCGGTATTCACGGCTTATTTCATGGCGCCGAAAATGCGCCAGGTAGTCAAGCCCACGATTGAAATCATGGAAGCCCTGCCGACCGTCATCCTGGGTTTTCTGGCCGGGTTGTGGCTCGCGCCACTGGTAGAGACACACCTGCCTGGCGTGTTCGCCATGTTGCTGTTGATGCCGGCCCTGGTCCTGCTGGTGGCGTTTCTGTGGAGTCGCTTGCCGCTTGCGCTGCGCCGGTGTGTCCCCGATGGCTGGGAAGCGGCCTTGCTGGTACCGGTGGTCATCGGCGCCGGGGCCCTGTCGCTGGGTCTCAGTCCGCTGCTGGAGCAATGGCTGTTTGCCGGCGATATGCCCGGCTGGCTGCAGCATGAAATGGGTATCGGCTTCGACCAGCGTAATTCCCTGGTGGTCGGTATGGCAATGGGGTTTGCGGTGATCCCGACTATTTTTTCCATCGCCGAGGATGCTGTTTTCAGCGTGCCGAAATATCTCAGCTACGGTTCGCTGGCGCTGGGTGCGACACCCTGGCAGACCCTGGTCAGGGTCGTCCTGCTTACCGCCAGCCCGGGCATTTTCTCCGGCATCATGATGGGCGTGGGGCGCGCGGTAGGGGAAACCATGATTGTATTGATGGCGACAGGCAACACACCGGTGATGGATATGAGTATTTTCGAGGGTATGCGTACCCTGTCGGCCAACATCGCCGTGGAAATGCCGGAGTCGGAAGTGGGCAGTACGCATTACCGCGTGCTGTTTCTCGCCGCACTGGTGCTGTTCGTCTTTACCTTTGTTTTCAACACCGGCGCCGAGATCATAAGACAGCGCCTGCGTGAAAAGTACAGCAGTCTCTAGGGCACGACGATGACAACAGCAGTCAGACACTGGGCAAAGAGTGGCGCACCGTGGATATGGCTGACGGCTGCTGCGGTGGCCGCCAGCCTGGCCATGGTGCTGGGGCTGTTGCTGTTGATTGCGGTAAACGGCCTGGGTCATTTCTGGCCGTCCCCCGTGTGGGAGCTGGAGTACCGTTCCCCCGAGGGAGAGGTGCAGCAACTGATCGGCCAGATCCGCGAGACTGAAGAGATCAGCGTCGATCACCTGCGCGATGCCGGAGCGACAGTCGCTGAAGATGCAGAGGGCATGGTTGAACGCCATTTGCTGAAGATCGCCAACCGGGACATATCCGGCCTGGATTTCCGCTGGATCCTGGCTGACGATATCGACGCACGCTCCAGGCCCGGGAAGCTGGTTGTTCTGGAGCGACTCGAATGGGGTGACTTTTACGGCTTTATCCAGGCTCTGCAGCGTGACGGGCAGCGGATCGCGGAGGGTGATGCAGCCTGGCAGGAGCTGCAGAAAGGGCTGGATTATGTCGATGAGTTGCGCGCCAGGATACGTCAGCTGGAAAAAGGTGAAATCGGATCGATCAATTACCGGATCGAACGGTTGCGCCTGGAGAAGCGCAAGCTGGAGCTGGAGGGCAGGGACACGCCCGAAGTGCTGGCGGACCTGGAGCGGCAGCGCGAGACCCTGCAGGCGGAGTTCAGCGGGTTGCAACGGGGTCTGGATGAACTGTACCGGAAAATACGGCGTGACACGGTCACCATGACCGTCATGGGCGGGCGCCGGGTCGATATCGAGCTGGCAAGCATTGTCCGCGCCTATCAACCCAATGCCATGCCCCTGGTGGACAAGATCAGCTTCTATGTAGCCAAGCTGTGGGAATTCGTCAGTGACGATCCGCGCGAGGCAAACACAGAGGGCGGGATTTTTCCGGCCATATTCGGCACCGTCATGATGGTGATGCTGATGTCGGTGCTGGTGACACCGTTTGGTGTCATCGCCGCGGTCTACCTGCGCGAATACGCGCGCCAGGGGCCGTTGACGCGGCTGATACGCATTGCCGTGAATAATCTCGCCGGTGTGCCTTCTATCGTTTACGGGGTGTTCGGGCTCGGTTTTTTTGTCTATTTCCTGGGTGGCAACATAGACCGGCTGTTTTTCCCGGAAGCCCTGCCGGCGCCGACATTCGGTACGCCGGGGCTGATGTGGGCGTCCCTGACACTGGCCCTGCTGACGGTGCCGGTGGTGATTGTGGCCACCGAGGAGGGTCTGTCGCGCATCCCGGCATCCATCCGCGAGGGCAGCCTTGCGTTGGGGGCTACCCGGGCGGAGACCCTGTGGCGCACCGTATTGCCGATGGCCAGTCCGGCCATGATGACCGGGGTTATTCTGGCGGTGGCGCGTGCCGCGGGCGAGGTCGCGCCGCTGATGCTGGTCGGTGTAGTGAAGCTCGCCCCCGCACTGCCGCTGGATGGTAACGCGCCCTATATCCACCTGGACCGCAAGTTCATGCACCTGGGCTTCCATATCTATGATGTCGGCTTCCAGAGCCCCAACGTAGAGGCGGCGCGACCGCTGGTTTTTGCTACGGCCCTGCTGCTGGTTGCGGTTATCATTCTGCTTAACCTGACGGCAATCGCCATTCGTAATCGTTTGCGCGAGCGCTACAGGTCGCTGGAGCAGTAAGGCTGTTCACAAGAGTATGCAAATGAAAAATACACAGGGTATTGATGCCGGGATCATAAACAGTCCGGTTGGTGCTGACGACGCCGATACGGATGATATTTGCCTGGAGGTCAGGGGGCTCAACCTGTACTACGGTGAAACGCAGGCGCTGGACAATATCAGTATGCATATACCGCGCAGGCGGGTATCGGCTTTCATCGGACCGAGTGGGTGTGGAAAATCAACCCTGCTGCGTTGTTTCAACCGCATGAATGACCTGGTCGATACGGTGCGTATCGAAGGCAGTATTCAGCTCGACGGCGAGGATATTTACGCCCCCGGGGTACAGGTCGCCCGTTTGCGTCAGCGCGTTGGTATGGTGTTCCAGAAGCCCAACCCGTTCCCCAAGAGCATTTACGAGAATGTTGCCTACGGTCTGCGCCTGCAAGGGATAAAGAGCCGCCGCACCCTGGACGAAGTGGTTGAAAAGGCCCTGCGTGATGCGGCCTTGTGGGACGAGGTCAAATCGCGCCTGCACCAGAATGCACTGGGTATGTCCGGTGGTCAGCAGCAGCGCCTGGTGATTGCGCGCGCCATCGCCGTTGAGCCCGAGGTGCTGCTGCTGGATGAACCGGCTTCTGCGCTGGACCCGATTTCGACGCTCAGGATCGAGGAGTTGATCGATGAGTTGAAGGAAAAGTATACGATTGTGATCGTAACCCATAATATGCAACAGGCTGCGCGCGTGTCGGATTATACGGCCTTTATGTATATGGGGCGGATGATAGAGCATGATTCGACCAACAAGATATTCACGAACCCGTCGGAAAAAATGACGGAAGACTATATAACCGGCCGCTACGGTTAGGGGTGCTGCAGATGGAAAACCTGAACATTGGTCAACACATATCCCGGCGTTACAACGAGGAACTGGAAGATATACGCAATCGCGTGCTGGCGATGGGTGGCCTGGTCGAACAGCAGATCCAGGGGGCGATGGAAGCGCTGGAGAAAAGGGACGTGGCCATAGCTACCGCTGTCATTGAAAATGATTACCGGGTCAATGCCATGGAAGTCGCGATCGATGAGGAATGCAACAACGTACTGGCGCGGCGGCAACCCGCGGCGAGCGACCTGCGCCTGATCGTCGCCGTCATAAAAACCATTACCGACCTGGAACGTATAGGCGACGAGGCGGAACGTATCGCGCGCATGGCCAGCCGGCTGGCAGGCCAGGAGCACGCTGCACGCCTGTTTACCCAGATCCACAATCTCGGTCAGCACGTGCGCGGCATGGTGCACGGGGCGCTGGATGCATTTGCGCACCTGGATACGGAGAAGGCTGTTGAAATCTGGAGCGAGGACCGCCGGGTAGACAGCGAGTACGATTCTCTGATGCGGGAATTGATGACGTACATGATGGAGGATCCGCGCTCTATCCCGAGTATTCTGCAAGCCATGTTCGCGGCGCGCGCGATTGAACGCATCGGCGACCGTGCCACCAATATCTGTGAATACGTTATCTATCTGGTAAAGGGCAAGGACGTTCGTCATACACGGGTTGACCAACAGGCAACGGACTAGTCGGGCGGCAGCAGTTTCACTTGCTGTTGCCGGAAGGTTGTTAATGGTCCGCCACAGTATTGTCGGAGTGGGAAAGTGCCTCTTGTTCGCGCGCGTCTGATTACCGCACTATTCAAACACCCGCTGGTGAAGCTCGGCTTGCTTGGCCGGATTGCCGGCGTAGCCCACAGGGCAGCCCCGCTGCCGAATCCTGCTTTCTTCAAGGTTTTCCGGCGTGCATTGCGCCTGTACCTGCAAGAGCGCTATACGCCGGAGGAAGCCTGTTGTAACGGGATGCTGGACCCGGGCGGCCCCGTAAAGCCGCATCGTGACTTCATAAGCAAGAAGAGAATGATGGAAATACAGGGTGCCCTGAACCCCGGGTCCTGGACCAGACTTACCGAGGACAAGAGCATCTTCTACAGGTACTGCATGGCGCTGCGGTTGCCAACGCCGGAGCTGTTCGCCTGCTTTTTCAAGGACAGGGCCGGCTGGTCCGGTACGGGGTCTGTCGTGCAGGGCCGGCAGGACCGGGAGAGGTTTTTGTGTGACGGGTTGCCGGAAGAATTTGTGATCAAGCCTGTATGGGGTGTCTACGGTGCCGGGATAAGGATTATCCATCGTTCGGAGACCGGCGTATTTACCGATGCCACCGGTTTGCAGCAGCAGGCAGTTGAGGTTTACCGCTCAATGCTGCTGCATCCGGATTATCACGGTTTCGTTATCCAGGAACGGCTGAGGAATCATTCCACCCTTGTGCGACTCAGTGATACGGAGTATCTGCAAACGGTTCGGGTCGTTACCTTCGTTGCGGCATCAAGCGAATGCAGGATCCTCTACGCGCTGCTGAAACCGATCGTGGGCCGCAACTTCGTGGACAACCACGACCACGGGAGCACGGGGAACCTGCACGTCCCCATTGACCTGGGAACCGGAAAACTCAGGGTGGCAAGTATCATGACCAAAGATGGCTCGGGAGAAAAAACCGTATTAAATCACCCCGGGACAGGCGTGCCTTTCGAGGGGTTCCGGCTGCCGTTATGGGATGAAACCCGCCAGTTGGCCATGCAGGCGGCATTCAGGTTTCTGCCTTTGCGTATTATCGGCTGGGATATCGCCATCACGCCCGAAGGCCCGTATATCATCGAGGCGAACGCCTGGGCCGATCCTTTTTGCTACGCGGGCATCGCTGATATCGTGGCCGCACTGCCCGACCCGAGGCAGGGCATGGGTTGAGCAAACCGGAACTTTACGTCATCAGGAATTCCGGCATCGCCTGAACGAAGAAAATATATTTCCCGTGCTGTTATCAAACTGATCTGGTCAGGCAAGCCCGCTGGAACCCGGGTTGGCGCCGGCTCGTATTTTGAGTTATGATTTCCCACTATTGATACAAAATATATCTTATTTTAATTTTTAGTGTTCATATTTGCGGTATTTTCATGATAACTAGCGGCCAGCTCAAGGCAGCACGCGCATTGCTCAACATGGATCGCAGGACGCTGGCAGAGCTGTCCGGTCTGTCTTTGCCGACTATCCAGCGCATGGAATCCGCGGAGCATGTCGTGGGCGGTAATGTGGAGTCCCTGGTCAAGGTCGTCGATGTGCTGAAAGCGGCCGGGATCGAGTTAATCGGTGAGAACGACGTGTGCCAGGGACGGGGACGGGGCGTTAGGCTTGCGCAACCCAGAGGCGAGTGATGCCGCATGCGTTTATCACGCTAATGTGCAATAGCACCGCTTAACGAGCAAAGAAGGCTTATGCTTCGTTCATCAAATAATGCTTTCCTGCCCGCCTGGCTCACGCCCTTTATGCGCTGGCTGCCCAACGTTACCCGCGACGATCTTAAAGCAGATTTCATTGCGGGCCTTGCCGGCGGCATCATTGTGTTGCCGCAGGGTGTGGCTTTCGCCACTATCGCGGGGATGCCGCCCGAGTACGGCCTCTATGCGGGAATGGTCCCGGCAATCATCGCAGCCCTGTTCGGCTCGTCGCGCCACCTGGTTTCAGGCCCGACAACAGCCGCGTCCATTGTGTTGATCTCGTCGTTGTCTGTTTACGCAACTCCCGGTACCGTGGATTATGTTTCGCTGGCATTGACGCTGACTTTCATGGTGGGGGTGATCGAGTTGCTGCTCGGCCTGGCGCGCATGGGCGTGCTGGTAAACTTTATCTCCCATTCCGTGGTGGTGGGCTTTACGGCAGGTGCCGCGCTGTTGATCGCTGCAAAACAGCTCAAACATTTTTTTGGCATCGAGATGCCTTCCGGCGGGCATTTTCATGACATTGTTATTGCTTTCGCCGGACAGCTGGGCAATATAAACCCTTACGTCACTATTGTGGCGATGGTGACCCTGCTCAGTGGCATAGCCATAAAGCGCTGGATGCCCAGGCTGCCCTACCTGATCATTTCAATGGTGCTCGGCAGCCTGGTGGCCGTATTCATCAACCGGTTTGTGGGTGACGGAGTCAGTCACATCGCCGCTGTCGGTGCGTTGCCCGCGCACCTGCCACCACTGTCAGCCCCCGACCTTTCGCTGGACAACATCAAGAAACTCGCGCCTACAGCCCTGGCTGTCACCCTGTTCGTGTTGACCGAGGCCGTTTCCATAGGTCGCTCACTGGCTGCACGCGGGGGATACCGTATCAACGGCAACCAGGAGTTCATTGGCCAGGGGCTGTCGAATATTGCCGGCAGTTTTTTCTCCGGTTATGTCGCAACCGGTTCTTTCAACCGTTCAGGCCTGAATTACGAATCCGGTGCCCGCACACCGCTCGCCGCCATTTTTGCGGGCTTCCTGCTCATGCTGATTGTCCTGCTGGTTGCGCCTTTGGCGGCCTATCTACCCAAGGCCACCATGGCGGGTGTACTGTTCATTGTTGCCTGGGGTCTGATCGACTTCGCCCGGATCAAACATATACTGGCCACGTCCCGCCGCGAAACTTCAGTGCTGGCCGTGACATTTTTCAGCGCCCTGTTCCTCGAGCTTGAATTTGCGATTTTTGCCGGCGTATTACTTTCCCTGGTTCTCTACCTGGAGCGCGTTTCCAAGCCGGCCATTCGCCGCCGGGTACCGGATCCCCGGCTGCCGAAACGGCCGCTGGTAACCGACCCCAGCCTGCCCGAGTGCCCGCAACTGCGCATCGCCCGTATCGATGGTTCGATCTTCTTCGGCTCGGTGACCCGTGTGGAGGAAACCTTCGATCTGTTTCGGGAAAACAGGCCTGAGCAGAAACACCTTGCCATTGCCGCACAGGGTATCAACTTTGTCGATCTGCAGGGCGGTGAAGCCCTGGCAGAGGAGGCCAAACGCCGTGCCCGGAACGGCGGCGCCATGTACATTATCAACATAAAGAAGGGTCTCTGGGACGCGCTCGAAAAAAGCGGTTGCCTGGATGAAATAGGCGAGAACCACGTATTCCAGGGTAAATCTGCCGCCATTCACGCTATCTACCAGAAACTCGACAAGTCCGTTTGCGCCAGTTGCGATAAACGTATTTTCAAGGAGTGCCAGGACGAATTCGGTCGCTCTAAAGCCCAGCCGTTGTGGCAATCGTGATTGCTTTTATCTGTACCAGAACCAGTATATTTCTTTAACCTGAACCTTGCGGAGAATTTCATGCGTCAGCTGCCATTAGCCAGTTTGCTTTTTTGCCTGCTTGTCACGTCCATGCCCACCACGTTTGCCGGTAATGAACACTGGCCAGTGGAAATCTTCGATGTCATGGATAACCAGAAGCTGGTTATTTTTCTTGCCAACGAAGACATTGCCGAGAGTCCGCAGTGGCTTCCGGTTCAGGGCGGCCCTCCGGTATCGATTGCTGCTGCACTGGAACACGCGAGAAGCTGGATTGAACAGGAACCACAACTAAAGGGTGCCAGCGTTTACGAAATCGAACTCAAACCCATTCACGATCACGAGAGCGAAAATCGCTGGTATTACCTGTTGCAACTACGCACGGAGAAGGATGGCAAACTTTCCGCCCGTTATATCGCTGTGCTTTTTAATGGCAAGGTTGTTCCCGCCATTGCTGAACCCGCTTCGATCAAGTGAATACATATATCATCATCCGGTAATTCGTCAGGGTGCCCAGGGGGGGCATAAGAACTGATTACAGACCTGTTTCACAATCAGTGTCGCTGATCACCGCGTCGTCACCGAACTGGCTCTCTAATTGTTTGATCAACATGCAGGGAATGCCTTTTACTCCTTTCAGGCTGACAAGTTTCAACTCGCCAAAATCCCGCAGGAGCTCAATGCCATCAAGTGGATTTCCATCGAGGGTGATACGGGCCAGACCTGTTAGTCCGCCCAGGGGCGCAAGGGATCTGACCTGGTTATACGAAAGATCGAACTCGATCAGATCTGACAGTTTCTTCAGGGCCCCAATATCGGCAATCCTGTTACCGGCCAGGTACAGGTTTTCAAGTTCTGTCAGTGACTCCATGCCATCCAGTGTTGCGAGCCGGTTGTAGCCCAGATCCAGTTCCCTCAATCCGCTCTGTACTCCGAGCGGATAAATGTCGGTGATGGCGTTGTGGCTCAAGTCCAGCACCTGCAGGGAAAGCATATCACCCAACGG
>JBHHXO010000121.1:0-9938 GCA_046757125.1 Thiogranum sp.
GCCAGTTGGGGCCGACAAGGAGATAGTTGCCCGCATCCGTTCCGGTCACCCGGGTACCGATGTAATGGGCGTTGTAGCCATAGAGATCGACCAGCTGCATCACATAGTACCTGTCCGTTATGGCAGGCACGCGGTACACCATCGGCTCACGACTGAGATCGAGATTGGCGATCGAATAAGGCGTGTCCGCATTGGGGGACACAACCGCCGTATAGGACGGGTTCAGGGTAAAGGGCTTGCTGTGAACCGCATTCAGCGGCCCGAAATAGGAAGGCGACTGCTCGGCAATGGATATACCGAAAATGGCCTGGTAGCCCTGCAGCATGGGATAGGCGAAGTAATAGGCCTGTTCGGTGCGTTTGGCTATCTCATCGGGTGTCAGCTTGTCGATGGGATTCCTGTTCCCCGCGACCGCCACCTGCGCGCAGGCCAGCAGGACCACTGCCACGAAGAACAATTTCCTTTTCATCATGGATCCGACCTCATTCTATTTTCCTGATATTCGGGGAGACCACCCCGTCTCGTGATAACTCTTTTCTTTACTATTTCATTTCCCGGGAACAAAAGGGCTTACATCGGGCATCTTGTAGTCGCGGATGGCAGGTACTTCCGGGCGATAGGCGCGCATCAGAAGATTCCAGCCATCGACCGTATCCAGTCTGTTTTTCACATCACCACACTGCTCCTTGGAGCCGAAGTATGCGGTAAATCGAGCATGTTGCTCATCGTCGAAAACAATATTGTATTTATTGAGAATGGCATTTTCGGAGAAGAGGTAGAGATCCGGACCATAGATCGTAATGGAGAAGAACTCTTTTTGCGGTGGTACGGTATAGGTGGCGGTATAACACCTGTCAGCCTTGAGCTTTGGATTGTATGGGATATAGGTCGCGTCTTTCTCAGGGAAAAGTCCCCACGCACCGGCAGTGACCAATAGATGTCCCCAGGGATCGACCGTTCCTTTTTTACCCATGTATTGACCAGTGCTCTTTAACTTCGCATAGTATGGCAGAAGAGCCTCCCGCAGTTTCAGCATCTTCGCTTTATCTACAGGTTTGAGATAATTCTTATCGGACTTCGCGTCTACTTTAATTTGTTTTGCCAATTCAATAACGTGCTGCACGTCTTTCGGATCAAAGGGGTTTGCCTGAATCCTGATTCCAAACCCCACATTATTTGTATCAAACGTTCCTTTTGGAAAGTCATGGCGCCCCGACTCATAGATGACAAAAGGGGTGTAATGGTTCAAATCAACAACATGAAGGGACATGTAACGTCCCTCTTCAACCTCGGGAAGGGTGATGGAGACATCATCGGATGTATCGACGATGGCGATACTGTAGATCGTGTCATTGTTTGGCGACACGACCCAATTGTCCCCCGGCCTGGTTAAGCCGGGGAAGGTAAATACCTTGTTGATTCCCGCACGATTGACAAACCCTGAAAAGAACAGTGTCGACTCTGCTTGTGCATACTCTTGGGCTGTATATCCGTAATCTTCTGGATTGACTGGAAATGCCTTATCTGCTGAGACTGCCTCCTTTGCGACACCAGTTACAGGCATCAAAGCAAAGAGGACAATGAACAAGATTATCGTTTCTTTTCTCATGGTCGCCCCTCCTCTCCTATTGAAGTTTCCTGATTTTCGGGAAGACCACCTCGTCTACAGGCTCATAAACCCGGAACACGCCGTAAAACGGAGTACCGTTTGTCGAGAGGGCGTTTTTTCCGGTCCCATCCGGATTGACATTTATGGTCACGGTTCCGTCAGCGTTTTTCTCCGCTTTGTAAGAACTGATAACGTATTTGTTCTTGGGGTTGGGTATCAGATAACGATCTTCCATGCTGTAAATGGTGTATGACCAATATCCTTTTTGGTTTCTCGACAAAGCCTTTTGAGGCACGGTGATTTTGTAACGGTCCGCACCGGTCAGCTTATTGCCGTCTTGGTCCGCCACGTCCTGTGCATAATCCACATATCGGGCCTGCGTTCCGAGTTGACCCAGAAAAACCCCGGCAGCACGATCCATATCGCCCACTCCCTCATAGGGCGAGCCAAACAGTTTGCGTCCGTCTTTAACTTTAAGGGAATACGCCTTGATGATTTCCATCCCGGCCGCCGCTTCTTCTTCCGTGAAATCCGGAACGGTATAGGGGAAGTCACCGCCACCACCGCTAATGGTGATTTTTTTGGCCAGTGCCATCACTTCCTTTTCATTATCCACAATCACCTGGCGGGTAAAGGCCAGTCCCCAATAGGTGTGCAATACGATTTCGATAGCGTCCTTGACCGGACTTTTCTGGTGCGGAAGGCGGATAACCACGGGCTTGTCCGGCATGACATAGACTTCCATGAAGTGATTCATGTCGAAAACCGACAAGGAATAATACTTGTCGTATTTCGGCATGTTGACCACCACGGGCTGGTTCGAGATGTTGAACCAGGAATAACCGTAGTTGACGTCGGCCTGCGGCGTGATGACGGTGCGGTCGTCCGCCGTTACCATGCCGGTGAACTGCCATTCACCCTGCTTGTATTTTTGGAGCCATTCGTCGTGAATTTTGACCTGCTCGATGGCCGGGTACCAATGGATAAATTCGGCAATACGTTCTGGTGATACTTGTTCCGTACTATTTGTCGCCTGGGCAGGGATGCTGCCCCACAGCAGAAACAATACTGCAAACAGTAAAACAATTCTTTTGGGTTTCATGTCTTTCTCATTTCAGGATTTAGCATATGTTTTCCGTTAAGTAAATCCGTGAATTCAATTTGTAAGTGCAACTCGACCTGTCGGTGAGAGGGGTCAAGCTGCGGTAGCGTCGTGGCTTTCTCCAACCGACCAAAGTAAGAGGAGCACAAATGAGAGGCTACACGCAGCTTACCCAACAGGACATAGCCAAACAGTGATTGCCGGGGTGCTGGGGCGCGACAAATCGACCATCAGCCGGGAGTTGTGCCGCAATCGGGGCAGAAGGGTTACCGGCCCAAGCAGGCCCACAAGCTGGCGTTGGGGCGACGTTTGGGCAAGGTTCGGCCCCGCATCGGTGACTGGGAAGGTGACACCGTGATCGGCAAAGGTCACAGGGGCGCCTTGGTGACGCTGGTCGAGCGTAAGTCGCTATATACGGTCATCAAGTCCGTCCTCCGTAAAACGGCTGAGGCTCGGGATTACAGGTAGTTAGACCTGAATTGCCGGACGGTGCCTGCCAGTGCCAGACATTGCCAACCAGTACCGGTCACTCCCACTCTATTATAAATAAGCCTTTTATCCTTTATATTCAATTGGTTATTTTCCTGCTAAATGGTAATACCATGCAAAATACCATGTCCAGAAATTCCTGAAAATCACCCGATGAATCTAGCCGCCAAGCACTGATTGCCTTTAGCTCCACCTTGATATATATTCATAATTGTTAATTATGAATATATGAGGTGTGTTATGGCTACGACAAGTCTCAGTCTGGGAGAACATTGGGAAGCCTTCATCAAGAATGAGATTTCCAGCGGACGCTACGGCTCCGCCAGTGAAGTTGTCCGCGATGCCTTGCGGAGTATGGAAGAGCGTAAAAGCAAACTTGAAGCCTTGCGTCATCATTTGGCCCAGGGCGCTGAACAGGCAAAAGCGGGAGAGTTCGTCGATGGTTTTACAATGGACGCCCTGATCAACGATTTGGATAACGAAGACTAACACCCGGATTCAGAGTCACCCCGAGAGCGCAGGATGACTTGAAAAACATCGGGCGATATACAGAGAAACAATGGGGTAGACGACAGCGTAACATTTACCTGAAGGCAATCGAAAAACGTTTTGTCTGGTTAGCAGAGAACCCGCGATTGGGAAAACACCGCGAGGATGTCGCTGAAGGCTATTACAGCTTTCCGCAAGGCCAACACGTTATCTTTTATCTGATCAGTGAGTCAGGTATCGATATTATCAGCATCCCGCACAAGGAGATGGACATCGTCACCTATTTTCTGCCTGACTGAATACTTTGACGCTGGGCAAATGCCAGCCAGTGCCAGTCATTCCCACTCTATTGCAAATAAGCATTTTTTCTTTATATTCAATAGCTTATTTTCCTGCTAAACGGTAATACCATGTTCAGAATTTGCTGCAATTCCACTGTGGGAATGCTGGGAGAGCACGGTCAAACTAAATACAACACGCTAGTTGACTTACTGAACCATATGGCATATGCTTAGGCATATGCTCTCAACCAGAGGATATCCAAATGTCAGCTCTTGAACGTCATGTTCGCCTCTTTCGTAATGGACGTAATCAGGCACTACGTATCCCTCGCGAGTTCGAGTTGGAGGGTGAGGAAGCAATCATCCACAAGGAAGGCGACCGTCTGATCGTGGAACCCATCCGTAAAGGGAAGTTGCTGGCACTGCTCCACACCCTGGATCCCTTGACTGAATCCTTTCCCAGTATTGATGATGATCTGCCCTCACTGGATGACGTGCAACTGTGAGTACATCATTAACGTACTTGCTGGACACCAACATCCTGTCCGATTTGGTTCATAATCCACAGGGCGTAGTCGCTGCACAAATCTCCAAAGCAGGCGAGGATAGTATCTGCACCAGCATCATTGTTGCTGCAGAACTCCGTTATGGCGCGGCCAAGTCAAATTCAGCAAAACTTGCAGAGCGCATTGACTTGATCCTCTCGGCATTGGAAATTCTTCCTCTGGATTCCCCTGCTGACCGCCAGTATGCAGACATACGTCATCACCTCACGCACCAGGGAACCCCAATCGGGCCAAATGACCTACTGATTGCCGCACATGCCCTCGCCAATAATCTTACAGTTATAACCGCTAATGTCGGGGAATTTTCAAGAGTGTCGGGGCTGAAAGTGGAAAATTGGTTACGGACGTAACCGAAAAAAGAATTTATTCTTGCAGTATCATAGTAAATAGCGCTTTTCTCTTTATCCATCAGATAATGTGATCAAAAACCGGGGTAAACCCATCAATTATTTTGCTCACTCTCAACAGGTTACTCGCCTGGGGGTTCCCTTTCGGATCGAACATGCGCATGAGACTCTTGCTCGACTTGTCGAAAACCCGGGACAGTTCTTCTAACCCGATAGTCGCATTAATATAGTCGCGTAGCACCGCCTTGCCGGTATCGACATCACCGGCGAGCAGGCATTCGACCCCTTCTTGCAGCAGGGCCTTGCGAAACGCTGGATCCCGTTGGGCGCGTGCCTGAATGGTGTCCTTAAAATCTTTCGTCAAAGCCATCATTACACCTCTTCCCGTTTCCGGCGCTTATAGTCACGCCAGTGCGCTTTTGCGGCAGAAATATCCGCATCCTGACGCTTCTTGGTGCCACCCGCGAGCAATATCACCAACCGATCCCCGTCCTTGCCAAAGTAGATCCGATACCCAGGACCAAAATCAATCCGGTACTCATAGACGCCGGCACCCACACCTTTCACATTAGAGAAGTTACCTTGCTCCATCCGATGGACCGCTGTAGCCACCTTGACCGCAGCGGCTACATTCTCTACCTGCGCGGTTTAAAAAACTCGCCAGCCTGGCCGGTAGTACGTTCACAGCCTATTTGAAATGTTGCAGGCAAACCGCTGCCACCGGCTTGGCCCAGTCCGGCATATTTGTATCCAGACGTATAATCTTACCGTTTTCAACCGATACCAGTTCACGGATATCCGGTAGGCCGTTACTGCCCAGAGGTATCGAGTTGTCATACACAGCCAGCTTGTCCAGCCCTGGCGCCAGACGGCAAAGGTTGCGCATTGATGATGCCCAGCGTTCACGGATTTTATGTTCGGGTATGTCGTGACCACCCCGCGCCACCCGAGCCGCGACACGTTCGATATGCAGTTCGGGCGATCCAAGACCACAGTACCACACCCGGACGGGCACGCCGGCTGCGATAGCATCCAGCAAGGTCGCGGTAATGGAATGGCCACCCAGCGTGGTTTCGAATGCAAAATTCGTGTTTGTGTGGATGGCGTGTCTCAGGCGGTTCAGGCCTTCACGCCAGACCTGGCTGTCTATGTCCCCGGACTGTCTTTCCGGAAAGCGCAACCGCATCTCACGGGCAATCTCATCCGGGTTGTACCAGTCCTGCCCCTTCGCACGCAGGTTGGCACCACCAATCGAGCTTTTACCGGCTCCGTTGACGCCGGCCAGAACGAGGATCAACGCGACTATCCTGCGCAGTTTCGGTCGCGCCTGGACGGTAATTGGAATTCAGAGTATCCGCTTCGGTGAACAGCGCAGCATCCATTGCTGTTGCCGCGCCGGGCTGGTTCATGGTCGCGACCAGCGTATCGAATCGCTTACCAAGTACCCGGGTAAAACTGTCGTCGGCGCTGTCCTGCCGCAGCTGTTGCAACAGCGTGACCATCTCGTCGTACTGCCGTTGAGACAGGGTGACCATCGAACCATGGCCCTGTATCTTCACCGCCACCGCCTGTGCCGTGTCAGTGAGCTGCCTCAGTAGCGCGGTACCCTTGCGAGCCAGGCTGGACATGGACACGCTCTGCAGGTCAGATGAAGGCTTGAGATCCATCAGATCGTTTGGGATAGTGATTCTGTCGAAAGGCATAGCTATTACCGATGGCATCGAATACAAGGGTAAGCATAGCACAAGATTCACATTATTCACAATATCTCTTTTTTTGGCGAATAATAAACGACTTTGTCCAACCAGAAGGCAAATAAGGTAACTTGGGTCAGATTATGGTTCTACAGGCACCCATCCTTTAAGGCACATGCTCTATCAAAAACACCATGGAAGCACTAATCCACCACTCATGGTTTCGCTGCTTTCTACTTTTGTACGTGCGGAAAATACCATGCTCAGAAATTTCTTCAGAAAATCTGAATTCCTTATCACCTTATAATTTCAACGCTGCCTGCAGATCCTCGTGTTCAAATGCACTGGCCATGCGTGTAATCCCAGCACGCCTTGCGCCCACCTCTGCCGCCACTGCCTGCCAGGTGCGTGTTACCTCTGCTACTTCACGGATAATCGTGCGCGACTGTCTGTCGCCAAGACCAAAATAACCAGCCGTTTCCTGCAACAACTCCACTGAGCAAGTACCTTCATCAAGGTCAATGTTTGTTGTCAGTATCCGCGCCTTCACATCCACCGGTGTCGGATTGAGATCATAGGCAGGCGAAAGGATCCAGCCTCCCTGCCCTGACCACAGGAACCCATGGTTGCGCAAGTGATCGTCGACGTTGGACACCAGAACATTAAAAACCACACGGCGATAAAGCTGCCACGCATCCTGCTTGGCCTGTGCACCATGCGCCGTCAAAGCATCTACCAGTTCGGGGTAACTGCCACGTTCACCGTCCCGTGACCCTGTCATTGACATCGCTGACAGAAAGGGAATTCGCCAACCGTTGTCACGATCAAAACGACGCGACAACAGCACCGGTTTACCGGCAACCTGTAGTAATTCATGAACTGGCGTTTGGATTCCCGCACGCTTCGCCAGCCTTAGTGCGATCTCTTCCCAGGTTTCGATGCTGTAGTCGTCAGACTCTTTGGGAAATTTCGCGATCGACAGATGGCCATGCTGATCGATCACGGATGCCTTGGGGCGAGCACCACCCAGTGACGACCCCGGCGCGAAGATCAGCTGCAGATCTTCGTCCGTCTCCTCATCACGCTCTATCCGTTCAGTGATCTGAAGCAGACGACCCAGTTCGATGAGCGCAGGAACACCATCACGTACGGGTGATTGAAACGCCTCCTCACCGCGCCAGCGAAACCTGAGCGCACCCAGGCGGGTCTCATCCGCCACACCCAGCAGATAATGCAGTTCCCCCAGTGTACATACCTGCCGTCCCTCGCGTTCCGCCAGACGTCGTTCGGCACGCTGCATCAGGCGCCTGCCCCAGGTATCCGGTGCCGAGTCACCAATCGACCCGAATATGGGCTGGTCCACCTGCGGCGCGAATGCCCCTGCGGTCAGCGTTAGTGCTGGCTCGATCGAAAACCGGTTTGCATCACCAAGCCAGGCTTCATCATATTCAAAGGTAACAGTCTCTCTCCGGCGTGATGCCTGCCGATGAAGTATCCCCAAAGGACGCACCTGCCCTTCCAGGTCAATATGAACCTCAACGTCAGTCATCCGATTGCTTCCTGCGCTTCGTCGACATACGCACGCGCTGGGGCAGATCCCCGGATGCAAGCGACCGCCCGACTTCGTCATGCGCCGGATCGGCGAGCTGATCCAGCCTTTCCAGCAAACCCAGCGCCTGCAATACAGCAGCATAAATCCCCATGCTTACACCCGGATCACCTGCCTCCACCCGCTGCAGGGTAGCCCGGCTGGTAAAGGCGCGCTCTGCCACCACGGCCATGGTCAAACGACGACGCTGCCGGGCTTCGCGGAGATCGGTACCCAGTTTTCTCAAAATTCGTCTGATGGCTGAGGACGGAATATGTGGTTTTGGCATAATGTATCTTTCATGAGACATTAAATACCATTAATGTAACATGATTATTTCATTATTCAAGATAAATTACCGATACCATGAATAGTTCAGCAGGTAAGGCATGGTATTGGCGCACCGCGCGGAAACTATGGGTGGCGATACCATGATTTATACCATTGGGAAATGGCACTAGCTGCTTGTCTATGCCTGCCAGTGCCAGATGATGCCAGACAGAAACGAGGATAACTTATTGATTTTGTAAGTATGCAGGGTCTTGGTACCTGCAGTTGCCAGTCAGTGCCAGATCTGGCCCTACTCCACTCTATTGTAAATAAGCCTTTTTTGTCTTTTATATTCAATGGCTTATTTTCCTGTTAAGCGGTAATACCATGAAAAATACCATGCTCAGAAATTTCTTCAAAAAGATTCATTTTTTCAACTGACCGACCAGAAAAACCGAGCATGAAATCTATTTGGCTGGGTTGCGAAACCGTCTTCCCCATACAGCGAACATGATGCATCCATCTAAAGTGTGCACTAGGACTACTAGTCCCAGCAACTATAACAGTGTTACGTTTCCTAGGTAGTTTTGAATTTTCCCATAGGTTATGTAACATTGCGATATCATGGTTACCCAAACGACAAAGACAAACAAAGTCCTGGATCTGGTCAGGAAGGCTGGCGTCCTGCGCCCGCGAGATCTGGATCCATATAATATCCCCAGGACCTACCTCAGCCGCCTGTGTGCAGCCGGAAAGCTGCAACGGATCGGCCGTGGGCTGTATGTCCTGCCCGGAAGCGGCGCCACCGAGCACCATTCGATGGCCGAGGCCTGCAAACGCGTGCCAAAAGGTGTTGTGTGTCTACTGTCCGCCCTAAGCTTTCACGAACTCACAACTCAGGCGCCGTTTGAGGTCTGGCTGGCTATCGGCGAAAAAGCCTGGAGGCCGCGTCTCGAGTACCCGCCGCTGCGTATCGTTCACTTCTCGAAGGCTGCACTCAATGCCGGGGTCGAGGAGCACCAGATCGAGGGGGTGAACGTTCACGTGTACTCCCCGGCCAAGACTGTCGCCGATTGTTTCAAATACCGCAACAAGATCGGCCTGGATGTGGCCATCGAGGCACTCAGGGAGTGCCGGCGCGCACGGCACTGCACAATGGACGACCTTTGGCACTATGCAGATATCTGCCGCGTCCGCAACGTCATGCGGCCCTACCTGGAATCGCTGGCGGTATGAATGATAGACGCGGAAAGAATATAGCAGCTTCCGTACGTGACCGATTACTGGCACTGGCAAAGGAGCGGGGTGAGGATTTTCAATTGCTCCTGACGCAGTACGGGTTGGAACGACTCTTGTACCGCCTCAGCTGAACAGGCAGAAGCAGGAGAGTTCGTTGACGGTTTTACAATGGACGCCCTGATCAACGATTTGGATAACGAAGGCTAATGCCCGGATTCAGAGTCACCCCGAGAGCGCAGGATGACTTGAAAAACATCGGGCGAT
>JBHHXO010000122.1:0-9781 GCA_046757125.1 Thiogranum sp.
GAAGGCGAACTGCTGGTGCTCGAGGCGAGCGCATTTTGCGCCGCTGGCAGAAAAGGAACGCGTCGTTCACCTGGGTGCCGCCGTCAGTTACCGGGGTTCCGACGGCGATAACGAGACCCGCTTCCGTGAACGACCGGAGTCACACGCCACCAGCACCCGCCTGGTGGATACCGGCAGCATTGCCGGCTATGACAATCAGACGCTGTACGGCCTGGAAGCGGCAACTGTCTATGGCCCGTTTTCGCTGCAGGGTGAATACATGCAGGCCAGTGTCGATGTATCGGGCTCGGGTTCAGACTCGGATTTCAGTGGCTGGTATGTCTACGGCAGTTATTTCCTGACCGGTGAGCACCGCCCGTACAAGGCCGGCAGTGGCACCTTTGGTCGTGTTAAACCCGCCAGTATTGTCGGCAAGGGTGGCACCGGTGCCTGGGAAATCGCCGCACGTTACAGCAGCATTGACCTGGAAGACAGTGGCTACACGGGCGGTGAGCAGGACAATATCACCCTGGGCCTGAACTGGTACGCAACACCGAATGTCCGCTTCATGGCGAACTACATCCGCGCCAGCACAGATCCCACTTCGCCGGAAAAATTCGCCGCTGCGGGTGATGAAGACGTCAACATCTTCCAGGTACGAAGCCAGATCGACTTTTAACGCGGGATTTTCCGCTCACTGAACCGGTGGTGGTTGTATTGTTCGCAGTGCAGCTACTGCCGGTTTTTTTATTGGTGAATGAAACACAGCTGCCCGTGTCCCGAAATAGATCGGGGCAGGGGCAGTTTACCGTCCGTTGCAACAGTTTTTGAGCGCAACGGCTGCAAGTGGAAAATCCGGGGTTATTGCCGTTCGGTTTGACGGTGGAAGATTTGCGCCAGGGTATCTCAAAATTGCGCAATCGTGTCATCGGGCGGGTGTTCCATGAATTGGGATTGATCGAACAATGGGGGAGCGGTATCCAGCGTATGACGGCGGCTTGCCGTGAGGCGGGGTTAGCGCCGCCTGCGCTGGAGGAAATCAGTACCCGTTTTCGGGTGACGATCTATACGGAACGGGCCGGTGCACCCAGCATCGACAAGACAGATCAGGCCATACTGGATGCCCTGGTCGGCGGCAAAGGTCTCTCGACAGGAGAGATTGCCGCAATGATCAAATTAAGCGCACGCGCCACCCGCACACGTCTGTCCAGGCTGGTGGAACGTGGCTTGGTGAGTGAGGTTGGAACGAGTCCGCAAGATCCGAAGCGCCGATATTTCCTGGCAGGGTAATACGGAAGGTATGCAAACGGTAATTACCGGGAAAAGCGCAAGGTTGACGGTTCTTTGGCAGGCTGAATAAATTTCTCGAAAACAGCAGCGATGGTAGATGAGATGCTTCTTGCCGGGCTTTCGAATGTCTGCACGAACGATTTTCGATATCCAGTCTGTTTTGGTATGTTTTTCGACTGCAGCGAAAGGTTTTCGACATTTACAGCCAGAATGACCATTCAAACTGGCACCATACGGCGTAGATCCAGGTAGCCTGCAGGCGAAGAATGCAGCTGATTCGATGCACAAAAAGGCTCCAGAAGGAGATGGGGTTAAAACAATCGGACTTGTGCGATGAGGAACCATGCTTCTCATATCTCGGTCCCTGGCATGCCAACCTGGTTCATATAGACAGACGCAAGTGCGTCCTGTTTGTCAATGACAAGACCCTGTTCAATTTCATCGCACCGGATGTGTCGCGGGAAACGATCAGGGATCTGGACAGATTGTTTATAAGTTATCTGAGCTGCATCCTTGCTGATGAGGGTATTGCCGAGGCGGATCGGGCCAGGATACTTTCAGAGTATGAAGAGATCGGTTTCGCCAACACGAACAGCAAAAGCGTACTCGGCTCGATGAACGAGCTGGCATTTCATTACCAGTACCATATTCTGGAAGCAGGCGGTGTACACAGTCCTGCCGTACCCGGGATCATCCGCCAGCTCAATCGTATGCCGATGAGCGCAATCAAGGAGGTGTTCCCGATCAAAGCGTTGACGGCGATGTATCAAACTGTAAAAACGTAAACCGTGGGTTTACATTTCCGTAATTTCATAAACAATTCGCATCTTGAATTTATGATGCGCTATCGGAATGAACTTGGCATTCATGAGGTTTACAGGGGGTACACCCCAATATCCGAAAATATTGGCAAGCACAAGGCCGGTTCATGGATGCCAGCACATTCTGAGGCTATGCAGGCAGACGGTCTGTTTCGGCGAACACCTCAACAATACGCAAAAGGCGGTGGCGCTCCAAAGGTGGAAGTTCAGAGTAGATCATCATCAGTCGACGCATCTCTTCCGGGAATGTAGCGCATACCGGGTCTGTTTCCACGTGTTGTTCATCCATCCAGGCCGAAGGTTTGTCAAGAAACTTTTCACACCGGCGTACCAGGCGATCCGGGATCGGCTGAAAGGGGTTGGCCAGGTACGTATCCAGTTTCTTCCTCGAGATGCCCAGTGTTTTCAGTAAGCGTGTCAGCTGTCCACGTTGTAACTGAAGCTGTTCGACTGTGGCTACAAGATTTTGATGCCGGATGGCCTGGCTGTCGCGGCCCGAGGCGCGTATCGGGCCACTTCCAAACATGATCCAGCAGGGGGAGGCGTCTGTAGCTTCGGCGATCAGTCGCACATCATCCGGCGAGGGCAGGGAAATGCCGGCTTCGTAATTGCCCAGTCGAGAGCTGCCCCAGTCGGGTATGTGTTCGAGCAGTTGTGCAGCACTGTCAAAGCCGGCCATACGACGGGCTTGCTTGATGCGCTGGCCGATTTTCACAGCAGTCGGGTTTTTGCGATCGGTCATCACCTGGCTCCAAATATAAGGCTCTGCTTATAATACAAGAAACTTGTAAATAGTCCTTGCATTCTTGATAGCGGGTACTATACTTCTCCGCCATTAATCAGGAAACGAACATGACAACGTACATTCACAAACACGCTGAACACCTGGTTCAGCCCGGTCGATCGGGAAGGGCCTCTTTATGCCTTTATCCCCCGGTCGCCGGTGTCGGTCTCGTTTCGCCTGCGTTTGGTATACGTGGTTTTGCGCAACTTGATAGCAATGAGACCGGTATGACGTAACCTTTCGTGCACAGATAATGCGTGAAAGGTTGCCAGCAGCCTTTCGCGGAAGATTAAAAGACCCCGTTAGGCAGCAATGTGTAACGGGGTTTTTTATTGCCTCGAACTCATGGCCTTTTGTGTTCGTACAGCGGGAGTTGTCCGGCGGTGTGGCAGCACCGGGTTGGGTCCCGAACCTGTTTGCGTGGCTATTCGTAACTGCCTGGCCACACAAGGGTGAGTCAAGCGGGATTGCAGTTCAGTCAGGGGCCGGTGGGGTGAACCCGGCCCGGGCAACTCCCGGTGTGCGAATGCGTTTGGATTGACCAAATTAAAGATATGGACTGGTGGCTCAAAAGGCAGAGTACGTGACTGTCGATCACGCAGGTGACGGTTCGAATTCGTTTCAGTCCGCCAGTGTTTTGAACCGGTATGCAAATGGTTAAGCCGCCGGGCTTTCAACCCGGTGCCGAAAGGCGTTGCGCGTTCGAGTCGCGTCCGGTTCACCAATTTCACGAGGGGTGCACTATGAAGCTGACACGGCGCCAGACCATTGAAGTGATTCGTTTGCAGCGCATGAAGCAGCAGCGGGCAAACAAGCGACGGCTGCTGGCAAAGCGGCCAGAGAACCCGGTTCTTACCCGGGAGGTTGGGGGTTCGATGCCCTCGCGGCCGACCAAATGATGTGCCTGTAGCTCAGTGAATGAGAGCGCCGCTGTGCGAAAGCAGAGGTCCGGGGTTTGAGTCCTCGTGGGCACACCAATGTAGAAATGACAAGCATACTTTCAGGATCAGGCATTAGCGGATACGAGTGGCGAGGACTGATGATGACAACGTTAATTTTACGTACCAATGTGGGTGGACAGCCGATGGGCTGGATCTCGTGGCAGGAAGCGGTGCTCCTGTATGCCAGGGACCAGGTAATGTGGACCGTCGGCGATGAGCCGCTGCGCGTCCGTGGTGGGGTCAATCGGTGCACGGGTCTGTATTCCTGCATGGACGTACACCCGGTGATCGCTGCCAGGGGTCAGGTTTTTATCGGTGATTACAGTGTAGAGGCGCCATTGACCAACCGGGAGCTGTTTCGCCGTGACCGGCACACCTGTCTGTACTGTCTGGTGCAGCTGCCGGACCGGCACTTGACCCGCGATCATGTGGTTCCGGTGTCACGGGGTGGCGAGGATAGCTGGTCTAACGTCGTTACGGCCTGTCGTGTCTGCAACCAGAAGAAGGCGGACCGCGCGCCGCAGGAAGCGAGAATGCGCCTGCATGCAGTGCCGTATGTGCCGAGTCACGCCGAATGGCTGATCCTGCGTAATCGTCGGATTCTCGCGGATCAGATGGCGTTTCTACAGGCGCAATGCCCCAGGCATTCGCATTTGCGAAACTGACGAGTAAGAAATGGAGTAACACGATAAACAGGAGTACAGCATGATGAATGCGAGTGACTGGACTGAAGCACAAAACATAATGATTGAACTATTCAGGCGAAAACGATGGACAATAACTTACTTGAAGAAGTCATTGCCTGTCTGCCGAAAGACAGGACGCTGTTTCGTTATGCGCGGGGCGATTACGCACTGATGTTGCTGTCCCGCGCTGCGGGAGAAGGCACGCGTATCGGGGACATCCGACAGTCGGTTTACGGTCGGTTGCTGCGGAAGCCCTCGGTGCAAAAACTTCTGGCGGAGACGGGCAATGGTGTGGTGTCGCGTAGTGTATTCGATTACGCCTACGTGGAGGGACGGCAGGACTTCCTGATTACATTGGGGAGCTGGAATGAAGATCGCCGTGACTACAACCAGACGTCGCGCCATAGCGGGAACCTGGTTTTACAGGTGAACTTCAACACAGGTCACGACCGTGAATTTATGCGTGTCGTAGGATCCTCTGGCAGGGAAGACTTTCTTGGTTGGGGGCATCCGGTATTGAAAACAGGCGACCGCCGGTACTTCCGGCACACCATGGCCTGGGTGCGTATGGATATTGATTTTGGAACCGGTGAGGCGTTGATCGAGGAGGTACAGACGGACTGGTTGCGCGACGCCAGATGGTATCTGCAGAATTTGCAATGGTATGCGAAAAACAGGCGTGGAAGGCTCAATGAATACGTTGTTAATGGCAAGGTGGATGCGGCCATAAATTATGTCAGGAAAACGCTGGCACCGTATTTCAGGATGTGGGACGAAGCGGCACTGACGGCAGCGATTAACTTCGTGGTGGATGAGCTGGGGATCAGACGCATTTATTACCATTCTTTTGAGACCGGTAATGTGCTTAAGAAAATTCGTTACAGCCAGCCACCGAGGTCGCTGTATACAGACCTGCCGCGCAAGTTCTGTTTCAAGCTCACGGACGAGGTGCCAGAGATGCTCGCCAGGTCCAGGGCTGCAAGACGGAAGCTGAAGCGGGTTAAACAGCCGCGCTGGTACCGGTTGGAAGTGTAGGAAAAGAAGATGATACAGGTAACAGACACAATTGAGATCGACGAGGATGCGATTGAGACGAAGGCAATCTACGCTTCGGGCCCGGGTGGTCAGCATATTAATAAAAATATGACGGCTATCCAGCTACGATTTGACATTTTGCAAGCCTGGAGTCTCCCGTATGAGCTGCAACAGCGGCTTGTTGATCTGGGCGGAAGCCGGGTCAACAGCAATTTCCAGCTGGTGATCACGGCGCGGCGGCATCGGAGTCAGGAACGGAATCGGCGTGAAGCGTTTGAGCGCCTGTTCGAACTGGTACGCAAGGCGGCGGAGGTTCCCAGGCTGCGATTGAAGAAGCGTCGTTCACAGGCCTCTCATCAGGAGCGACTTAGCGCGAAAAAGAGACGCGGTGAAACAAAGCGTATGAGGCAACAGGTGGTGGTTTTTGACTAATCCCCGCCCAGAGGTTGGAAAGGTAACGTGTCATTCAGCGGTTCAGATTCCGTATATCTGTCCTGCGCACCTACGCTAACCCGGTAAGGGGATCGCACGGTGTGTACAGAGCGTGCGCGGTGCATTTCAACGCCAGCGAAGATAGCTCAGTGGGTAGAGCAGCTGACTTGTAATCAGCCTGTCGCGGGTTCAATTCCCGCTCTTCATCAGCCTATAACGCTGGTAATGGTAAAGGCGTAAGCCTGTGGTTCGAATCCACACCAGGTGTTTTAACACCTCGACCAGGATGGCGCCCCGGTGAATGCCCGCAAAGAGGCTGCCTGGCAGTGTCTGAACGGGCGGATCACAGCGCGCATGCTGCCCAGCGTAACAGTGCGCCGATCAGGACGGCTTATTGCGGTAGCGAAGGTGTTGGTGCGAATTCGATTCGCAGTCATCCACAGGGATGTGTCCAATGCCATCGCCCCCGACAGTGGGTCCGCCTGACCGCAGCCTGTTACCCGCAACATGGGCGTGGGGCTGTCACCCGACATTTTTAATCAGGGCAGGAGGTCTGCATGTTGAAAACATAGACGCATCGGAGTGGCTGCCCAAAAGGGTCCCGAGTTCGAAAATGCCGCGCGTATGATTGAGAAATAACAAAGAGGGAGAAACGCAATGTTTATTTACAGGCGTATTGTCATTGCGCAGCACGAGCGTGGCCTGTATCTGAAGGATCGCTCGGTCAGGAAGATCCTGGCGCCGGGTGTGTACCGCATATTCGATCCGCTGGGTCGCGTGTCGGTCGAGGTCTGCAACCTGACCGTGCCGGAGTTCGACCATCCGTACATCGATGTGCTGGTGGCCGGGCAGCGTGCGCTGTGCGAGCGTCACTTCCAGGTCATCGAACTCAAGGAATACGAGGTGGGCCTGGTGTACAGGAATGGCAGGCTCAGCGGCGTGCTGGCACCGGCCAGCCGACAGCTGTACTGGAAGGGTCCGATCGATGTGAAGGTCGAAGTGCTGAGCATCGCCGAGGATTTTGCGCTGCCGAGTGACAAGGTCGGTTTGGTCACCCACGCACGTGCCGACAGCCTGCCGCGTGAAGTGATGAGCGCTGTCTATTTCGCGGAAGTCGCGGACAGGCACGCCGGTCTGCTGATCGTCGACGGTGAACTGGTCAGGATGCTGGAGCCGGGTCTGTACGCCTGGTGGAAGTTCAACCGCCGTGTGGTGGTCGAACAGGTGGATCTGCGTCTGCAGGCCATGGAAGTCCAGGGTCAGGAAATCCTGACCAGGGACAAGGTGACGCTGCGCGTGAATCTGGCGGCCCAGTACCAGATTACGGACCCGGTCAGGGCGCGTAGCGAACTGGTCAACTTCACCGATTACCTGTACCGGGAAGTGCAGTTCGCACTGCGTCAGGCAGTCAGTGCCCGCACCCTGGATACGCTGCTGGGTAACAAGGGTGAGCTGGATCAGGCCATCTATGCTGTCGTGAGTCAGAAGGTGAATGCCTTTGGCATCGATGTGCGTAGCGTGGGTGTGAAGGATGTCATCCTGCCGGGGGATATGAAGGACATCCTGAACCGGGTCGTCGAGACCGAGAAGGCGGCTCAGGCCAATGTCATCAGGCGTCGCGAGGAAACCGCAGCGACCCGTTCGCTGCTGAACACCGCTCGCCTGATGGACCAGAACCCGACCCTGCTGCGCCTGAAGGAACTGGAAGTTCTGGAAAAGGTGACTGAGAAGGTCGACAGGCTGACCGTGTTCGGTGGTCTGGACGGTGTGCTGAAGGATATCGTGCGCATTAACGTGCGTCCGGACTAAGGTTCTACGGCACAAGTGAAAAGAGCCCGGCAATCCGGCCGGGCCTGCTGTGAGGGGTGATCATTTTGTGCGCCACTTAAAGTGGCGCAATTATTGAAATGCGCCACATAAATGTTATTATTGTGGCGCAATAAGTGAATCGCGCCACAATGAGGACCGCATGCCCAGGAAAGTGCCACAGGACGAACTCGAGGCCGTACTCCGGGCAGTTGCCCAATTCCCGGAGGGCGCTTCTGTCGAGGATATCGGCGGTGTGCTGGAAATTACCCTGCCGCGGCGCACTCTGCAGCGTCGCCTGGCATTGCTGGTCGAAAAGAAGCAGCTCAACGTGATGGGGCGTGGCCGGGGCAGTCGTTATCGACTGCCTTCAGGTGACAGTGAAGTTCGTCCTGCCGCCGGAAAACTCACGGTTACAGGGCACGCAGCGCAAGTCGAAGTCTACATCGCGATTTCCCCCGAGGGGGAAGACATCAAACAGGCGGTTCGCGCGCCGATTCAGCAGCGTCATCCGGCAGGTTACAACCAGGCGTTCCTCAATGACTACCGGCCCAATGAGTCTTACTACCTCCCGTTGGATACCCGGCAACGTCTTGTCGAATTGGGGCGCTCGCCGGATGGCGAACACCCGGCCGGCACCTATGCGCGGCGGATCTACAACCGCCTGCTGATTGACCTGTCCTGGAATTCCAGCCGCCTGGAGGGCAACACGTACTCGCTGCTGGAGACAGAACGCCTGCTGGAACTGGGGGAAGCCGCCGAAGGCAAGGATGCGCTGGACGCACAGATGATTCTGAACCACAAGGCTGCAATTGAGTTACTGGTTGAGCAGGCCGAGGAGGTTGGGTTCAATCGCTACACCATACTCAACCTGCATGCCTTGCTTTCCGACAATCTGCTGGCCGACCCGCAGGCCTGCGGTCGCTTGCGCAGCATTGCTGTCGGGATTGACGGGACGGTCTATCATCCTCTGGAAGTACCGCAACTGATCGATGAATGCTTCCAGCAAATTCTCGACACAGCTGCAGCGATTAAAGATCCGTTCGAACAGGCCTTTTTTGCCATGGTGCATCTGCCTTATTTGCAGCCGTTCGAGGATGTCAACAAACGTGTATCCCGGTTAGCTGCGAATCTGTCACTCATACGACACAACCTGTGTCCGTTATCCTTCGTGGACGTGCCCGAACGCGCCTATATCGATGGTATTCTCGGGGTGTACGAACTCAATCGCATCGAACTGATGCGCGATGTGTTTGTATGGGCCTATGAACGTTCTGCGGCACGTTATTCAGCACTGCGCCGTTCACTGGGAGAGCCGGACACTTTTCGGCTTCGCCATCGCACTCTGATAGCTGAAACCGTCGCTGAAATCGTACGTGTTGGCATGGACAAAAAAACTGCCACAGCTTTTGTCCAGCAGCGCGCCCAGGAGGTCATATCGACGGATGATCAGGCACGTTTCGTCGAAGTGGTGGAGACAGAAGCCATGAATCTTCACGAGGGTAACATCGCTCGCTATCGCATACGGCCATCGCAATATAAAACATGGAAGGCGACATGGCGCTGAATGGTTGGGAATGTGAACGATCTGATTCGTGTCCGGTGAGCAGCTTATCGTGCGGGATTCAGCTATGAATCATCCCGCATTGTCAGGCAAAGTGGGCAACGAGCATTCCAGTATTTACTATTAAATACAAATAGTTAGCGGCTAAAATACTAACTGCGAACCAGGCGGTCGGAGGTTCGAGCCGACGAGCGCAGCGAGGAATCAATCCTTCCGGGTGCGCCATTTTTTACCGGTGCTTACCGGTCGCACAGGTAATACTTTTGGAGCAAACGGGTTCTGACCCGCACTTCCCCCCCCTGTTCTTTCGTTGGTCAAGGAAGTCTGGATCATAATCCATGAAGCCGACAAGACAGAGCTTGTCGGCGACTGCGTTCATGCTCGCAGTTTGTCCTGCAAACCCGATACCGGGAAATAATTGATTCTTCCTTAGGGCATACTCT
>JBHHXO010000123.1:0-9757 GCA_046757125.1 Thiogranum sp.
ACATAAAGTTGCCAGTGTTGCCTTGGGTATCGGCGCGACAGTGCGCCACTTGAGGGAGGGGGGGCTGGAAAAAAACCTTTCATTATTTATACTTGCGACCGGATTGCCGGGCGTGGTGCTGGGTGCGAACGTGATTATCGATATCCCGGGACGCACGGCCGAAATTGCGCTGGGCGTACTGACGGCAGGGCTGGGGCTGTACTCCTGGCTGAATCCGGGGCTGGGGCAGGATAATACCATCAGGCACCGCGATTTCAGCGGTTTTCTGACCGGCGGTGCGGGGTTGTTCGGGATTGGTGTACTGAACGGTTCGCTGACCTCGGGGACCGGACTGTTCGTGACCCTGTGGCTGGTGCGCTGGTTCGGCTTTGATTACCGGCGGGCGGTGGCCTATACCCTGATCCTGGTTGGCGTATTCTGGAACGGGACGGGTGCGGTCACACTGGGCCTGCTGGCCGAAATCCGCTGGAGCTGGATCCCCGTGTTGCTGCTCGGATCGCTGCTGGGGGGATATTTCGGGGCGCACCTGGCAATCAAAAAAGGCAACCGCTGGATCAAGCGGGCGTTCGAGCTGATTACCCTGGTGATCGGCCTGAAACTGGTTATTGGTTGACAGGCGGCGTGTTGCGCTGGCTATTATTGCGGTTACACACCATATTGCTCCCTGTACCGGTTAATGGCTTGCAGGGAATCCGCGTATTCCGGCTTGTCAGCCAGGAAGTCCTGTAGCTCTTCCAGTTTTATTATGCTGGTCACTTCCAGACCCAGATCCTGTTCCACTTCCTGGATAGCGGAACGATCGCCCTGACCGCGTTCCTGGCGGTCCAGAGCGATCACAACGCCCGCAGCCCGGGCGCCGGCGGCGCCAATGATGGTCAGCGATTCACGAATGGCTGTCCCGGCGGTGATGACGTCATCGATGATCAGGATGTCGCCCTGCAGCGGGGCCCCGACCAGGTTGCCGCCTTCGCCGTGATCCTTTGCTTCCTTGCGGTTGAAACAATAGGGGATATTCAGATCATGGTGATCGGCGAGCGCGATCCCCGCGGCGGTTGCGAGCGGGATGCCTTTATAGGCCGGGCCGAACAGTACATCGAAGCGGGTACCTGAATCAACGATCGCCTGTGCATAGAATCGGCCGAGGCGGGCAAGGTGCCGGCCGGTATTGAACAGGCCGGCGTTGAAGAAGTAGGGGCTGGTGCGGCCGGATTTGAGGGTGAACTCGCCAAAGCGCAGCACGCCGGCCTGAATGGCGAATTCCAGAAATTCTTTTTTGTATGACTGCATGGGTTCCTGCCGCAGGTAAAAAGCTCGGGTATCATACACGGCCTTGCCAGACAGGAGAACGCATGCGCATTGTCACCGTGAACGTGAACGGCATCCGGGCCGCGGCCCGCAAGGGATTTTTCAGCTGGATGAGCCGTCAGCGTGCCGACGTGGTCTGTATTCAGGAAACCAGGGCGCAGGTTCACCAACTGCAGGACAAGGTGTTCTGGCCGCGTGGCTGGCACGCCTATTTCCACGATGCGGAAAAGAAAGGCTACAGTGGCGTGGCGATCTACTGCCGGCGCAAGCCGGACCGGGTGGTCGAGGGGCTGGGCTGGCCGGACGTGGATGCAGAGGGTCGCTACCTGGAGGTGCAGTTCGGTGCATTGAGTGTGATCTCGCTGTATATGCATTCCGGTTCATCCGGTGAGGAACGCCAGCAGCAGAAATTCGCCATGATGGACCGGTTTATGCCCTACCTGCGCAAACTGCGGCGCAAACGCCGCGAGTATGTGATCTGCGGCGACTGGAATATCGCGCACAAGCAGATTGACCTGAAAAACTGGCGCAGCAACCAGAAAAATTCCGGTTTTCTTCCCGAGGAGCGAAGCTGGATGGACGAATTGTTCGGTCCGGCGGGGTATGTCGATGCGTTTCGCGTTGCTGACCCGCGACCCGACCAGTATACCTGGTGGTCGAACCGTGGCCGGGCCTGGGAGAAGAATGTGGGCTGGCGTATCGATTACCAGGTAGTGACCCCCGGCATGGGCAAGCGGGTAATGGCGGCACGAATCTACAAGGCCAAACGGTTTTCCGATCATGCGCCGCTGATTATGGATTATGACTACTCACTATGAGTAGCCTGGCCGGAACAGTTTTTTCAGGGCGCATGCTGGTGGCCCTGCTGATGGGATTTTCCTCGGGTCTGCCGCTGCTGTTGACCGGGTCGGTGCTGCAGGCCTGGATGACAGAAGAAGGCGTCGACCTGGGGACCATCGGCCTGTTTGCGCTGGTCGGTCTGCCCTACACGCTGAAATTCCTGTGGGCGCCCTTGCTGGATCGTTTCAGTCTGCCGCTGCTGGGTCGGCGGCGCGGCTGGTTGCTGCTCATCCAGCTGTTCCTCATGCTGTCGATAGCCGGGCTGGGCTGGACACACCCGGCGCAGAGTCCGTTCATGGTCGCCATCGTTGCCTGGCTGGTGACTTTCTTTTCGTCCAGCCAGGACATCGTGATCGATGCCTACCGGCGCGAGGCATTGTCGGACCGCGAACTGGGCCTGGGCTCCTCGCTCTATGTCAACGGTTACCGGGTCGGCTTGCTGCTGGCTTCCGGCGGCGGCCTGATCCTGGCGGATTTCATCCCCTTTTCCGCGGTTTACCAGATTATGGCGATCGCCATGCTGGCGGGCATGTTGACGACACTGTTTGCCCCGGAGCCTGTCGCCGCGGAGGGTATCCCGGCTACCTTGCGTGACGCGGTGATCCAGCCGTTTGCCGACTATTTCCGGCGCCACCATGCGCTGCTGGTGTTGTTATTCATCCTGCTCTACAAGGTCGGCGATACCATGGCCAGCCACATGAGTATCCCGTTCTACCTGGATATCGGTTTCAGCAAGACTGAAATCGGGGCGGTGGTGAAGCTGTTCGGTTTCTGGGCGACGATCATCGGCAGTATTCTGGGCGGCCTGGTTATTCTGCGTACCGGCATCTACCGGGCATTGTGGGGATTCGGGATTCTGCAGGCCCTGTCCACGGCCGGCTTTGCCCTGCTTGCGGACGTGGGTTACAGCCTGCCCTTGCTGGCGGCTGTCATCGCCTTCGAAAATCTTAGTGGCGGCATGGGTACGGCGGCCTTCGTTGCCTTTATGGCCAGTATCACCAACAGGAAGTTCACCGCGACGCAGTACGCCTTGCTGAGCAGCCTGATGGGCATCCCGCGCGTCATCGTGGCGGCCCCCACGGGCTACATGGCGGCGAGTTTCGGCTGGTTTCCCTTCTTTGTCTTCTGTGCGTTGATCGCCATTCCGGGCTTGCTGCTGCTGCGGCGGTTCCGCGGCTGGCTGGCTGAACCGGCACATGCTGGCTGACGTATCCCTGTTGTCCGCCTTCCTGGTCGGCCTGCTGGGCGGCGTACATTGTGTCGGCATGTGTGGCGGTATTGTCGCCGCCCTGTCCATGGGCCCGCCGGAGCAACAGCGTAGCGGCGCCGCGCGCTGGAAGTACCTGCTGGCCTATAACCTCGCCAGGATCAGCAGTTACACGCTGGCCGGCGCGCTGCTGGGTGGTGTCGGCTGGCTGGCCGCGCACTGGAGCGGCCTGCGCCAGCTGCAACTGGGTTTGCAGCTGGTCGCCGCCCTGTTCATGGTGGCGCTGGGCCTGTACCTGGGTGGCTGGTGGCAGGGTCTTGCACAGGTGGAACGCGTCGGTGGGCGGGTGTGGGTCCGGCTGGAGCCACTGGGGCGGCGCTTTCTGCCGGTGAGGTCAGCGGGGCAGGCATTCCTGCTGGGGCTGGTCTGGGGCTGGCTGCCCTGCGGGCTGGTTTACAGCGTACTGGTGTGGTCCATATCCACGGGCAGTCCGCTACACGGTGCCGTGCTGTTGCTCAGTTTCGGCCTGGGCACATTGCCGAACCTGCTGGCCATGGGCGTGGCGGCGGGCTGGTTGTCTGCCCGGGTGCGCGAGCCGCGCACCCGGCAGCTGGCCGGATTGCTGGTTATCTCTTTCGGCCTGTATTCCCTGTTCAGGCTTATTCCGTAAAGAATTGGTGCGTGAACTTGACCTCGTGGGCTTCTGCACCGCCTTCCGGTTTTACCTGTACGGTGAAACGCAGCGTCTCTTCGTGTGTAATCGGAAAAGTCCCTATGTAGTAAATGGCGGTGGCTTCGCGCACTTCGCGCAGCTTGATATCGCGCTTCTGGCCGGCCAGGTTGGTGGCGGATGCGCTGATGCCGGCTTCCACGGGCTTGCCGGTTGTACCCAGCACCTTGCGCAGCACCGCGATATTGATCATGCCGCGATTCTTGCTGCGTTTGATGCCGTATTCACGTGTAACCGTGGGTGGCAGGTGGTTGGTGTTAAGGGCATTGAAGTGGACGACATAGTCGCCGAAATCCTGGGAGTTTTCCGCGTAAGCTGCGCCCGTCATGGCAACCAGGATGCTGAAAAGGAATGGCAACAGATTTTTTTTGTACATGGCCTGTCTCTCCTTGCTGTTAAATGCAGGTCTCCAGCTCAACTATAGACCAAACCGGAGGTGGCTGCGGGCAAAATAAAATGCGGGGACGGCAGAACCCGTCCCCGCATGTAAAATTCTGCGTCGCGGACAGAATTTATACCAGGACTTCGGCTTTTTCCACTTTCGCGGCGGTGTCGCTGGTGGTGCCGGGCAAAGGCGTATGTATGGTATGGCGCATCTGTTGCAGGATGTCGATCTGCTTTTTGGTTTCGCGCAGGCCGGCATCGAGTTCCCTGATGCGTGCTTCCAGGGTGTCACGGGATTCGCTGATACGGCGCAGGGTCTCCAGTCGTTTCTCCATGGTGGCCTTGTGCTCCTTGATCTGCCGGACCAGCGGATTCATGACTTCCTTGAGCCAGGTGTTGGCGTCCTGGTTGGCCTTGAAGAACAGGCTGCGGGTGTGGCTGACCAGCGAGATAAAGAATCTCTTGATAACGTAGGACTGTTCGGTCATGGCTGTTACAGGACTGCGCCGGAAGTTTTCCGCCTCCTGGTAGAGGCGTTCGAGTTCCGTTGAAAAGCGTGCCACCGAGTACTGTTTCGGTGTGATCTGCGGCAGGCCGTGTTCCTCGTGAAATTTCCTGTAGGTCGCGCGTATCAGCATGCGCGTCTGTTCGGCGTGACTGCTGACCTGTTCCATGGCGTCGCGTGCACCGTCGAAAAAGGTTTCCATCCCGCGTTTCATTCCGGCCGTGGTCCAGCTGTGGGTCATGCTGTCACGCGTCTTGTTGATGAGCCGGTCGAGCGTATCCATGCTGAGCGATTCCAGCATGTTGCGCGCCTGGCTCTGTAACAGGCGGCGACTGCTCTGGAAGCTTTCCACGTTGCGCAGGTAGGCGGCCTGTTCCTCGCGCGATTTGGCCATCAGGTGCATGATGACGTCGGCATTCTTGCCGCGCAGCGAGCGTAGCTCGGTGAGCTGGCCGGTGGTTTCGTTCTTGCGGTTTTCGAGCAGGCCCAGGTTGTCGTCGACCAGGCCGCCGATTTGCGTGACCAGGTTGCCGCGTACGATTTCCTGTTTTGCGGGCAGCACGGTTTCCGCCAGGAATTTTTCCAGTTCCGGCAGGCGGCTCCTGTTCAGCATCTGTATGTCGTCACGTACTTTTCCCAGCAGGCCTTTCTGGGCGGAAATCGGGAATACCTGGTCAGGATCAACCTGCAGTTGTTCCGCGCTGGCCAGGCGCTGGGCCTCGATGCCGGCGTTGATGCTGGATGAATCCTTGAGCTCGTCCCACAGGGTGTCGATCTTGTTCAGCACCACTATCAGGTTGCGGTTGGCCTGATCGCGTACGGCGCGTACATGATGTGTCCACATTTCCATGTCACTGTGCGTGACGCCGGTGTCGGCCCCCAGCAGGAACATGACGGCCTGGGCGGAGGGCAGCATGTTCAGGGTGAGTTCGGGCTCGTTACCCATGGCGTTGAGTCCCGGGGTGTCCAGTACCACCAGTCCTTTTTTGAGCAGTTCATGCGGGAAACTGATCATCGCGTGGCGCCAGTGCGGGATTTCGACCTGCTCCGGCGGTTTGCCGTGCGCGCGGAAATACGGGTCGCTGCTTTCGTCGTACAGGCCCAGCTGCCGCGCCCTCTCCAACCCTACCTGACGCGTCTTGATGACCTCGCGCAACGCCTCCGATACCTGCTCCGGGTCATTCACGTTGAGTTGGATCTGGGTCCACTGAATGGGGTCCTGTTTCAGGTCGGCGATGCTTTGATCGCGCAGCCGGGTCTCGATCGGCAGCAGCCGGATATAGGCCTCGGCATAATCCGGGTCGTGAAACAGTTCGGTCGGGCACATGGTGGTGCGCCCGGCCTCGGAGGGCAGCAGGCGCTGACCGAAGTGGGCAAAAAACAGTGCATTGATGAGCTCGGTCTTGCCGCGCGAAAATTCCGCTACAAAGGCAATGGTGAGGCGATCCTTGCGCAACGCCTCTATGGTTTCAAATATCCTGAATTCCTGCTCGCCTGAAGCCAGCTCGTTATCCTCGAGCCAGCCCTGGAAATCCCGGATCGTCTGAATCAGTTTCTCACGCCATGCCGTGTAGGAGTTCAGGCGCTGGTCGAGTTGATCCTGCTGCATGCAACACTTTCCTGAAAGTTGTTTTTAATGCCGTCAGCCACAGACGGGTTTACGCTTTGGGCGCGTCCGACAGTCCTAGCGGCCGTGCACAGGGGGGCTTTAGTCCGTTTTTTAAATAGTTAGCGGGTATCCGGTGCGGGTCCGGGCGGTTCGCGGCCGGCGTGAGCCGGTTCACGGTTCGGGAGCGCCTACACCCTCGGGAAGTCTCGCAGGACGGGAGATGCCCACCCGTTTGTTGCGGGCCCCGGCTCCCGACAGCAGTTCGACACGGGATTTGCCAACACCGCACTGCTTTGCCAGGAATGCCAGCAAGTGCTTGTTAGCCTTGCCGTCGACCGGCGGGGTGGTGAGGCGGATCTTCAGCCGGTCGCCGACAGGGCCGGTGATTTCGTCGCGGCTGGCGCCGGGCTGGACGCGTATATCAAGGATCAGAAGCTCGCCCTGCCAGCAATACCAGGACTGCGGCATGTGCTGCAGGTTACTGGGCCAGCTGGAAAAGCGGCGGTAACAGCAGCATTTTGGCCAGTTGAATCGCGATCAGCGCCACCAGCGGGGACAGGTCCATGCCCGATATGGGTGGAATCAGGCGCCGGCAGGGGCGCAGTACCGGTTCGGTGATGCTGTACAGGAGCGAAACGATCGGGTTGTAGGTGCCCGGGTTTACCCAGCTGATGATGACCTGGATGAAAATAGCGAACAGAAAGACGTTCAGCATCAACCCCAGCAGCTCCGCGATCGATAGCACAAGCAGTGCGCCCGGAGAGATCGCGCCACCGCGCAACAGCGCGATCAGGCCGAACGAGGCCATCTGCAGGATCAGCATCAGCACCAGTGAACTGGTATCGACCTTGCCGATGCTGGGGATGAGCTTGCGCAGCGGCAACAGCGGCGGGTTGGTGACTTTGACCAGGAACTGGCTGACAGGGTTGTAGAAATCCGCGCGCACCGTGGCCAGTATGAAACGCAGCATGACCGTCAGGATGTAAAGGCCGATCAGGGTATTGATCAGGAACTCGATAGGGTTGGTAACGTAGTTGCTGCCCATCACCTGTCTCCAAGCTGCTGTGCCAGTTCCCGCGAGCGGTCCCGGGCGGCCGTCAGGGCGTCATTGAACAGGGTTTTTATCCCGCCCGCCTCCAGTACGGCGAGCGCTTTTTCGGTGGTGCCGCCCGGCGAGGTGACACGCCGGCGCAGGATGGCGGCGTCTTCGCTGCTCTCCAGCGCCATCTTGGCCGCACCGAAAGCCGTTTGCAGGGCCAGCAGACGGGCGGTTTTCTCGTCCAGGCCCAGCGCGGTGCCGCTTTCCTGCAGGGCCTCGATAAGCAGAAAAATATAGGCGGGTCCGCTGCCGGACAGGGCGGTGACGGCGTCCATCAGGGCCTCGTCTTTCACCCACAGGGCCAGGCCTACGGCGCGCAGGATGGTTTCGGCCAGATCTTTCTGTGCGTCGGAAACCCGTGCGTTGGGATACAGGGCGGTGGCAGCGCTCTGTACCAGCGCCGGCGTGTTGGGCATGCAGCGCACCAGTGCGCAGTCTCCCCCCAGCCAGCGCTGCAGGTCGGTGCTGCGGATGCCCGCTGCGATGGAAATCACCAGCGCCGCCTGCTTCTGCACCGTATCGCCGAGATCTTCAGCAACCGCTTGAATAATCTGGGGCTTTACAGCAAGCACTACCACTTCGGCGGTTTCTGCAACGCGCTGATTGTCGCTGTCCGTGTGTACCTGGAAGCGGTTTTTGATGCCGGCGAGTTGTTCGCTGTCGGGATCCGCCACTGAAATGCTGTCGGGATCCCAGCCATCGGCAATCAGGCCGCCGATCAGGCTGCGCGCCATGTTGCCGGCGCCGATGAATGCGAGTCGGGTCGTTTTCATGGCGCAGACAATACAGGATCATAAATGCCTGATACAAGCGCAAAATACCTCATTTTTTCGTATCCGGGGCAGTTGGCTATACTGGCCCGGGTCAGACGCGGGAAAGGTCAAGTTCTGTGACCGGCTGACGATAAGGAATCCTGGAACCAGCAAAGGAAAAGCACATGGATATTGCCGAGTTACTCGCCTTCAGTGTAAAAAACAATGCATCTGATCTACACGTTTCCGCGGGCCTGCCACCGATGATCCGTGTTGATGGCGACATACGTCGTATCAACGTACCGGCACTGGACCACAAAACGGTTCACAGCCTGATCTACGACATCATGAATGACAAGCAGCGCAAGGACTTCGAGGAGTTCCTGGAGACTGACTTCTCTTTCGAAATCCCCAACCTTGCGCGTTTTCGTGTCAATGCTTTCAACCACAACCGCGGCGCCGGCGGTGTATTTCGTACCATTCCGTCCACTATTCTGACGCTCGAGGAACTGGGCTGCCCGGCGATCTTCAAGGATATCGCCGACCAGCCGCGCGGCATCGTGCTGGTGACCGGGCCGACCGGCTCCGGCAAGTCCACTACGCTGGCGGCAATGGTCGACCACGTCAACAACGAACGTTTCGAACACATCCTTACCATTGAGGATCCGATCGAATTCGTGCACGAAAGCAAGAAGTGCCTGGTCAACCAGCGCGAAGTGCACCGCGATACACACGGGTTCAACGAGGCTCTGCGTTCGGCGTTGCGTGAAGATCCCGATATCATCCTGGTCGGTGAGCTGCGTGACCTGGAAACCATCAGGCTGGCGCTGACCGCTGCAGAAACCGGTCACCTGGTTTTCGGTACCTTGCATACCAGCTCTGCCGCCAAGACCATCGACCGTATTATCGACGTATTCCCCGCGGCGGAAAAAGACATGGTGCGTTCCATGTTGTCGGAATCGTTGCGCGCGGTTATTGCGCAAACCCTGCTGAAAAAGACCGGTGGCGGCCGCATTGCGGCCCACGAAATCATGATAGGTACACCGGCGATCCGTAACCTGATTCGCGAAGACAAGGTCGCACAGATGTATTCCGCCATTCAGACCGGGCAGGCCGCGGGCATGCAGACCCTCGACCAGAACCTGCAGGAACTGGTTCAGCGCGGCCTGATCAACCGGCTCGATGCCAGATCCAAGGCCATGAACAAAGAGCAGTTCCGATAAACCTGTATTAACCGGGATACACGATGGATTTTAATTCTTTACTGAAGCTTCTGGTCCACAAGCAGGGCTCGGACCTGTTTATCACCGCGGGCATGCCGCCCAG
>JBHHXO010000124.1:0-9727 GCA_046757125.1 Thiogranum sp.
GAAGCTGACCATCGAACCCTTGGAACGCGGATTCGGCCACACGCTGGGCAATGCGCTGCGTCGCATATTGCTGTCTTCCATGCCGGGCTGCGCGGTCACGGGTGTGGAAATCGAAGGCGTACTGCACGAGTATTCCGCTATCGAGGGCGTACAGGAAGACGTTATGGAAATCATGCTCAACCTGAAAGGGGTTGCGCTGCAGATGCATAACCGTGACGAAGCCACCCTGCGCCTGAACAAGAAAGGCCCGGGCCAGGTAACCGCAGACGACATCGTCCTGGATCACGATATCGAAGTGATCAATCCTGATTATGTTATCGCCAACCTTACCGAGGGTGGCGAGCTCAACATGACCCTGAAAGTGGAAATGGGTCGTGGCTATGAGCCGGCAACCGTGCGTGCCGCCGACCGGGAAGACGAAAGCAAGCCGATCGGTTCCCTGCAGCTGGATGCCAGTTTCACGCCGGTGTCGCGCGTGTCCTACAACGTGGATGCCGCGCGCGTCGAACAGCGCACCAACCTCGACAAGCTGATTATCGAAATCGAAACCAACGGTACGCTGGACCCGGAAGAAGCGATTCGTCGCGCCGCCACCATCCTGCAGGACCAGGTGTCGGTATTCGTCGACCTGCAGGGCAAGGAAGAAGCCGAGCCGGAAAGTCCGGAAGCGGACATCGACCCGATTCTGCTGCGCCCGGTCGATGACCTGGAGCTGACCGTGCGTTCCGCCAACTGCCTGAAAGCAGAAAGTATCTATTTTATCGGTGACCTGATTCAGCGCACCGAGGTCGAGTTGCTGAAAACCCCGAACCTGGGCAAGAAGTCGCTCACCGAAATCAAGGATGTCCTGGCATCCCGCGGCCTGTCGCTGGGGATGCGCCTGGAAAACTGGCCGCCGGCAGGACTCAAGGAAAGCGACAAGCAATCCGTAGTCGGAATTTAAGATAGGAAAGAAGCATGCGTCACCGTCAAAGTGGGCGAAAACTCAATCGCAACAGCAGCCATCGTAAAGCGATGTTCAGCAACATGGCCGCCTCGCTGATGCGCCATGAAGTCATCAAGACGACCTTGCCCAAGGCCAAGGAGCTGCGTCGTGTCGCAGAGCCCCTGATCACCATGGCCAGGACCGACAGCGTACACAAGCGCCGCCTGGCATTTGCCCGCCTGCGCGATCGCGACATGGTCACCAAGCTGTTCAATGAACTCGGCCCGCGTTACAAGGACCGCCCCGGCGGCTACCTGCGTATCCTGAAAATGGGCTTCCGCACCGGCGACAAGGCACCGATGGCGCTGGTCGAGCTGGTCGACCGTCAGGAAACCGGCGAAGAGTTCGAGGCCGTTGACGAGTAGGCCCGGTCAGCAATCGAAGCGCAACAGCCGGGCAACGCCCGGCTTTTTTGTGAGTGTTGCAGGTGCGCTATGATGGCGACATGATTGCCACCTTCACAGATTTCGGCATCGCCGGTCCTTACCTGGGGCAGGTGCGCGCAGCGCTGCACCGCGACGCGCCCGGCATTCCGGTGGCCGACATTTTCCCTGACCTGCCCGCGTTCAATATCAAGGCTGCTGCTTACCTGCTGCCGGCCTATTGCCAGTACCTCCCTGACAACAGCGTCTGCCTTTGCGTCGTCGATCCCGGTGTCGGGACCGCACGGCGAGCCACGGTAGTACAGTGCGACGGGCGGTGGTTCGTCGGACCCGACAACGGCCTTTTTTCGGTGCTGGCCCGCCGCGCCTCTGATGTGCAGGCATTCATCATCGACTGGCGACCCGAACAACTCTCCAGCAGCTTCCACGGCCGCGACCTGTTCGCCCCCGTCGCGGCAAGACTGGCCTGCGGTGAACCGCCTCCCGGCAGAGCGCTCAAACCGGCCCGACTGGTTACCCCGGATTGGCCCGCAGATCTCGCGGAGATCGTCTACCTCGATACATTCGGCAACGCCATTACCGGCTTGCGCGCCGCCGGCATTGATACAGGCAACAACATCGAAGTGGCAGGCGCGCGTTGTGAGTACCGGCGTACGTTCGGAGAAGCCGAACCCGGCAAACCGTTCTGGTATGAGAACGCAAACGGGCTGGTGGAAGTTGCCCTGGCAGGGGGCAGCGCCGTGAAAACGCTCGGCCTCGAAGTGGGCAACGAAATACAGGTTTGAGAACCGACTCAGTGTGAAGGTGCCCGGAGAGTGTCCGCTGCACCCGCATCGATCAATCCGCGAATAATGGCACGCACATCGGGATGATTGAAATCCCGACCACCCACCGCGCGGTATACCACGCGCCCGCGTTTGTCGATCAGCACAGTGGTCGGCAACCCTTTGACAGCATAAAGTTGCGACACCGCGCTGTCCCGGTCAAACAGGATGGGAAACGACGGCTCGACATCGAGCTGCCCCATGTAGGCAAATACATGATCAGGGGACTCCCACTGGTTGATTGCCAGGACCATGAAGCCCTCATCCCTGAAGGCCTGAAACAGCGCTTCCATCGACGGCAGTTCGCGTCGGCAGGGCGGACACCAGGTTGCCCAGAAATTCACCATCACCACCTTGCCCCGGTAGCGGCTGAGCGAATGGGGCTCATCATCCATATCCTTCAGGATGAAATCCGGCGCCGCAACGGGTGTCGCCAGTTGCGTCAGCTGATGATTGAGTTCCGGTACCGGTAACTGCGCCTGCACAAGTCCGACCGGCAACAGGACCGCGAGCAACAGCGCCATCCGGCGCCGACGTTCAGGCATCCGGCAGCGTAGCAGGCGCACAACGCAGCCCCTCCAGTTTCCCTTCATGGTTTTCACCCCGGTATCTCCAGGAATAGACAAGATCGAACGTACTGCCGGGCGGAAGATCAATCGTGGTAAACCCCTGGCTCCAGTCCCCCGGTTCGAATGTCTGGTCATCCGGCAGTATCGACCAGCGGAAAGCCACGCCGTGCGCTTTCCATTCATTGACCCACTGTGTCTTTGTCTTCAACGCGTGCGCCTTGCCATCGGTCGTTATGTAACGCCAGTCCGAAACCCGGTAGGAAAGCCGGTGCTGCGAGTCATTGGTGATGATGGTGCCGAACACACAATAGCGTGCAACCGCCTCGACAATGTCAGGCGGCAGGCCGCGCGCAATGTAGGTTGCCCGGACAAAATCCGGTAACAGTTGCAGCAGCTGCATACTGACACCCGGTTCGCGAACCTGCCACGACATCAGGCCGGTATCCGGGTCAGTGTGCTGCTGTACCTCCCCGGCCGACAGCACCAGCGGTAAACAGGAAAGCAGTCCAAAGCAGGAACGGATCAAGAATCTGTGCTCCACGGTATTACTCAATATCTTGCAGCATAGTTCGCCGGAGGCCATTTGCCAATGGGGGAGGGTGCCGGCCCGGTCATGCATAGGTGTGTTGTGAGCCCGGCGGTATAAGAATAGAGTTTATTTGTGCGCCACAGGGTTGCAGCCGTAACCGGTACCGCGGCATCAGGCGACGTCGGAATCGGAAGCCTTGTGTTCGCGTTCCAGTACCGGCCGCAGGAATCGCCCGGTATGTGAGGCGCTGTTTGCCGCGACGGTTTCCGGCGTGCCGGCGGCGATGATTTCGCCGCCGCCGTTGCCGCCTTCGGGACCCAGGTCGACCACCCAGTCGGCGGTTTTGATGACGTCGAGGTTGTGCTCGATGATGACCACGGTATTGCCGTGGTCGCGCAGGCGGTGCAGCACGCGCAGCAGTTGTTCGATGTCGTGGAAGTGCAGGCCGGTGGTGGGTTCGTCAAGAATGTACAGCGTTTTGCCGGTGTCGCGCTTGGACAGTTCCCGGGACAGCTTGACGCGCTGGGCTTCGCCGCCGGACAGGGTGGTCGCGTTCTGCCCCAGGTGGATATAACTCAGTCCTACGTCCAGCAGGGTTTGCAACTTGCGCGACAGCGCCGGTACCGAACTGAAGAATTCGGCCGCGTCCTCGACGGTCATCTCCAGCACTTCGGTGATGTTCTTGCCCTTGTAACGGATGTCCAGCGTCTCGCGGTTGTAGCGCTTGCCCTTGCACACGTCGCAGGGCACGTAGATGTCGGGCAGGAAGTGCATCTCCACCTTGATGACGCCGTCGCCGCGGCAGGCTTCGCAGCGGCCGCCCTTGACGTTGAAACTGAAGCGGCCGGGCTTGTAGCCGCGCGAGCGCGATTCCTGGGTGCCGGCAAACAGTTCGCGTATCGGTGTAAACAGGCCGGTGTAGGTGGCCGGGTTGGAACGCGGGGTGCGGCCGATCGGGCTCTGGTCGATGTCGACCACCTTGTCGAGCTGGTCCATGCCTTCCACGCACTCGTGCGGCGCGGGGTCGGTGGCGGCGCCGTTCAATTCGGCGGCGGCGACCCGGTACAGGGTGTCGTTGATCAGGGTCGATTTGCCGGAGCCGGATACTCCTGTGATGCAGGTCAGCAGGCCCACCGGAATGTTCAGTGTGACCGATTTCAGGTTATTGCCGCTGGCACCGCGGGTGATCAGCTGGCGATCCGGGTCGTTGGAGGTGCGCACGGGCGGTATGTCGATACGCCGCGTGCCGTTCAGGTACTGGCCGGTCAGCGATGCCGGGTCGTTGATAATCTCTTCGGGTGTACCCTGCGCAACCACCTTGCCGCCGTGGATGCCGGCACCCGGTCCCATGTCGACGACATGGTCTGCGCTGCGGATGGCGTCTTCGTCGTGTTCGACCACGATCACGGTGTTGCCCAGGTCGCGCAGGTAGGTGAGGGTATTCAGCAGGCGCTGGTTATCACGCTGGTGCAGTCCGATGGACGGTTCGTCGAGAATATACATGACCCCCACCAGCCCGGCGCCGATCTGGCTGGCGAGCCGGATGCGTTGTGCCTCGCCACCCGACAGGGTATCGGCGCTGCGTTCCAGTGACAGGTAATTCAGCCCCACATTCACCAGGAAGTCCAGCCGCTCGCGGATTTCCTTGACGATCTTTTCGGCTATGGCGCCGCGTCGGCCGGGCAGCTTGAGTCCGGCAAAAAAATCACTGGCGTCGCCGACCGGCAGTGCCGCGATGTCCGGCAGATTGCGGCCTTCTATAAAGACATGGCGTGCTGCGCGATTCAGGCGCGTGCCTTCACATACCTGGCAGGGATGCGTGCTGAGGTAACGCGACAGTTCTTCGCGCACCACGCTGGATTCGGTTTCATGGTAGCGGCGTTCCATGTTGCGGATAATGCCTTCGAAGGTGTGACGCTTGACCTTGACGCCGTTGCGTTCGTTCAGGTACCGGAACTCGATCACCTGTTTACCGCTGCCGTACAGGATGACGTCGCGCGCTTTTTCCGACAGTTCGTCGAACGGGCATTCGATGTCGAAACCGTAGTGGTCGGCCAGTGAGCTGATCAGCTGGAAATAGTAGGCATTGCGCCGGTCCCAGCCGCGCACGGCGCCCCCGGCCAGGCTCAGGTGCGGGTGGCCCACCACGCGTTTGGGGTCGAAGGATTGTTTCACGCCGAGGCCGTCGCAGGCGGGGCAGGCGCCGACCGGGTTGTTGAAAGAGAACAGGCGCGGTTCGAGTTCGGACAGGGAGTAGCCGCATTGCGGACAGGCAAATTTGGATGAGAATGTGATCTCCGTAGCATCGTCCATGCTGACCACGCGCGCCAGGCCGTCCGCCAGGCGCAGTGCGGTCTCGAAGGATTCCGCCAGGCGCAGCTTGAGATCGTCGCGCACCTTGAAACGGTCCACCACAACTTCGATGTTGTGTTTGCGGCGCAGGTCCAGCGCCGGTGTCTGGTCCAGTTCGACCACTTCGCCATCGATGCGCGCACGGATGAAGCCCTGTGCGCGCAATTCCTCCAGGATGCCCAGGTGTTCACCCTTGCGTTCCTGTACTACCGGCGCCAGCAGCATCCAGCGCGAGCCGGCTGTCTGTGCGAGTATCTGGTCGACCATCTGGCTGATGGTCTGCGCTTCCAGGGTGGTGGCGTGATCCGGGCACTGTGGCGTGCCCACGCGCGCGAACAGCAGGCGCAGGTAGTCGTGAATCTCGGTGATGGTGCCGACCGTGGAGCGCGGGTTGTGCGAGGTGGACTTCTGTTCAATGGAGATGGCCGGCGACAGGCCCTCGATGTGGTCGATGTCGGGTTTTTCCATCATCGACAGGAACTGACGCGCATAGGCCGACAGCGACTCGACGTAGCGGCGCTGTCCCTCGGCATAAACAGTGTCGAAGGCCAGCGAGGATTTGCCGGAGCCGGACAGACCGGTGACCACGATGAGCCGGTCTCGCGGCAGGTCGAGGTCCACGTTCTGCAGATTATGCGTTCGTGCTCCGCGCAGGCGTATGCTGTCCATCTTCATTCCGGCTAAACATCGAACCTGCTACTATACGGGGTTTCCCGAATTCTGACCAAAAGGAAAGCCGTTTCGTGCGCAAGAACCTGGATGCAGCCGCCGGAATGACCCGCACCGAGGCGCGTTCCGCCGCATCCCTGGCGGTGATTTATGCGCTGCGCATGCTGGGTTTGTTCATGATTTTCCCCGTGTTTGCGTTGTATGCCGAGCACCTGGAAGGTGTCACGCCGGCGTTGGCCGGGCTGGCGATCGGCGTCTACGGTCTGACCCAGGCATTTCTGCAAATTCCGTATGGTTTGGTGTCCGACCGTATCGGCCGCAAGCCGGTGATCATCTTCGGCCTGCTGGTGTTTGCCCTGGGCAGCGCGATGGCCGCCAGCGCGGATAGCATCTATGGGGTCATCGCCGGGCGCGCTATGCAGGGTGCGGGGGCAATCGCGGCGGCGGTGATGGCGTTTACCGCAGACCTGGTGCGCGAAGAGCATCGCGTCAAGGCAATGGCCATCATCGGTATGAGTATCGGCGCCTCGTTTGCGCTGGCGATGGTGCTGGGGCCGGTGCTGAATACCTGGATCGGTGTGCCGGGGATTTTCTGGCTGACGGCGGTGCTGGCGCTCCTGGGGATAGCGGTAGTGGTGCTGGTGGTGCCCAGTCCGGTGGTTACCCGCGTGCGGCGTGACGCCGAAGCAGTGCCCGCATAGTTCGCCGCCGTGTTGCGCGATACCCAGTTGCTGCGCCTTGATATCGGGATTTTCTCGCTGCACCTGATTCTTACGGCCAGTTTCGTGGTGTTGCCGCTGGCCCTGCGCGACGAAGCCGGGCTGGACGCCGCTCGCCACTGGGAAGTGTACCTGCCGGTTCTGCTGCTATCGTTGCCGATGGCGATCCCGTTTATCCTGCAGGCGGAAAAGCACCGCCGCATGAAGGCGGTGTTCGTCGGGGCCATTGCCGTCATCATACTGGCGGAACTGGCGCTGTATGAATTTCACAGTCAGGTAGCGGGTATTGCTGCCGGGCTGTTTATTTTCTATTCGGCCTTCAACCTGCTGGAGGCAATCCTGCCCTCGCTGATCGCCAAACTGGCGCCCCCCGACAGCAAGGGGACGGCGATGGGCTTCTATTCCAGCTCGCAGTTTTTTGGCGCCTTTGTCGGTGGCACGCTGGGCGGCTGGCTGCACGGTCGTTTCGACCTGGGATCAGTGTTCCGGTTCTGTGCGCTGGCGGCACTGGCCTGGCTGCTGTTCGCGGCCAGCATGAAGCCGCCGCGCTACCTGGTGACCCGGTTGCTGAAGGTCGGCAGGCTGGATCCGGAGGCGGCGCGACAACTGGCGCTGCGTATGGCCGCCGTGCCCGGCGTGGCGGAGGCGGTGGTCATCGCCGAAGATGAAATCGCCTACGTAAAGCTGGACGAGCGCGAGCTGGACGAGGCGGCACTTGATGCGCTTGCCCTGCAGGACGCATGAACCACGAATCAAGGACTTGCAGTTCGTGCTGGGCAGTGGCTGCGACAGCCGTTATGATTGCCAGGTTCGGTATCCAGACAACTCACGAAGGCACACGGAAAGTGGCTTTGAACAAGGGGAAAAATCATGGCACGAGGCATTAACAAAGTCATACTGGTCGGCAACCTGGGCAAGGACCCGGAAGTGCGCTACATGTCCAACGGCAACGCGGTATGCAATGCGACACTGGCGACCGGTGAATCCTGGAAAGACAAACAGACCGGCGAGCAGAAGGAAAAGACCGAGTGGCACAACATCGTGTTCTACCGCCGCCTCGCCGAGATTGCCGGCGAGTACCTGAAGAAGGGTTCACAGGTCTATATTGAAGGCAAGCTACAGACCCGTAAATGGCAGGACAAGAACGGTAACGATCGTTACACCACCGAAATCATTGCCAACGAAATGCAGATGCTGGGCGGTCGCGGCGGCGGTGGCAGCAGTGCGGATTTCGGCGGCGGTTCAGCTTCGCGTTCCGCCCCGGCGCAGGCACCCGCGGCAGCCGCGGTGGCAGATGAGTTCGACGACGATATACCGTTCTAGCCGGAGCTGTTTGCGGTCCGGCCAACAACGCCCGCATGGCCCGCTAGCCGTTACACAAAGGTGTTGCTGGTTGATTAAGATTGATTAAGACAGGAAAGTCCTGTAAGCCACTGGCTCAGAGGGGCGTAACACCCGGTTTTTTATTCGAAAAAATACCTCTGATCGTGGCATCAATGACTGGATCGACCAAACGATAGACGCCCTTCTCGTCGATATATACGAAATCCTGCGTCATCAGCCTTTCGATGAGCTGAGAGACCGAGCCTGACTTGATCGTGGTACCTGCAAGATATTCGTGACTGCGCGGATGGGTCGTGGGATGTAGCGCAAGCCGAGTGAGTAGCTCGCGCTGGTAATTGCTCAGTGAATTAATTTCCTTGCTGACGCGATGTCTTTCTGAGGCGACATATCCGTCCCAGAGTGCAGCCACATCTTGTAGGGATATGGGGCCAGTTTGTTTCCAGAGTTGTCCGCAGAGGACATTGAGATAATAGGGGTGGCGGCTGGTTTTGTTCAGGACCGCTTCCAGAATCGGAATCTCGAAGGGCCTGCCCCATCGTTTCTTCGCAGCCCGCTGGATAAATTTGTGGTACTCGACATCAGCTATCCGCCTCAGCACGATACGATCGCACATGTGGTAGAGGGGGCGAGCACTATCATCGAACATCATCCCAAGCAGATGGCGGTTGCTACCGGTGAAGATATACGACGTATGCCTGGCGTACTGGGCCGCATGTCGTATGGCAGCTTCAAGTACCGCATTATTTGCCAATTCCCCAAGCTGCTGGAATTCGTCCATAAAAACAACTACCGCTTTCTTTTCTTTGCCGGCGAGATTGTCCAGGGCTATGAGCGCATCTGCGATGCCTTTTTCAGGTTTGTCCTGTGGTTCAATTTCCAGAGATATGCCACTGGAGCTGACAGCCGCTTTGGTTTTCAGGGAGTTGAGCATGCTGCTGATTTTCTGGAGGGTATGTCTCCCGACAGGTAGCAGCTCCGCCAGTCCTTTTGCAACGGCATCGAGCAAATACCTTTGCGCGGATTCTGGCGTTCCTGCGAGCAGAAGGTCTATATGGACGCAGACGACAGGTTGCTTCTTGCGCTTCAGATCCTCAAGAACCTGAGCGACCAGGCTCGTCTTGCCATAGCGTCGCGGAGCGCTGATCAAGGTATGCGTTTGGGATTGTATGTTGCCGAATAGATGGGCGCGCTCTTCAGTACGATTACAGAAGGCGTGGCCGGTGGCAACATCCAGAGGAAAAAGGGTAGAGGGCATAAGGCTGCTCCGCGCTATAAATTATAATGCTATAGAAGTATAGCATTATAATTTATAGCGAAAAGAACAGTGCTTGCCGACAAAAGCGCCTGGCACAT
>JBHHXO010000125.1:0-9614 GCA_046757125.1 Thiogranum sp.
GATACGACATCAGCGCCGCCAGAATGCGGGGGATAGCAAAACCAGCAAGGTAAATATTTCCAGCCGCCCCAGGATCATTGCAAGACACAGTACCCACTTTGCGGTGGTATTGATGTCAGCATAGTGAAAACCCACATCACCGAGCCCCGGGCCCAGGTTGTTCAGACACGCCGCCACTGCGGAAAATGCCGTCACCTGGTCGAGTCCGGTCGCCAGCAGCGCCAGCATCATGACCGTGAAACAACCCACATAGATGGCAAAAAACCCCCAAACCGCCTCGACAATACGCTCCGGCATGGCCTTGTTTCCCACTTTTACCGGTATCTGTGCGCTGGGGTGTACCAGTCGGCTGATTTCACGCATCCCCTGTTTGAACAACAACAGGAACCGTATAACTTTCATACCACCACCGGTTGATCCTGCACAACCGCCGATAAAACTGGTGAACAACAACATCACCGGTAAAAAACCCGGCCAGTGGAAGTAGGCGGCGGTAGTAAAACCGGTGGTTGTTCCGATCGAGACGGCCTGGAACACGCCGTGGTGCAGCGCATCACTGAAATGCTCGAATATGCCACCCCAGTACAGGTAGGCAACGGTGATGGCCGCAGCCACAGCCAGCACAGTGATATACGCCTTGAACTCCGAATCACGAAAGTAGGTCAGCGGGTTCATCGAACGCCAGGCGACAAAATGCAGGGAGAAATTAACGCCGGCTGCCAGCATGAACACCACAGCCACCAGTTCGATAGCCGGGCTCTGGAAGTAACCGATACTCAGGTCGTGGGTGGAAAACCCGCCGATGGCCACCGTGGAAAAGCTGTGCGATATCGCATCGAACACATCCATCCCTGCCACCCAGTAGGCCAGCGCGCAACTGACCGTCAATCCCAGGTAAATGTACCAGAGCGCCTTGGCCGTCTCCGTGATGCGCGGCGTCAGCTTGTTATCCTTCATCGGCCCCGGTGTTTCCGCCCGGTACAGTTGCATACCACCGATACCCAGCATGGGCAGGACGGCTACAGCCAGCACGATGATGCCCATACCGCCCAGCCACTGCAGTTCCTGGCGGTAAAACCGGATGGACACCGGCAGGTGGTCGATACCGGTGATGACCGTGGCGCCTGTCGTGGTCAGGCCCGAGGCCGCCTCGAATATGGCGTCGGTAAAATCCATGTGCGGCTGCTCAGCGAACGCAAAAGGGGTCGCGCCAACCAGCACCAGCACGACCCAGAACAGGGTGACCACCAGGAAACCGTCGCGTACCCGCAATTCCCGCCGCCGGGTCCGGACAGGGTACCAGCACAGCGCACCGACGATGAGCGCACCAGACAGCGCTATGGAAAAAGCCGTCTGGCTGCCGTCGTCAAACCACCATGCCAGCGCCAGCGGGGGCAGCATGGTGCTGCTCGACGCCATCAGCAACAGACCCAGAATACGTTGTATGGTGCTGAAGCGCATGAAGTATCAGAAAAACGTGACTCCAACCTGGAAGAGCTGCTCGACATCCGGAATGTGCCGCTTGTCCACCAGGAACAGAATGACGTGATCCTCGGTCTCGATCACCGTGTCGTGGTGAGCAATAATGACCTTCTCGCCGCGCACGATGGCGCCGATGGTCGTACCGGGCGGCAGTTTCACTTCATCCACCGACCGACCTACGACCTTTGACGTCTTGTTGTCACCGTGCGCGACCGCTTCGATCGCCTCTGCCGCACCACGCCTCAACGAGTGCACTGCCGCCACATCACCGCGCCGTATATGCGTCAACAGGCTGCCGATGGTGGCCTGCTGCGGCGACACGGCGATATCGATTACGTCACTCTGCACCAGGTCCACGTAGGCGGGACGGTTGATCAGCGACATCACCTTGCGCGCACCCAGGCGCTTGGCGAGCATGGAGGAAAGAATATTGGCCTCCTCATCGTTGGTAAGCGCACAGAATACGTCTGTGTTCTCGATATTCTCCTCGAGCAGCAATTCCTCGTCGGCGGCGTCACCCAGCAGAACGATGGTTTTATCCAGCAACTCTGACAGGGTACGCGTGGTTTCCGAATTGCAATCGATCAGCTTGACCTGGTAGCGATCTTCGATGGATTCCGCCAGCCGCAGGCCGATGTTGCCGCCGCCGGCGATCATGACCCGCTTGACGGGCTTTTCCAGGTTGCGCAACTCACCGGTAACCGCGCGGATATGCTTGCGCGCCGCAAGAAAAAACACCTCGTCATCAGCCTCTATTACGCTGTCCCCCTCAGGAAGAATGGCGCTGCCGCGGCGGAATATCGCCGCCACACGCGCCTCGACCCCCGGCATGTGCTGGCGCAGCTCCCGCAATTCCTGGCCAACCAGCGGGCCACCGCGTACCGCGCGTACCGCGACCAGTTGCACCCGGCCACCGGCAAAATCCAGCACCTGCAAGGCTTCCGGCCGGTCGATGAGTCGCTGGATATAGTCGGTCACCAGCTGCTCCGGGCTGATAAGCACATCGACCGGCAGGGCATCCTGTGAAAACAGCTTCGGGTACTGCTGATAGGCCTGGGCGCGCACCCGCGCTACCTTGATGGGGGTATGAAACAGGGTATACGCCACCTGGCAGGCGATCATGTTGGTTTCATCGCTGTTGGTAACGGCCAGTATCATGTCCGCGTCTTCGGCACCTGCGCGCATCAACACCTCCGGGTGCGAGGCCGACCCGGCGACGGTGCGAATATCAATACGATCCTGCAAATCACGCAGAATTTCGGGACGATTATCGACGACGGTGATATCGTTAGCCTCACTGGCCAGGTTCTGGGCAACTGACCAGCCAACCTGCCCGGCCCCGAGAATGATCACTTTCATTCAGGCTTCACCCTGGAATCGAACGTCCGGTACGACATCGGTGGCTAGTCTCCGCCTTTCTTGAAATCGATACCCAGGCCGCGCAGCTTGCGGTACAGGTGGGTGCGCTCCATGCCTACACGCTTGGCCAGCTTGCCCACACTGCCGCCAACCTCCTGCAGCTGGTGCTGAAGGTAGACTTTCTCGAACTGTTCGCGCGCCTCGCGCAAGGGCAGGTCCAGCGGCAATGTGGCACTGGAACTACCGGCATCACCGACATCACCGGCTTCACTGACGTGCTGCAACACGTCTTCCACCTCATCGACATCGATTACCGGGCCCTGGCCCAGGATCAACAGACGCTGCACCAGATTTTTCAGTTCGCGGTTGTTGCCCGGCCAGGTGTAGTTGCGCAAGCGGTTTTGCGCGGCAATGCTGAATTCCCGGTAGGGCAGGTTTTCCTGTACCACAAACCGGTCGACATAGAAATTCAGCAGTTCCGGAACGTCTTCGCTGTGTTCGCGCAACGGCGGCACGGTCAGAGGTACAACATTGAGGTGGTAGTAGAGATCCTCCCGGAAGCGGCCCTCCCTGACTTCCTGCTCCAGGTCCTTGGAGGTGGTCGCAATTACCCGGATATCCACCGGCACGGGCTCGGTACCCCCCATGCGCAGGAAGGAATGGCTCTGGAAGACACTCAACAGGCGCGACTGGGTCTGCAGGTCCATATCGGAAATATTTGTCAGCAGCAGGGTGCCGCCGTTGGCCTGTTCGAGACGGCCGTAAACAATATTATCGCCGTCCTCGGAACCGAACAGCTCGGCGGCGGAATGCTCCGCGGACATGGAACCGACCGCCACCTCGATAAAGGCATTGTCCCGCAGTGAACTCTGCGCGTGGATATAGCGCGCCGCGACCTCCTTGCCCGCACCGGCCTCGCCGCTGATCAGCACCCAGGTGTTATGCTGCGCAATCCGTTTGGCCTGTTCGCGCAAGGCCTGCATGACCTCGCTTTTGCCGGCCGGCTCGTTGACCGGTTGCGCCTGGCGTTTCAGACCGATATTTTCCTGCTGCAGTTTTTCTGACTCGAGCGCCCGGTTGACCACCAGCAGCAGCTTGGCCAGCGAAATCGGCTTTTCAATGAAATCGTAGGCACCCAGGCGGGTTGCTTCCACCGCGGTCTCCACCGTGGCGTGGCCGGACATGATGATAACGGGGCAGGGCAGGCTGCCGCCTTCAGACCATTCGCGCAACAACGTAATGCCGTCCACGTCATCCATCCAGATATCCAGCAGGATCAGGTCGGGCCGGCGCATGCGCCGCGCCTGCCGCGCTGTTTCGCCGCTTTCCGCAACACTGACCTCGAACCCTTCGTCTTCAAGGATTTCCTTTACCAGGTTGCGAATGTCAGGCTCATCATCTACCACCAGAATGTGGCCAGAGGACATGTTAATTCCCGTTGCTCATGGAGTCGTTCAAAGTTTGATTATCACTGAGAATCACCGGCCATTATAGAGCAGCGCGCCTTACGATAAAGCTTTTTGGGTTTCGGCATGAAATCGCAACTCGATACAGGCGTGATGCTGCTCGGTGTTCTGGGCGCGGATCTGGCCATTGTGCTCTTCAACTATCTTTTTGACGATCGCCAGGCCCAGTCCGGTACCACGCGTCTTGGTCGTCACATACGGCTCAAACAGACGCTCCAGCACCTCGTCGGAGAAGCCGCTGCCGTTGTCTTCAAAAGACAGGCCGATAAAGCGCTCACCGGCATCCAGTATCCATCGTGACTGCACCAGCAGTTCGCCCCGCGGCTGCTGACGCACGGCTTCAAGGGCGTTGCGAAACAGGTTGTGCAACAATTGCCGCAGGCGGCCCGCATCACCGTTCAGCATCGGCACCGGCTCGACCAGGTCCAGGCGAATATGCAACCTGGAGCCCGTGTACAGGTCCGCCACATCGCGCAACAGCTCGTACAGGTCGACCGGCTCGAGCTGCAGCATGGGCGCACGCGCATAGTCGCTGAAGGCGTTGACCATCTCCTTCAGTGTTTCCACCTGCTGGACAATGGTGCGGGTGGCGCGGTCCATGATCTCGGCCTCCTTGCCGCTCATGCCGGCCAGGTACTTGCGGCGCAAACGTTCCGCCGACAGCTGGATCGGCGTCAACGGGTTCTTGATCTCGTGGGCCAGGCGGCGTGCGACATCACCCCAGGCGGCATCCCGTTGTGCCCGGATCAGGTCCGTCACATCGTCGAACACCAGCACCTGGCCGCCACTCGACTCGTCGCTGACGGGCAGGGCGGTACTGCGGCACAAAAGCACCCTGCGACCGGCGCTGTCGAACAGCTCGACCTGCTCCTGCCAGTCCGATACCTGCTCTGCATAATGCTTTCGCACCAGCGAAAAGAGGGGCTCGAGAAACGCGTAACGCCCGGAAATACTGTCCAGCGTGTGCCCCAGCTGGCCGCTGAGGTCGATACCGAGAATCTCGCAGGCCGCCTCGTTGACCGTACGCAACTCCCCGTTCGCACTGATACTCAATACGCCCGATGACAGGCTGCCCAGCACCGTTTCCAGGTAGGCGCGCTGGCCTTCCACCTCCTGCTGACTGCTGCGCGCCTGGTCACGTGCCTTGGACAGGCGGCGCGTCATATCATTGAACAACCGTACCAGGAAACCGAGCTCGTCCTCGCTGGTAACCGGAAGGCGCTGGCTGTAATCACCCTCGGCGACGGCACGCGTACCTTCCGCCAGAACACCTATGGGCTCGACCATGCGCCGTGCCGAATAGAACGCCGCCCACACCGCCGACAGCAGGCTCAATACCAGCACCAGTGACAGGGTGAGAATGTAACTGTACTTGAGCGGCTTGCGCAGGTACGCCAGCTTCCGGTAACGCACCACCTGGTTTTCAACATTGTCCGCCAGTTTGCTCAGGCGTTCCGGTATCCGGTACAGCGCCTGCAGGGTGAGCGGCTCCACGCCGGACTTCGACACCTGCACCGGCACCACCGCGCGCACGTACAGACCGGAATCCCCGACCGGGTCGAGTCCGATATAGGAGCGCCCCTGCGCCAGTGACATCAGCGCATGCCCGACGGGGCGGCTGGGCACGATATTGCTGCCCTCGGCTGTGCTGGAAGCGACAATGCGATTGTCCAGACCGAACACGCTGAGTTCGACTGCGCCGCTCAGCACACGCAGGTCATAGAGCCCGATCGGGATCAGCGCCGGCGTCATGTCCGACACTTCCTCGGCGATCTTTTCGGTGATTTTCAGCAGGTCGTTCAGACGCACGTCCAGCGAACCCCGGCTCAACTCGAGGGCATCGTCCAGCGCTTCCTCGATCTGCACGTCAAACCAGGTGTCTATGCCGCGCTGCAAAAACTGCAGGGAGAAGTAATACACGATCGAGATAGGGACAACGGCGAGTATCACAAAGGTCACTACCAGCCGTGAGGTCAACCGGGCACCCGGCGCCCGTGCGCGGTACTGGGAAACCAGCCAGTACAGGTTGGTCCCGATCAGGCTGGTCAGCACCACCAGGCCCAGGGTATTGAGCAGCAGCAGCCAGGAATACAGCTGGCCGAAGCGCTCTGAATTATGCGTCGCGTCACTCATCAACGACAGCGATACCAGCAGGACGCCAAACAATACCAGCATCGGCCAGATGCCCAGCCTGGAATGCCTTATGGCTGTAGCTGCCATTGCTTCCAGTTGCCTTTCAGGCTCCACGCCGAACCCAGGTAGGCCCACAAGCGGACCGGTGTGGGCAGGGCCTCGACGTCAATATCCGCGCGCATACGCACCACGTAGTGCTGCTTTGGATCGAGCAGTTTGGCGTCGATCAACGGCAGGTCGTACACGTTGCCTATATACTCCAGCGCCTCGTTCATGGTGCGAAAACTGAACTGCACGCCGGAGCTGAAATTCCGCACCAGGTAGTAGCGGCTCAGGGCGTGATATTGCAGCTTGAAGCGTTGCCGGAGTTCCGCCACCACTTCGGGCCATAACCACGCGCGCTTCTGGAGCACCTCGACGCGCAATTCGATAAGCAGGGGTACGCCGTTATGCAGGGCGTCATACAGGGTTTCGTTGAAGTCGAAATCAACATGGGCACCCAGGCGGTAGACACCGTCCACCAGCAAGGTACGGGGATTCGATATGGTTGTTTCACGCGCACACAGTGGCGCAGCCAGAAGACAGAGCGTCAGCAACAGACACACAGCCCTGCAGCGCGGGCTGTGGATACGGACAACATCAAACGTAATTTTCGGGTATAGCGTCACAGGCTGTGTTTTTCAGGCCTTGGTCAGACACGCAAAATAAAATCCATCCATGTCGTGTTCACCGGGTAGCAACTGTCGCCCCACCGGCAGTACTTTACCCCACTCTACCTGCAATGGAAGCTCGCCGGCTTCCGCGTGCCGGTCCAGGAAGGCCTGCAGGTTGGCGCTGTTCTCCTGGCGAAACACAGAGCAGCTCGCGTACAACAGCATACCGCCAGACGCCAGCAAGGGCCATAAAGCCTCCAGCAGGCGTTGTTGCTGTTGTGACAGGGCGCGCAAATCCGCACAGCGGCGCAGCAGCTTGATGTCCGGATGGCGGCGCACTACGCCGCTGGCAGAGCAGGGGGCATCCAGCAGGATCCGGTCGAAAGGCCTGCCGTCCCACCAGGACGGCGGGTCGCCGGCATCGGCCGCCAGCAAATCAGCATCCAGTTGCAGGCGCTGCAAGTTCTCCCGCACTTTCTGCAAGCGCCTGTCATCGACATCGATCGCCAGCAGACGTTCCAGCCGGGACTCTGTTTCGAGTATATGTCCGGTTTTGCCGCCAGGCGCTGCGCAGGCGTCCAGCACACGCTGCCCTGCGCGCAGGTCCAGCAGCGCTGCACACATTTGCGCAGCACCGTCCTGCACCGAAACCCGGCCTTCATGAAACCCGGGCAGGCTGTCCACACCGACGGGGGTCTCCAGCCTCAGTGCCGCCTGCGCAAACGGCACTGCCTGCGCCTCGATACCTGCCGCCCGCAACTGCTGCAGGTAGTCCTCGCGCTCCACCTGCAGGCGATTCACGCGCAACACCATCGGGGGACGCTGGTTACCGGCGTCCAGGATCTGCTGCCAGTCGTCCGGCCAGTCCTGTTGCAGGCGCTCGATCCACCACGCCGGGTGCGACCAGCGCGCGACAGCGTTGTCTCCGATGGCCTCCAGCAGTGTTGAGGACTGGCGCTGGGCGTTGCGCAACACACCGTTGACCATGCCGGTTGCCCACTGCTTGCCCAGCTGCTTTGCAACCGCCACGGTTTCGCTGACCGCTGCGTGAGCCGGGGTTTCCAGCATCAATAGCTGGTAAAGCCCGACCAGCAGCAAGGCGTGCAGGTCACGGTCCTTTTTCTTCAACGGCTTGCGCAGCAGGCGCGCCAGCAGCGCCTCGAGGCGGAAACTCCAGCGCAGGGTCCCGAACACCAGCTCCTGGGCCAGTGCCCGCTGCCGCGGGTCGTCCAGACCTGCAAGCTGCAGGCCCAGCAGGCTGCCCAGGGAATTACCTTCATCAAGCACCCGGTGGACGAGTAGCGTGGCTATTTTGCGGGGCTGGCTGGACACGCGGATTGGTGGCTACTCGAACACCACTCCATCGACACGGCGCGCATTGAGGAAATCTGCCGCGCTGAGCCGTTTCGCGCCGGGCATCTGGATTTCCAGCAGGCGCAGGCATCCGCTCCCGCAGCCCACATCGATACCCTGCTTGCCGGCTGTCACGACACGCCCCGGTGCGGCGGAGCCTTCAATGGCCCGGGCACTCCAGATACGCAGCATCTTGCCATCGTACCCGGTCTGGGCCACCGGCCAGGGGTTAAAAGCCCGCACCTGGCGCTCCAGGTACGCCGCGTCGCGCTGCCAGTCGACAAGCGCCTCGCTTTTATCCAGTTTACCGGCATAGGTCACCAGGGCTTCGTCCTGAACATGCGCCTCCAGCACACCCTGTTCCAGGTCGTCCAGGTGGGTCGCCAGGAGTTCGGCCGCGAGCACGCTCAGGCGATCGTGCAGCGTGCCCCCGGTATCGTCGCTACTGATAGCGGTCCTGGCTTCAGCCAGCACCGGCCCCGAATCCAGGCCCGCCTCCATCTGCATCAGGCACACACCCGATTCACGGTCACCCGCCAGGATGGCGCGCTGTATGGGCGCCGCGCCGCGCCAGCGTGGCAGCAACGATGCATGCAGGTTCACACAGCCACGGCCGGGCAGGTCGAGTACCGCCTGGGGCAGGATCAGGCCATAGGCGACCACCACCATCAAATCGGGTTCCAGATCGGCGAGTTCCCGCTGTGCCTCAACGGGCTTGAGACTGAGCGGCTGAAAAACCGGGACGGCGTGCTGCAGGGCAAGCTGTTTTACCGGCCCCGGAGTCAGCTTGCGGCCGCGGCCGGCAGGACGGTCGGGCTGGCTGTACACCCCGACCACGCTGTGCCCGCTGTCCAGCAGGGCCTGCAGGACGGGTACCGAGAAATCCGGCGTGCCGGCGAATACAACGCGCATCGTCATCCCGGTGTCCGGCGCTCAGATAACCGGCTCGGCGTGCTGCCCGGGGGACTGGTCACCCTCTCCGTGGCGACGCTGTTTTTCCAGTTTCTTGCGTATGCGCTGTCGTTTCAGCTGGGACAGGTAATCCACGAACAGTTTGCCGTCGAGATGGTCAATTTCGTGCTGGATACATACCGCCAGCAGGCCTTCGGCCTCCAGCTCGAACGCCTCACCGTCGCGGCCAAGCGCCCGCACCCTGATTTGCCCGGCA
>JBHHXO010000126.1:0-9482 GCA_046757125.1 Thiogranum sp.
GCCTGATCGGGCGCCGCTTCCGCCTGGCGCACGTGCGTTACGGTCGCGAGGTGATCGAGGTGGCGACCTTCCGCGCCCGCCACGAGAACCGGCAACCGGACGGTGACGAAAGCGCCCACTCGGACGAGGGCCGGCTGCTGCGCGATAATGTCTACGGCACGCTCGAGGACGATGTCTGGCGCCGCGATTTTACGGTGAACGCGCTCTATTACGACATCAGTGATTTTTCCGTGGTCGACTATGTCAACGGCCTCGATGACCTGAAAGCCGGTGTCCTGCGCGTCATCGGCAATCCTGAAACGCGTTACCGGGAAGACCCGGTGCGGATGCTGCGTGCGGTGCGCTTCGCCGCCAAGCTGGGTTTCCGGATTCACCCGGACAGCGAGGAGATGATGCACCGCCTCGGCTACCTGCTGGAGGATATCCCGCCGGCGCGCCTGTTCGAGGAAGTGTTGAAGCTGTTCCTGGGGGGGTGTGCCGTGGCGACCTTTGAGCTGTTACGCCACTACGACCTGTTCCGCTACCTGTTCCCGATGACCGACGAGGCCCTGAGTCACGAGGAGCAGGGCTTCCCGCTGACGCTGGTGCTGCGCGCGCTGGAAAATACCGACAGGCGGCTGGCGGAAGACAAGCCGGTAACGCCGGCGTTCCTGTTCGCGACCCTGCTGTGGGAACCGATGCGCCTGCGGGCGCAGGCGTTCCTTGACCAGGGTGCGACGGCGCTGGAAGCTTCCCAGGTAGCCGGTAACCAGATCGCCGCGGAGCAGGTGCAGGTGACCTCCCTGCCCAAACGGTTCAGTTTTCCGATGCGCGAGATCTGGATGTTGCAGCCGCGTTTTGAACGCCGGCACGGCAAGGCGCCGCACCGCCTGCTGGAACATCCGCGCTTTCGCGCGGCCTATGACTTTATGTTGCTGCGCAGCGAAGCGGGCGAAGCGCCCAAGGAGCTGGCCGAGTGGTGGACCGACTTCCAGCAGGTGAATACCGGTGACCGCGAGCAGATGGTCGAGTCGGCCGCGCCGAAGAAAAAACGCCGGCGCCGGCCGCGCAAGCGCAAACCCGCACGGCAGCCCGATGAATGAACAGGTGGCCTTTATCGGCCTGGGCAGTAACCTGGAAAATCCCGGCTCCCAGCTCAGGCGCGCCATCCACGCACTGGCAGGCCTGCCCGGGAGCGGCGTTCAGGTGCAGTCGTCACTGTACCGCAGCGCGCCGATGGGACCGCAGGATCAACCGGATTACCTGAACGCTGTCGTGCAGCTGGTAACCGGCCTGCCGCCGGAAGACTTGCTGGACCGGTTGCAGGGCATCGAACTGGCCCACGGGCGTACACGGGAGCAGCGCTGGGGTCCCCGCACGCTGGATCTGGATATCCTGCTATACGGGAGTGAAGTGATTGCCACGCAACGTTTGCAGGTGCCGCACCCGGGGCTGGCGCTGCGTAATTTTGTACTGTACCCGCTGGCGGAAATTGACGAAGATCTTGTAGTGCCCGGTCTGGGCAGTGTGAAGTCCCTGCTGGAGCAGTGCCCGCGTGCCGGATTGCTGCGCCTGCAGGAGACCGCGCTGTCTGCCGGTTGAAAAACAAAGAGAACATGAATGGAAAATCCCGGTTTTATTGTTGTTGAAGGGCCCATCGGTGTAGGTAAAACCAGTCTGGCGCGGCGCCTGGCCGAGACGTTTGGCAGCGAGCTTTTGCTGGAGGGCGCCGCCGATAACCCGTTCCTGGAGCGGTTTTACCGCAACCCGCGTGCCGCTGCGATGCAGACCCAGCTGTTCTTTCTGTTGCAGCGTGCCCAGCAGATGCAGGAACTTCGCCAGGGCGATATGTTCGAACCGGTGCGGGTTGCCGATTTCCTGATGGACAAGGACCGGCTGTTTGCCAGACTCACGCTGGACAATGAAGAGTTCAAGCTCTATGAACAGGTGTATTCGCATCTGACCATCGACGTGCCCAGGCCCGACCTGGTGATCTACCTGCAGGCCCCGGTGGACGTGCTGGTCAAGCGCATCGGCAAGCGCGGAATCGGCTACGAACGGAGTATCGAGGGCAGTTACCTGAAGTCCCTGTGCGAGGCCTATACGCGTTTTTTCCACTATTATGACGAAGCGCCCCTGCTTATTGTGAACGCAACCGAGATCAACCCTGTGGACAGTGAATCCGATTACCAGGCACTGCTCGAACAACTGGCGCTGGTGAAAAGCGGGCGTCATTTTTTCAACCCGATGCCGGAGGCATTGCGTATCGGCATGCCCGGGGGATAGCATGGCTGAGCGCGCACCCGTTACCATCACCACCTTGCTGCGACTGAAAGAGCGCGGTGAAAAAATCAGTTGTGTCACCGCTTATGACGCCAGCTTTACCTGTTTGCTGGAAGACGCGGGTGTCGAGGTGCTGCTGGTCGGAGATTCGCTGGGCATGGTGGTGCAGGGGCACGATTCGACCCTGCCCGTCACCATGGAAGACATGATCTATCACGCCGCCTGTGTCGCGCGCAGCGGGCGCAGCGCGTTACGCATCGTCGATATGCCGTTCATGAGTTACAGCCGTGTCGATCAGGCGCTGGACAACGCCGCCCGCCTGATGCGGGACGGTGGGGCGCAGATGGTCAAGCTGGAGGGCGGCGAGGCGGTTGCCGGTATCGTGCGCGCGCTCACCGCACAGGGCATGCCGGTCTGTGCGCACCTGGGCCTGACGCCGCAGTCCGTGCACCAGCTCGGTGGCTACCGGGTGCAGGGGCGCGAGGCCGATGCCGCGCAACGCCTGCAGGACGACGCGCTGTTGTTGCAGGATGCCGGCGCATCGGTGCTGGTGCTCGAGTGTATCCCTGCCGCGCTGGCCCGGCAGGTGAGCGCAAGCCTGCGTATCCCGACGATCGGTATCGGCGCCGGTCCGGATTGTGACGGACAGGTGCTGGTACTGTACGACCTGCTGGGAATAACCCCGGGCAAACGCCCCACGTTCTCGCACAATTTCCTTGCCGACGCGGCCGACATCCCGGCTGCCCTGCGCGCCTACGTCGAGGCCGTCAGGGCGGGGCGCTTCCCCGCACAACAACACTGCTTCGACTGATGCGCACGCTGGCCTCGGTCGAGGACCTTCGCGGCGTGGTCAATGCCTGGCGCCGCGCCGGCGAGCGGGTGGCCTTCGTGCCGACCATGGGCGACCTGCACGAAGGCCACCTGGCGCTGGTGCGGCATGCCCGGACCCGGGCGCCGCGCGTGGTGGCCAGCATCTTTGTCAATCCCACCCAGTTCGGCCCCGGCGAGGATTTCGACAGCTACCCGCGCGCGCTGGAAAGTGATGAGGAAAAACTGCAGGGGGAAGGAACGGACCTGTTGTTTGCCCCCGCCGTCGAGACACTGTATCCGGGAGGTAGCGAGGAGACGACGCGGATAGACGTGCCGCAGGTCAGCCGCGGGCTGTGTGATGATTTCCGGCCCGGCCATTTCGCCGGTGTGGCGACGGTGGTGGCCCGCCTGTTCAATCTGGTGCAGCCGGACGTGGCGGTGTTCGGGGAGAAGGATTTCCAGCAGCTGGCGGTGATCCGGCGCATGGTGCGGGACCTGTGCTGGCCGATTGCGATCGATGGCGTGCCCACGGTGCGCGAGGCGGACGGCCTGGCCATGAGTTCGCGCAACCGCTACCTGAGTGCCGCTGAACGCGCGCTGGCGCCGCTTTTATACCAGACCCTGTGCGAGGTCGCGGCGCAGCTGCGGGAAGGACGACAGGCCTGCCGGGAGCTGGAAACCCGGGCGATGGAAAAGCTTGCGGCGGCGGGATTCGGCCCGGAATACGTCAGTATTCGCCACGCGGAGACGCTGCAGCCGCTCGCAACCGGCGCCCGGCCCGCGCGGGTGCTGGCGGCGGCGCGCCTCGGCAAGGCGCGCCTGATAGACAACGTCGGCCTGTAATATTCCAAAAGCCCGAAAATTCCAAGGTTTGCAGAGGATTGAGGATCTTGGGATAATAGCCCCGCTGATTGTAGACAGGACTGAAACGGATGCAGATCACGCTGCTGAAATCCAAATTGCACCACGCACACGTAACGCACGCCGAACTCGAGTATGAAGGCTCGTGCGCGATCGACCGTGCGCTGCTGGACGCCGCCGGTATCCATGCCTACGAACAGATCCAGATCTACAACCTTGCCAACGGCGAGCGTTTCACCACCTATGCGATCCAGGCCGAGCGGGACTCGGGCATTATCTCGATCAACGGCGCGGCCGCTCACAAGGCCAACCCGGGCGACAGGATTATTATCTGCACCTATGCGGTATTGAGCGAGCAGGAAGCCGCGGGGTTTCATCCCGTGCTGGTCTACCTCGACGCGGATAACCGTATCGTGCGCCAGCGCAGTTCCATTCCGGTTCAGGTGGCCTGAGCCGCTACAGGGCCGGCGTGGTGATAGTGAGTGCCGGTGACCTGGGGGTGGGTTCGTTGTCCCGGTCTGTTATCCACACCAGAATATCGTAATAGCTGCGAATGTTTTCCACGTAGCGCACCGGTTCGTTGCCGCGCGCGTAGCCGTGCCGCGTTTTCTGGTACCACTTTTTCTGGCTTAGCAGCGGAAGGTATTTTTTAACATCGATCCATTTGTCCGGGTCAGCGCCGTCTCCCTGTGCCAGTACGCGCGCATCCTCCAGGTGTCCGAAGCCTATGTTGTAGGCTGCGAGCGCCATCCAGGTGCGGTCAGGTTCGGGGATGCGTTCGGGGACCCTGTTTTTCACCCGCGCGATATAACGTCCGCCGCCCTCGATGCTGGCCTGCGGATCCAGGCGGCTCTTTTTGATGCCCAGCTGTCGCATAGTGCCCTGTGTCAGCATCATGATGCCACGCACCCCGGTCGGTGATACCGCCTTCGGGTTCCAGTGCGATTCCTGGTAGCCGATGGCCGCCAGCAGGCGCCAGTCGATGCCCGTTGCCTTGCCGGCTTCCTCGAACCAGTGCCGGTAGTTCGGCAGGCGTTGTTCTATGTGCTTCATGTAACGCCGCGTTCCGACATAGTCAAAATCCGATACGTAGCCATAGTAACGTTCCAGCAACTGCTCAAGCCGGCCGTTGTCCTTCAGCATGTTCAGGTATTCGTCCGCCTTTTCGATCAGGCTGCGGTCCTCGCCGCGCGGAAACGCCCAGGCCAGGGACTCGGCTGCGCTGATGTCGAATGCCACGCGCAGTTCGGGGTAGAAGCGCCGGCTGATGGCAACTTCGTTGGAATCCGCAACCGTGTAGTCGATCACCTGCTCCCACACCAGGTTGAGCAGCTGCTCGCTGTCCAGTTCGCTGTTTTCACTGAATGAAAGGCTCGGGTATTCATCCTGCAGAAGGCGCAGGCGCTCGGCATGACTGCTGTCCGCGACAACCTCGAGGTTACCCTGCAACTCATCCAGGTTTCTGGGGGTGCGCGTGCCGACGCGGTAGACCAGTTGCGGCGTGATGCGTTGATAGCTGGTGCTGAAACTGAGCATGTCCTTGCGCTCGTCGGTGACCGTGAGCCCCGCCGCTGCCATATCGGCCAGGCCGAACTGTATTTTTTTCAGGATCCGGGACAGGCTTTCGGGGGTTTCGATTTTCAGTCTTACGCCAAGGTATTCGGCAAAGCCCGCGGCCAGCTCGTATTCCAGCCCGGCCGGCCCGTGCGGGCCCTCGTAATAAGTGGTTCCGCTGTTGCGCGTCAGCACGTGCAGCTCGCCGTTGTCCAGGACCCGGTCCAGGTGCGACTTCGGCAGCAGGTCGCAGGCCGTTACGAACAGGCAAAGCAGGACAAGGGATAAACGCATGGGGGTGTCAGAAAAGCTCTGCACTCGACAACCTGTATATAGTATGTAGCGGGTCAGCGGCAGGAATTTTTAGCTTTCAGGGCAGGGCATGGGTTACAATTGCGCCGCTGCTCTGGTAGCAGCCCAAGCTTGGGCTACTTATCATTGATTTTCAAGTAGAAATCAGACCCCGGAGAGGTGCCGGAGCTGGCCGAACGGGCTTGACTCGAAATCAAGTGATCCCTCGCGGGATCCGTGGGTTCGAATCCCACCCTCTCCGCCATCTGAAATAACCACCAGGCTACAGGTTTGCTCTGTTTGGGTGTAAATCGGCGTGTGGTTTTTACGCCGATTAATCCCCCGCAGTCTCTTTAATCTCTATCTCGAAATGTTTCCCAACGAGTTCGCATCAAGGCCGAAATGCGGGGCGGTATGGGCAATTGATTCAGCAGTCGTTTGAATTCGCGCTCGCGAAAGGCAGGTTGCCCGATTTCCACCTCTGGCAAGCGTGAAAAGCGCCGCTTCTTGCGGGTCGAGAGATACAGGGTATCTATCAGGGCTTTCTCGGCGCTGGCAATGAGGTACGGCAGATGTGTGTCACTCCATTCGATGCCCTGTTTCATGAGTTCCGGTTTGAGTTGCAGGAATTCATAGCGGCCGACGGGCGAGTTCAGCGTACGGGCATGGCCGGTTGTGGCGATCTGTACGGTTTTCGGGATTTGGGATACCAGGCCGTGAAGGTGTAGAGCCGTCAGGAACGAGACATAGCCCTGTTCCTTGTCGAGCAGGTAAGGTACGCACGACAGTGGATGAAACCAGGGGTGGCTGGTGTTCGCCCACAGGCCTTTTGTGATTCGAGTCAAAAGTTTCCTGTCGGCCAGTCGTTGCAGGCGTTTTGAGGCGGCAGACATGGATATGTGACTGTAGTTGGAAAAATCACGTGTCGTGAAGATGATGAAATCCGTACTGTTGAAAATATCAAGCATTTGCGTCAAGTGTGCTCAGAACGAGTGCCTGCAAGGATCTCCACGCAGACTCTGTGCCGTATTCGGAGCGGCTTTCGCTATCCAGGAATTCCACTACCTGCCCCTGGTAGTCGTCCCAGCCCAGACTCATCAGGCAATCAATCGCCCGGGTTAACTGTGGTTTGGTAATCGAAGGCTTCTGCGTTGCCGAAAAGGTGTGCCCCCCCCTGAACAGGATGGCGAGATCAAACACGTCACGCGCCTGCGTCACCGTTCGACCGGCAAGCGCCCTGATTTTCTGGATAACAGCCACCTCTCCGGGGTAGTGACGGCAACGATAGGCCAGCTTCCGGTACTGGCGGGCGATAGCAGTGTCAATGAGTTCCATGGGGGCGTCATCAACCATACCCTGTTTTCTCCGGGAGAATTCGACCTTGGTGGGCAGGCGGTGGCCGGCAGGCGTGATCAGGGCAAATCGAAAGCGCTGTGTAGTCGTAGTCTGTTTTGCCTTGCCCGGGTCATTGATCTCGATATCTTCAATATCGAACAGACGCAGGCTGCGTTTGAATGCAGCATCTTGCAGGATTTTGTAACCGTTCTTTTTCAACGTGGCGACATTGCCTGCGAGCACATCGATATCCATGTCTTCCGAGTAGCGCGGGCTGTTAAAAAAGAAGCGCAGATTTACCCCGCCCTTGAGTATATATATGCCCGGGTCAGATGATTTCAGCAGTCTTTCCAGGAAGCAGAAATGAAAGACCTCGCGTATTCGGGTTTCGGACAGCATGATTAATTATGAATCCATATTTCCTGTATTGTCAATATAGATTCATAATTAATCATGGGTTTCACAATAATGGCCGGATTCCTCCGGAGCAGGGCAGGCATCAAAATATAGAGAACCAGAGACTTCGGGATGATGAAGGAGCAAATACTCCGGTGTGTTCGCGTACTTTATTCAAGACGCTGAAAAACAGTATATTCCCTTTACCCCTGGCGTCGGTAACGAGCCTGGTTCCTTATGAAATATTCGATGTCTTCAGCGGGCCCGGGTTTCGCGTAAAGGAATCCCTGACCGAATTTGCAATTCTCCGCTCTCAGGAATGCTTCCTGTGCTTCGTTTTCTATGCCTTCCGCAATGATGTCCATGTTCATGCTGGTGCCCAGTGCAATGACGGCACGGATGATGGCTGTGTCATCGGGGTCGCGCACGATGTCGGCTACGAAGGACCGGTCGATTTTCAGTTTGTTGACGGGCAGTTTTTTCAGGTAGCTGAGCGATGAGTAGCCGGTGCCGAAATCATCGATGGCAAGCGAGATGCCCAGCTTGCGTAATTCGTTCAGGGTGGCGATGGACTGTTCGGTTTCTTTCACGATGACGTTTTCCGTCACTTCCAGTTCCAGCTGTTCGGGTTTGCAGTCGGTCAGCCAGACAGGGTCCACGCGGGGCTGCAAAAGAAATACCAGCAACAGTGCAACCACGATAACGGCAAGATTTGCCGACAGGGCGTTTTTGTGCAGCAGGCTTGCGCAGCCCCTGAATACATGGGAATCAACTGCCTGGTTCATAGCCAAAATGGCGGCAGGTCGCTCCGGAATCTGATGGATACAGACCAGTTTAGTTGATTCTCCGCCGGTTTCCGGCGCCTTGTCGCGCCTGCTGGTGCTTGCAGTTATCATAACCGGGAAACCCGGGGACTCCCGGGCTGTCAGTCGCAGGTATGGGAGCCCGGTAGACATATGCCCAGATTGCCATTAGCGCTGTTACTGCTGTTTTTTGCCATCCCCGCCGGGGCTGCCCGGGAAGCGCTGCTGCTGGAGCGGCTGCGGGCTGACCACGCTGCGCTGCGGGCGGCACAGAAGGATTTCGGGCGCCACCGGCAGGCGGGCGGTCTGGATGCGATTGAAGCCCGTGAGTATGCCGCGTATGTGGAACGCTTGCGGCAACGCGTGGCCAGCGACTGCGCGGCGCTGTCAGCGGCACGGATACCGGTGCCGGCGGACGTGGATTGCCCGCGGCCGCCGCCTGCCGAGACCGGGCCCGCACCTGTCGATCAGCAGGCTGAAAAGACCGATGCCGAGCGGGCGGCCACGCTGGACGCTGAACTCAATGCTGATCTGGGTGAGTTCGACCAGCGCTTGCTGCGCGAACAGGAACGGGTAAAAGCCGCCAGGCCACGCACGGCAGGTGGTGGCGCCCGGGCGGGGACTACAGACGGGGGCGGGCAGGATGGAGGCGCTGCGGGCAGTGGTGCTGCGGGTGTCGCTACCGGTTCCCGGGACAATGGTGCTCCCGTCGAACCGCCGGTGGCTGGTGGTGCGGCGGGTGGTTCCGGGCAGCAGCCCCGCGCCGGCGGCCAACCGGAAGACAGTACGGATGGCAGTGGTGATGATGTCGTCGCCCGTCAGTTGCGCGAGGCGGCAGAACGGGAAACGGACCCGGAACTGAAGAAAAAACTGTGGGAAGAATATCGAAAATACAAACAGGGAACCCGCTGAAGCGGTCGGGTTCCGGTATGTTATGGCGCAGCCTGTTGCTTGTTCCGCTGATGCTGCTGGCAGGGTGCGGCACCATCAGCTCCCATCGCGATATCGACGGCGATGTGCAGATAGACAGACCGGCAGGCGAGATAAGCGAGAACCAGCTGCTCGATGTCTGGATCGAGTTGTTCGATCCCGGCGAGTTGCAGCTTGACGAGGATGATGCGCAGGGTTTGTCCGTGGATATCCGCGAGGCCGAGGCGCGCTACATGCCGG